>JAHEDH010000027.1:28249-29893 GCA_024641285.1 bacterium | reverse complement strand
CGGTGACTGACCGCACGTCGCGGCCCGGCGCCGTTGCGACGTCAGAGCGCCAACACGGGCCTGCGATACACCGACAGACACCGCTCTGGCACACCGACCCGATGCCCGGGTCACTTCGCCGAGGCGGGCTCGAGGATCACAACCGGGATCTGGCGCTCGGTGCGCGACTGATAGGTGGTGTATCCCGAGTAAGCCTCCTGGGCTGCCGCCCACCAGCCTTCCCGTTCGTCGGCTTCCGCCGTCCGGGCGAAGACGCCATACCGGCGGCCGTCGATCTGCACGGCGGCATGCGGGTCTTCAACGAGGTTGAGATACCACTCGGGGTGATCGTCTCGGCCCCCCCACGATGCGAACACGACGACGGCATCGCCGTCACGGAGATACAACAGCGGCACGGTGTGTGAGCGTCCCGTGACCCGGCCACTGGTGGTCAACAACAGCATGTCGTTGTCGACGAGACGCCGTCCGACCACTCCACCGGTCATCCGAAAGACTCCGGAGTGGAGCCGGGAGAGCCACTTGGCGGTGTTGTCGCGCATCGAGCGACCGTACACCCCGTCGAGGCCGAGTCCCGCCACCGGAGCGTGCGTTCGATAGGTTGACCACATGGAGATCTCAGATGTCGCCGTCGACACTCACCTGGACGGCATCGAAGACCACGACATCGCCGAGACGATGCGCACCCTCGATCGGATGATCACGGCGGCGATGCCGGGTCGACGCCGAGCGCTGTACGAGGGACGGTTCTGGGGAGGAACCGAGCAGCAGATCATCGGTTACGGCCACATCGTGCAACCACGACCCAAGGGCGAAGAGGTGCACTGGTTCCTGGTTGGCCTGGCCCGCCAGAAGGATCACTACAGCCTGTATGTGAACGCAGTGGCCGATGGGAAGTATCTCGGACAGCAGTACGAGGGAAGGCTCGGCAAGGTGAAGCTCGGGTCGGCCAGCATCGGCTTCAAGCGGATCGACGACCTCGACCTCGAGGTGCTCTCCGACCTGCTCGGCCGAGCGCACGAGATCACGGCGCAGGACCCGGAAGCGCAATAGGCCCTGCAAACACGCTCTTGGTGCCGTGGCCGCGGCACGACCGGCAGGAGGGTATTGACCTCAGGGACCCGAACCGGCACCATTCCCCGCATGTGGAGGGAGTCTCGGCGGTACACGGCCCTGGCCGTGATCGCGTTCGCGTTGGCGGCGTGCACCGACGGCGACACCGTCACCACGACATCCGCGGCCGAGCCGACGACAACCATCACGTCCACCTCGACCACGGCCCCGCCGACGACATCGACCACCGAAACCGAGACAACAACGACCACCGGGTTCACCGAGATTGTCGGTTCGCGAGAAGCCCTCGCCCAAGAACTGGAGACGGCGAGGGAGTTCATCAGTTTGATGCTGGATCACGATGCAGCCGCCGCCATTCCCAACCCCGACCTGACGAACCCTGATCCGTTGGTCGCTCTACGGGAGTTGCTGGCTTTCGAAGTTGAATCCATCCAAGTCGGGTCGGTCCGACAGTATGTCGACGTCATGGCCGTTCAGGGTTCACCCGCGTACGGATCGCTTCGTCGGGACCTCGATACATTCTCGGGGAATGGTTTGAAGATCGTTCTGCTCGGCGAATACCAGATTCACTCA
>JAHEDH010000027.1:0-28239 GCA_024641285.1 bacterium | reverse complement strand
GATATCGACCACCGAAACCGAGACAACAACGACCACCGGGCTCACCGAGACTGTCGGTTCACCTGAAACGCTCGCTGCAGAACTCGACAACGTCCAGGGCTTCCTATCAGTTCTGTATTCCGATGAAGCGGCCGCAGCCATTCCATCGCCAGACCTTACGACCGCGGATCCGGCAACGGCCGTTCGAGAGTTGCTCCTGTTCGAAACGGCCGTCATCCAAATTGCAACAGTGCGGCAGTACGCAGACTTGATGGCCGTTCAGGATTCGCCAGCCTACGGATCCCTACAGCGGAACCTCGATGCATTCGAGAACAACCGATTCCGGCTCGTAATGAAGGGCGCATACGAGGTCCACTCGGTGTTTGTCATCCCTGATCGAGAGGGGAGCACAGTCGCTGGTCAGGAAGTGGTCGATGGCGCGCCCGAGGGATCGGTATTCGTGTCGTATCAAACCTCGTTGGCGCCTTACGACGTAGTACGCGAGGACGGGACAATCGTCCAGCACGAAGAAGGGTGGGCCAATCGCAGCCGTATGGCGATCGTTTCGCCGACCGAATCTGGCTGGAAGTACTTCTGGGTCGAGTCGTGAGGAAGGCGCTTTCGCTTCTCGTTTTCCTTGCGATATCGGCCGTGCCTTTAGCCGGTCAAGCCCTTGAGGTGTATGGCGAATCCGACCTGTCGGCCTGGGCAATGGACGCGGACCTCATGGTCTCCGGCACCGCGGACGACGCCGAGCGGCTGGCGAACGCTCCGTGTGGAGTGATCCATGCATCCATCGACGACTACCTTCCGCCGTCGTCAGAGAACGCCAATACGCCTGGGTGGGTTGACTTCCCGTGGTCAGAGGACATCTGGCACATGAACCTCACTCCGGCGATGGTCGCGTCTCTCGTTGAGATGTTCGGCTGGCTTCCAGGGGATATTCAGAAATGCACGCAGATGCACGTTGACGGGTGGTTGCAGGCGAACGAGTACGCCCTGACGTTGGCGGGGAACCCGAACAACCCGTTGATCGAGGTCACGGCTGAGGGCCCGATGCAATGCTCCAACAGGCAGGCGCTGATCGCCAGCGCCTCGTACTACTGGGACTACACGCAAGGTCGCTGGGACTATTTCTACGGCACCACATGGGCGGAGGACTACTGGGGTGGCTACTCGATCACGGCCGACATGGTGTTGCGCTGTGTCGAAATCGTCGAGCCGACGGACCCCGACTTCGCCGACGTCGCCGCCGACGTGCCAAACGCACAGGTCAACTACAACCCGCTGGTGGTCGGGCTCACCGGCCTCGACACCTGGCTGTGGTACGAGTTCACCACTCCCAACACGTACAGCCTGGGACCGAAGACCGTGTCGGTGAGCGCCTACGGACGGGAGTGGACGCTCACGGCCCACGCATGGATCGACGCGATCCACTGGGACCTGGACTGCGAGAGCCAGTGCGATTTCCGTGGCCCGATCACCGAGTGGGACGACTCGGGGGTCGATCTCACATACGACTTCGCCGACACCGCCGGTCAGATCGCCACGGTCTACGACGGCGGCGGGCCATCCGACGACGACGCCCTCGCCGTCCACCTGTACGAGGAGAAGGGCGACTACACGGTTGCGACGGCCACGGTGTGGCGCGGCTACTACACCTCGCTCGGCGTTCCCTATCTCTACGACCCGGTCGTCGTCGTCACCAGCCGCCCATATCTCGTCCAGGAGATCCGCGGCGTGCTCACCACGCCCGAACCGTGAGTCGCCTGATGGCGCCCCGCCTCGGCCACCGATCGGTAGCGTCGCTTCCGTGACCGAGCGCATCGTCAAACCACTCTACGAATCGACCTGGCCGGCGTTCGCCGAGTTGTGCGAGACCAGCGGCGGGTTTCCCAGCGGCTGCTGGTGCATGGGGTTCCATCCCGAGGGCGTCGGCAAGACCTCGGCGGCGGTGAACCGGGAGCGCAAGCAGACCCGGGTCCTCGAAGGCACTGCTCACGCCGCCCTGGTGTTCGAGAAAGACGAATGCGTCGGCTGGTGTCAGTTCGGGCCGACCGAAGAGCTGCCCCGGATCAAGAGTCGGGCTGCCTACGAGAAGTCGTTGACCGCACTGCCGGACTGGCGGATCGCCTGTTGCTACGTCGCCAAGGGCCATCGCCGCCAGGGCGTTGCGACCACGGCCCTGGCCGGAGCGCTCGAACTGATCGCCGGGCTGGGCGGAGGAGTGGTCGAGGGCTACCCCGAGCCGGCCGGTGCGGTGCCGGCCGGGTTCCTCTACAACGGCGCCCTGTCCACATACGAGGAGCTTGGCTTCACCAGAGATCGGATGATCGGCAAGCACCGCTGGGTGGTGCGACGCGTCGTAGAACCCACCTCCTAGCCAGAGTCTTCATGGCCGTCGAGGTCGTTCCGCCTCCGGGTCTCCGCACGATCTTCACGACTTCTTCACGGCCGACCCCGATCGTGTGAGCAGACACGACGAAAGGAGACATCATGAAACGTGTCGCACCGGTCCTGCTGGCCGTGTTCGTTCTGGCAGGTGCCAAGAAGAAGGCGATGACGGCCGGAGGCCACCACGGCTCACGCGAGGAACGCCGAGCACGCTTCGAGGAGAAGGCCCGCGCCTGGCACCTCAGAGAGCACGAGGCGATGGCCGAATGATCAGCCCCTCCGGGCACCGGCATCGGTGCCCGGAGTCGCAACCCAGCCTCGAAGGGCCCTCATCGTGACCCGGGCTCTCGTTGAAGTGGGAAACAAATTCGTTGACCGGGGTCACAATCGTTTGTAGCGTCTGCACCGGAAGGTGTCATGCGACTCAGTCGAATCATGCTGTACGGGGGATCGATCGGTGCCATCGCGGCCTGGGCCTATCTCGCCTCAGAGGGCATGATCAGCGCAGCGGGACTCATCGTCGCCCTCTTCGACCTCCTCGTGGTCTCCGGTCTACTCCTCGCCCTTCTCACCGAGGGCCTCGACAAACAGACCTGGGCATCGGTCGGCGCATCGGTGCGGACTGTCAGACATCGCCGTTCGGTCCGAGAGCTGTGCGGCGTGTGCGCCCGCTTCATCGTCGACACCGGCACGGCAAAGGTCTGCCCGTCTTGCGACCAGATCCCCGCCACCGTGACCCCCTGACAGATCGCGCCCGCCTTCAAGCCTTCGGCAGCGTGAGGCATCGGCGGTCGAGTGATGCATGAGCACACGGCGGCTGTCCCAGTGGGAAGCGCGAAGGCCCGGCTCCGCCCCGGTTGGAGCTACCCGCAGGACAACTCGAGCGTGAAGGGCGTCAGCCCCGATGGCGTGCGATGTTCACCTAACGACGAGGCAGGCGTCAGCACCGTCTTCCCGACCGTCCAGTCGCTGCGACGTCGACACCACCCGCCCTAGGGCAACCAACACTCCAGACAGCTGTGTTACCGATCCATGGAGCCTGCGATCAGTTTTCGGCGGCCAGCCGCTGGTCCCCGTCGCCAAAGAGTGACCTCGCCTCGGCGGCGAGGAGGTCGGCTCCGATCGACTCGGCGTCGGCGATCGCCCGCTGCAGAAGCGACCGCGCCCCGGCATCTCGATCGAGGGCGATCAACGACCGGGCGGCGACGATTCGCGACCGAATCGGATCGAAGACGTGCTCGAGCGCTTCGCAGATCTGGATCGACTCCGTCGCAGCAGCCACCGCCCGCTCGTGATCCCCGTCGTGAGCGGCGAGCGCCGCCTCGGCCTGGAGCCGCCGCACCCGATCCCAAGGCCCCCCGGATCGCGCCGAGGCGAGTATGCGCCTCAGCTGGTCGGCTCGTCCCGCTGCCACCAGCTCGGTGGTGGCGCCACCCGCGCAGAAGTCGGCGAACTGCGGTGCAGCCGTCACGGACGACTCCAGTCGATCGGCATAACTACCGACTGCATCGTCGTCCCCTCGCGCCGCAGAAACCACGACGCCGATCATGGCGGTGCCGGTCCCACCTTGTGCATCGCCGCTCGACAACACCGCCTCGGCGCCGGCCTCGAGGTACGCGCCGGCCGCGGCCAGATCGCCGGTGTATGCCGAGAGGTAGGCGAGCCACACGTTGCAGACCGCTGACACTCGTGATCCTCCCCGAGCGGTGTCGGCCGCGAGGATCGCATCGGCCTCGCGACGGAGATCGTCCCATCGACCCAACGGGAACAACGACTCGAGACGTGTCATTCGGCTGAATTCACCGTGGGCGACATAGCCCCGCTCGTCACACATGTCGATGGCCTCGTTGATCTGCGCCAGGACCTGAGTCGCCGGTCGGAAGAACACGGCCGACGTCGCCAGGTTGTTGTAGCCGGCGTTCGCCTTGTCGGTGCTGTTGGAGTCGAGGTGCATATCGAGCGACTGGCGCAGCAAGTCCAGCCCGGTTTCGTCGCCTTCCGCCACAAGTGCGCTGCCTTCTGTCGCGATCAGCTTGGCGTAGGAGTCCGGCTTGCCAAACGCGACGACCGTTTCCCGACCACGCTCGATGATGTCGAGGGCGAGCGCGGCATCGCCGGCGACCATGGCGTCGAAGGCCGACGTGTTGATCACCTGGACGGACGCCGTCGATGGCGGTCGCCCTTGCAGCAAACGCTCCGCCTCTTCGAGGTGCAGCCTGCGCCCATCGGTGTCGCCTCGATACCAGCGATTGTTCGACCACACCAGGTGCGCCTCCGCCTGGAGTTCGACGTTTCCTGCGGCAACGGCGTCCTCGACGGCGAGTTCGGCGTCGCGTTCGGCGCCGTCGATCGAGTCGTATGCGGCGAACCGCGTCGCTCGCTCGATGCGCGCCCTCGCTCGCTGGGCCGGGGTGGGCGCCACCTCCGCCGCTCGCTGGAAGTAGCCGGCACCGCGGGCGTAGAAGAGACCGATGACCCGCTCACCGGCGGCCATCAACACGTCGAACGCCCTCGACCTGACCGAGTCGTCTACCGCCGACGGTGACAGCTCGAAGACCCGCCCGTAGTGATGGGCGAGCAACTCGGCCACCTCCCCCATCCGCTCACCCGAAACGCCTTCGACCCATCCGATCACCGAAAGGTGGTTTCGCCCGCGATCGCCCCGCGGGATCTGGCCGTAGGCGACGTCGTTGACGAGGGCATGAGTGAACGTCCACTCCTCCTGGCCGATCATCGACGGCTCGCGCACCGGTCGGATCAGCTCACGATTGGCCAAGTTACGCAGATGGGTGCGAAGCGCCTCGACGGACATGCCGGTCGCCTCGGCGAGTGCAGCCGACCAGAAGACCCGACCCACCACCGATGCCGCCTGCAGCACGGTCTTCTCGTCGGGGTCCAACAGGTCGAGCCGGGCGGCGATCACCCCATGAAGCGTGTCGGGGACCGCAAGGTCGCCGGGAAGAGCAGACTGCGACACCAGCCCGCGGTCGGTGATGTAGCGGACGAACTCCGTGGCATACAAGGGGTTGCCCCCGCATCTGTCCAACAGCGCTTGTTGCAGTCCGGCGTCGAGCAGATTCCGGTCCAGCAGCGAGGCGATGATGCGGGCGGTGTCTTCGTCGCTCAGACGAGAGAGGCCGATGGTGGTGGCGTTGCGCTTGCCGCCGCCCCATCCCGGATGGGTGGTGAGAAACTCGGGTCGGGCGGTGGCGGTGACCAGGATCGGGGATTCGGTTGCCCAACCCGTCAGATGGTCGATGAACTCCAGCAGGCTGGGATCGGCCCACTGGAGATCCTCGATCACGAGAACCAACGGTTTGCGGGCGGCGAGCGCCTCGAAGAAGCGGGTGAGAGCGGCGAACAGCTCCTGCATCGTGGCCTCGTCACTACCGACCACTCCCGCAATCGGCTCGAGTCTGGTCCGCACCCACTTGGCGGTCGTATCGTCGTCGAACAGGGTGTCGACGGCCCGGCCGAGCTTCTCGCCGGCGACCGTCGGGTCGTCGGAGTCACGGATGCCCGCCTGGGCCTTGATGATCTCACCCAGCGCCCAGAACGTGATCCCGTCGCCGTACGAAAGGCACCGACCCTGACGCCACGAGACGAGATCCGGCCTGTCGTCGATCACCATTCTGAACTCGTGGAGTAGCCGGCTCTTGCCCACCCCCGGCTCTCCGATGATGGTGACCAGCTGGACCGCCTGTTCGCGTACGGTGCGATCGAACGTGGAGGTGAGGAGATGAAGCTCGGCGTCGCGGCCGAGGAACGGGGTTGCGTGCTCATCCTCGATCGAGCTCCCCAGCCGGCTGCGCGGGGCGATCGCCCGGAACACGTGGATCGGCTCGCCTTTGCCCTTGACCGTGACGAACTCGCCCTCGTCGAAGGAGATCGTCTCGACGGCACCCCGATAGGTGCGCTCGTCGACCACCACGGTGCCGGGCTTCGCCAGCCCCTCCAGACGTGAGGCGGTGTTCACGACGTCACCGATGATCCCCTCCCGGTCGGGTGTCGCCGGATCCAACTGGACGATCGCCTCACCCGTGGTGACTCCGATCCGCACCGAAAGTTCGAGCTCGGGGTTCTCGTCGTTGAGGAGGCCGACCGACTCCTGGATGCGCAAGGCAGCCCGCACCGCCCGCTCACGGTCGTCCTCGTGGGCGGTGGGAACGCCGAACACGGCAAAGACCCCGTCACCCATCAGTTTCTCGATCCGACCACCGAAACGCTCGACGTCTTCACGGGCCCGCTGGTGGTAGGTCGACAACCGCTCGCGCACGTCCTCGGGATCGGAACGCTCGGTGTGGGAGGTGAACCCCACCAGATCGGCGAACAACACGGTGATGAGACGGCGCTCTTCGGTCGGGCTGGGCGCCGGAGCGGCCGGAGCGGGAGCGCCGTCGATCGGTTGACCGCACGACGAGCAGAACCGCGAACCGGCCGGCAACTCGGCGGCGCATGACGGGCAGGCGAGCGACAGGGAGGTCCCACACTGCAGACAGAATCTGGCCCCATCGGGGGCGTCGACACCACAGGATGGACATGCCAGGCTCACGAGACGAGTCTAGGAAGCGACCGGTAGGCAGAACGCCGGACGTAGAGCCGAATTGTCGAGCGTCGACTGGCTCGAGCATGACAGACACCCATGCTCGACTCAAACGGAGACGAACCGATAGGGCCACCTATATTGCGACGATGGATGAATTCCAGCGCCTCCAGTCCCGGCTCGAAGCGGCCCACGCGGCGAACACGGTCGAGTCGACGACCCGACACACCGTCGTCGTCCTTCCCTCGTTCAGTCTCGGCGAGTCGCTGCTGTCGCACTATGCCAATCGACTGTCGGCTCTCGAGCACCGGTTCCTCGTCTGTGTCCTGATGCTCAGGATGCCGGCGGTGCGGATCGTATACGTGTGCTCGGGCGAGCCGTCCGATGCCATCGTCGACCACTACTTCTCGCTGCTGCCCCCGGCGATCGCCGCCGAGGCGAGAGATCGTCTTCGGATCGTGGTCGTTGATGATCCGAGCGCACGGTCGGTGTCGGACAAGCTGCTCGACCGGCCCGATCTGATCGAGTCGGTGCGGTCCTGGATCGGAGACGATCTCGCGTTCATCGAGCCGTGGAATGTAACGGAGCGCGAAGTGGAGGTGGCGCGCCGGCTGGGCATCCCCCTCAATGGGACCGCGCCCGAGCTGTGGCCGCTCGGATTCAAGAGCGCCGGCCGGTCGATCTTCCGCGAGGCGGGGGTCCCCGTCCCACCGGGGTTCGAGGATCTCGACTCGGTCGAGGACGCAGTCGACGCGATCGATCGGCTGCGGACCGACCGCCCGGAACTGGCTGCGGTGGTGCTCAAACACGACGACTCGGGTGCCGGTGACGGCAACGCAGTCATCCGCCTCGACGATCTCGAAGCGCCGGGATCGTTGGTGTCGCGACGCCGCCTCAAAGGGCGGATCAACACACTCGAAGCGTGGTACATCTCCGACCTCTCGCTGGGATTCGTCGCAGAGGCCCGGATCGACGGTGCGAGGTTCTCCAGCCCGAGCGCCCAGATCGACATCGCTCCGAGCGGCTCTGTCAGCGTCCTCTCGACCCACGAACAGATCCTCGACGACAGCGGCCAGGTCTACCTCGGGTGCCGGTTCCCGGCCGACCCCGGATACGCCGGTGTGCTCGGCGGCCACGCCCGAGCGATCGGTAAGACGCTCGCCGAGCGCGGGGCGCTCGGCCGGCTCGCCGTCGATTTCGTGACCAGCGCAGCCGAGGAGGGGCCCTGGACCGCCTATGCCCTCGAGATCAACCTGCGCAAGAGCGGAACGACCCACCCGTTCTCGGTGCTGCGCCATCTGGCCCCGGGTCGCTACGACCCCGAGACCGGCGTCTACGTCGACGACCTGGGGCAGGAGAAGTGGTATGTGGCTTCGGACAACCTCGTCGACGAGCGTTGGACCGGGCTGGCAGAAGCCGAGGTCATCGAGGCGCTGCGGTCCTCGGGGCTCGGATTCGCTCCGACCTCCAGGACAGGCGTGGTTCCGCACATGCTGTCGTGTCTCGGCATCGACGGCCGCTTCGGCGTGACGGCGATCGGTGACTCCCCCGGTCACGCCGACGAGCTGTACCGGGCGACGAGGGCAGCGATCGAAGACATTGCAGTCGTATCCGGCTGAAGACCGTGCTCGCCCGCGAACGCCCCCGAACGGGCCGGGCGGTAGCGTGGGTCGATGTCCCGCTCCCTGGTCACCGTGGTGTTCACCGACCTCGTCGAGTCCACTCGGCTGAGATCGACCCTCGGAGACGATCGCATGGACACGATCGTCGCCAACCACGATGCCACCGTCGGTGAAATCGTCCCCGCACACGGGGGCCGGGTCATCAAGTATCTCGGTGACGGCGCTCTCGCCGCCTTCTCCTCTGCTGTGGATGCCACCGAGGCAGCGTCGGCGATCCAGGCCAGGCTGGCAGGGTCGGATCCGGTCGTCAGGATCGGCGTCCATGCCGGGGATGTCGAGATCTCCGACGACGGAGACCTCGCCGGTCTCCCGGTGGCGGTTGCCAGTCGTCTGTGTGGGATCGCCCCACCCGGTGGTGTCGTCGTCAGCGGAATGGTTCGATCGCTGGTCGGGGTCAGGGGCGACTTCCGATTCGAACCGATGGGGACACCGCTGCTGAAAGGAGTGACCGAACCGGTGGATGCGTGGCTGGTCGGCACCGCTACGTCCGCGCCCGACGCCGCACCCGCTCGGCTCCCGCCCCCGTCGCTCGGCAGGCGGCCGGTCATGTTCGTCGGGCGTCACGAGGCGATCGCCACCCTCGACCGTGCCTTCGACGGTCTCGACCGCCAGTTCCTGGTCGCGATCTCGGGGGAACCGGGAATCGGCAAGACCGCTCTCGTAGGGCAATGGGCGACCACAGCTCATGCCGGTGGCGCCACGGTCCTGGTGGGGGCGGCACCCCCGGAGGGGGTTGCGCCGTATCAGCCGTTCATCGCTGCGATCCGCCCACTGCTCAAACTCGATCCCGCAGTGAAGCCCCGCGGTCTCGGCGCTGCGAATCTGGCCCGACTCATGCCCGAGTTGGCAGCTGCGTACAGCGGTCCGCCCCTGCTCGACGACCCGAACACCGAGCGGTACGTCATCAACGAGGCCTTCGTCGAGTTGCTCGCCTCTGCGGCCGCCCGGCACGGGCGACTGGTGCTGGTCCTCGACGACCTCCACTGGGCGGACGAGTCGTCGATCGTCCTGCTCGGCCATCTGTTGCGCCATCACGAATCCGTACCGGTGCTCGTCGTGGGCACCTATCGGGACACCGACCTCGACCGCCGACATCCCTTGGCGGCCCTGCTGCGTGATCAACGACGCGACCGGCAAGCGGTGCGAATCGATCTGTCGGGGCTGGGACCCGAAGATGTGGGATCGCTCGCCGAATCGGTCGCCGGCGGGGCGCCGCCGGAGGCGGCACTCGATGTCATCTTCAGCGAAACCGAGGGCAATCCGTTCTTCATCGAAGAGATCGTCGAGCATCTCGTGTCGGAGGGCATGGTCGTGGACGGGGCCTGGCAGTTCGATCCCTCGATGGCGCTGACGATCCCCGAAGGGATCAGAGAAACCATCGGAAGGCGCCTGGACCGGCTCACCGACCCGGCTCAGCACCTGCTGGCGGCGGCATCCGTCATCGGACGGTCCTTCGACGTCGGCGTCCTGGTCGCGGTGGTGGACTCAGAGCCCACCACCGTCGAAGAGATGCTCGAGGAAGCGCTCTCCGCCAACTTCCTGACCGAGCATCCGAACGGGGAGATCTCCTTCTCCCACGCCCTCATCAGACAGACGATCCTCGACGAGATCTCCCACCTCAGGAAGACCCGGCTGCACCGCGCAGTCGGCGAAGCGCTCGCCGCGAGAGGCGCATCGCCCGACCAGTTGGTGCATCACTGGCTGGAGGCACGCGAGTACTCCAAAGCGCTCCAGAGTTCGCTGCGGGCCATGCGGGACGCCGAAGCCGTTGCTGCGCAATCGGCCGTGATCATGCATGCCGGAGTCGCCCTGGAGCTCTGGGAGGAAGTCGATCCCGCCGATCGGCCCGAAGAGGCCGAGCGTCACCGTGCGATCGTCTCTGCCGGGCTGGCGACGGCCATCTCACAGGGGTCGCTCCATGGAGTTGAATACCTTCGATCACATCGGGCCCAACTCGAGGCGGCCGGCGACGAGCGCGGCGTCGGCGTCGTGCTCACCGAGGAGGCCCGTCATCTCTGGCCGCTCGGTCGCGTCGATGAGGCCCTGCGGACGAGCCAACGGGCTCTCGAGTTGATTCCAGCCGAGCCTCCGACATCGGAGCGGGCTCGGGCCGAGGCACAACTCGGACGACTTCTCATGTTGAGCGGATCTGAGATCGAGCGGGCCGGTGCGGTGACCCGGAAGGCACTCGAGACGGCACGGGCCGCCGGCGATCCGTTCACAGAGACCGCAGCGCTCGTGACCCTCGGAGTCTGTGAGCCTGATCTCGCCGAGGGCGAAGTCATCCTCCGCAAGGGGCTCGAGATGGCGACAGCCCAGAACGCGGTCTTCCAGATCACGCGTGCCCGCACCAATCTGGCCGAGATCATCTCCGTCCAGGGGCGTCACGACGAGGCGATCGAGCTGATGAGCGACGGGCTCGATCTCGTCACGAGGCTCGGCACCCGGGGTCAGTCTCGAGATTGGATGGTCGCCAACCTCGCCTACCAATACAACGATGCGGAGCGTTGGTCGGAGGCTCTCGAGGTGCTCGACACCGCCCTGGAGGAGGGGTATCCCCAGGCCATGCAGCTCGTCATCCAGGCGAGGCTTCTCGCTCATCGGGGCCGTTTCGACCAGGCCAGAACCCTGGTTCGTCGGACACTCGGCGAATACGACCACATCAGCGACATCCAATATCAGACACCGCTCGCGGAGGCGCAGTTGTGGATCGCCCGGTGGTCCGGTGATGTGAAGTCTCTGGCTGCGGGTCTCTTCGACATGCGCCATGTCGCCACCGAATCGGCAGTCACGACGAACTACACGCGCCACTATGTCCTGGCGGCAGCCGAGGCGGCTGCAACAGCCAAAGAGGCCGGCGTCGCAACGGTCGGTCCGGACGTGTTCGATGAGTGGGAGCGGGTGGCCGCGCTGATTGCGCCTCACCCCTACGGTGAACCAATCCGTGCGATCCTTCGCGCCGAGCGGAGTCGTTTCGAGGGCGCCGACGAGCCGGCCCTTTGGGCTGAAGCGGTTCGGGCGGGAATCACGGGCAGCTTTCCGAACGCGGTTGCGACGCTCGGATGGCTTCGATCAACCGATGCCGTCGATGTCGAACTGGCACAGGCGGCCGAATCGGCGCTGGCCACGGCTCACCGGGTCGGGGCCGGCCCCCTGGCCGGCGAGCTGGCTCGATACTCGAAGCGTTGACCGATTCGCTCAGCGGTCTCGCGACGTCGCGATCGCCCGCCGCGACCCAGACGTTCGATGGGGCCGTCTTGGCTACGAGAGCGTGTTCACCACGTTGTGGGGCCTTGCAACCTGACCTTCGGGTGGCATTCGCAGGATCGGAGTGCAGAAATCCGAGATGATCTGTATTTTGCCCCACATCGACCTCCTCCTTGTGGAAGGATCGCACCGGGCGTTCGTCACACAGGGAGAACAGAGATGGGTTGGGCACGAACTCGCTTGATGGTGATTCTTGGGGCACTACTGATGCTCCTCGCTGCATGTGGAGGCGGGGGTGATCAATCAGCTGACACGGGTGACACGAGCGGATCGGCGACTGCGGACGACGGGGCCAATGCAGGGGACGCCGGCGCTGGCGACGTGGAGACCGAACAGACGTCGGGTGACTCCGGCACTGCCACGGCCGGAACGCGATCGGCCACGATTTCCGTCGACGGTGACACCCTGACGTATGCGCTCGACGACATCGTGTTCTCGACGGTGGAAGGCATCGACGACATCACCTTCGAGACCTGTAGCCCCGACTTCTACGGGTCGGGTCGGTTCTATGCGATCGGTTACGCCGTAGACAACGCCGGGGAGGTCATCGTGGATGACGATGGCAACCCGGCTTCGTTCACGATGGACCTGCCACCCGAAGACTGGGACGCCGCGGAGCGCGATGCTCCCGACTTCGAGATCAGGGCCAACGGGCTGGACATCGAGATCGCTACCCCCGAAGAGCTCGCCGCGCGGGCACCTGGTGGTTCGATGTCGTGGACGATCGACGACACCACCGCGTCGGGAACCGCCGTCTTCGTCGACTACGACAACACGTACACCGTCGAGTTCGAAATCGTGTGCGAGGGCTCGCCCACGGTCGACGCGAGCGCCCTCCCCGCAGACTCGGGCGATGGCTCAGGAAGCGACGGAGGCGGCGGATTCCCCCTCGCTGGTGCGGGTAAAGGCTCCTTCACCGCAGACGGCCAGTCGTTCGACGGCATCGACGTATACAGCTGCGAGCCCTTCTCGTTCGGCGGCGACCCCAATCCGAACGACCTTTCGCTGCTCGCCCTCCTCGGTGCCAGCTCAGGTCTGGGGGTGGAGATCAGCCACGGCGACGGATACGACCTCTCCGATGGCAGCCAGTTCGAGCAGATCAGCCTCACCGTCTTCTACTCCCGATCGGGTGAGAGCGGGCTCGAGCAGTTCGAGGGAAGTGCGAACAACGATGCCAAGGGAGATTGGTTCGCCGTCGATCCCGAGACGTATGAGCAGATCCCGCTGGAGGCTGCTCCGGTCACGATCAGCGGCGACCGCGTCACGGGCAGTCTGGCCGGTCTGATCCAGACGTGGCCAGACGAGGGCGCGGCCACAGTCGATGTGACCTACGACCTCGAGGTGCCGTCGGAGGTCAACGAGGAGTGCTGATCGGGAGCGAACGGCGCCCGCCTGGCGAGCGCCGTGCGCTCCCGTTGTTCGGCCCCCTTGAAGACGCCTCTGTTGTTGGTCGGCGACCAAGTGACCCGTCCCCCGTTCGCTCCGTCGATCTCGAGGCCACAGGCCCGGTTCCCCGAGATCCGGGAACCGTGACGGTCTGCCATGCTGATGGGATCTCCAGCGACTCTGCCGGTGTGCGCTCCCCTGGACTAGTCCCAACGTGGATCCGACAAATACCACTGTGAGTGCTCACAATACCACTTAGCGTGATAGGTAGGAACAGGCGACGGAGGCAACGATGAGCACATACAAGGGCAGGCTCCAGATGTCGGGAGTAGTGGATCAGCCGCTCGGCATCTACGTGGACCTCGACCAGGAGTCACTGGCGATGCGAACCTGGGACGGCGAAGAGATCGGCGCATGGCCGCTCCACGACGTGCAGATCACCGGGCGCGACGACGGCTTCACCGTCAAGATCCAAGGGATCCCGGCGTGGGTGCGGACCGACGACGACGGCGGCTTCGCAACCGAGATCGGGCTCAAGTGGGCGCCTCCTCGACTACGCCGGCTGATGGCAACGCACGCACGCTGAATGGAGCGACGAGCCTGTCTCACCCGACGGCCGACGGGCGGTGAACGTCCCGATCCGGTGAACCCGGCACGGTGCCCCCATCTGGGAACAGACGGAGTCGCGACATCGGTGGTCGATGGCGGCTCGAGCTCACAGCAGCCCGTGAACGAAGTCGAGTTTCTCGACCACCCGGGGCGGGAGCACGAACGGATACAGGTCACCCTCTCCGATCGAACGTGACATGGCGTTCATCGCAATGGTCAATGCGAGCCAGGCGTCGATGAGCGGCCCGATCGATAGATGACTCGTGTCCGAGCCCGCCTTGTGTCCGGCGGCGACCGACGGGTCGTCGACCCGTAGCCCGAACGAGTCGGCACTCTGGATGCCGGAGCGGATGTGGAGATAGTGGGCGAACGTTTCGGCCCAGTCCTCCCACGGATGCATCGTGGCGTACTGACTGACATGGGTCATCGCCCAATCGCTCGACGGACCGGCGGCGTAGTGGCGCTCGAGCTCGGCCTGATACGGCACCCGCTCATCGCCGAACAGCTGTCGGAAACGCTCGGTGCGTCCTTGGCCCTCGACGAGGATCGGCCAGTAGTAGTGACCGATCTCATGGCGGAGATGCCCCAGCACCGTCCGGTATGCCTCGCCGAGCTGGAGCCGGACGAACTCCCGGTGGGCGTCGTCGGACTCGGACAGATCGAGGGTGATCACACCGTTCTCGTGGCCGGTCGTGACGTCCCGGCCGCGTGACGAAAGGAACTCGAACGCCACCCCGTTCACCGGGTCCTCATCGAGGCCACTGATCGGCAGACCGAGGTCACCGAGTTGATAGATGAGCCTCCGTTTGGCGCTCTCGGCGTCGGCGAACGCCGCCATCGCGTCGGCCTCGCTGTCGTTGGGGCGCACGGTCGTGAGCCGGCACGACCCGCACAGCGCGGACGGATCGTCGGCGGGAACCAGCCAGTTGCACCGGGCCGCGAGACGGTTGCCGCAATGGCGATACGACGCCGTCCCACCGTCGGAGGGTCGGAGCACCTCGCCGTCGGGCGTCAGTGCCAGCAGACGCATCGTCGCCGTTTCGAAGCCGAGGACCGACCCACACTGGAGGCAACTCGAGTTGTCGAAGAACAGGAGTTGCCCGCACACGTCGCAGGTGAATGCGTTCATGGACGCAAACTACCCGGCCGGACGGAACTCGAGTCTCACGATCGGCCCGCCGGCATCAGGCAGGGACGACGTCGACTTCGACGGTGAGCTTCGACTCCTCGGCGTCGGTGTAGATCACGCCCTTGAGCGGCGGGACGTCGGAGTAGTCCCGCCCGCGGGCGGTGGTGATGTATCTCGGTCCGGCCATCTGGTCATTGGTGGGGTCGATGCCGGCCCAGTTGCCATCACCCAGATACACCGACACCCAGGCGTGGGTGCGGTCGACACCGGTGAGCCGCTCCCTGCCCGGCGGCGGCTCGGTCTCGAGGTATCCGCTGACATAGCCCGCCGGGACGCCCACCGAACGGAGGCAGCCGATCATGACATGGGCGAAGTCCTGGCACACGCCCTCGCCGAGGTCGAGCACCTCGTCGATCGTGGTGGTGACGTCGGTGGAGCCGGGTTTGAAGCGGAAGCTCCGGTGCACGAGCGAGCACAGTTCGCTGGACGCCTCGGCGAGCGACCTGCCCGGCGTGAACGCCTCGTATGCCATGTCCGCCAGACGGGGGGTGGCGGCCACCAGCGGCGAATCGAGCGAGAAGTCGACGGCCACCAGATCCGGGCGGCTCGCGTTTCTCACCGAGAAATACTCCCACGAGAGATCGGCGACCGGCCCGAACCGGGTGGGGCGCCCGGTGGTGTCGACGAGACACGAGCTCGTGACGATCAGCTCGTCGTGGGGGTCGTCGATCGACAGGAACGCCACCGGATTCCCGAAGTAGTCGACGCGCTCGCGCTGATGCTCGGGCAGTGGGCTCGCCGTGATCGATCGGCGCAGGCAGATCTGGCCGTCGACGTCCCAAGGAAGTTGATGCACCTGGGCGTAGCTCGCCGAGACGGGAGCGTCGTATTCGTAGTGGGTGCGGTGGACGACCTCGAACTTCACGTCGACCAACCCGGCGGCTCCGACGGCGTCGACATGGCGTGCTGTGGCAGCAGGCGGGTGAAGTTGTCTGCGCCGATGGCGTCGGCGATACCGAGCAGGTGCCGGCGCATCTCCCAGAGGAACGACCCGAGCTCATGCCGGTTCCCGTCGGACACGGTGACGAGGCGCGTGGACTCGGTGTCCTCCAGCATGCCGATCGCCTCTCGCACCTTCGACAGCGCGGAGGCGTCGGCGTCGACCCCCCGGGCGGCGTCGAGCGCCCCGACACCTTCTTCGAGCCGGTCGAGCTGGAATCGAAGCGACCGGGGGTTTCCCGGATCGGCGAGCAGGAGGTCGAGGAGGGTGTCGACTTGGGCGTGGGACCGATATCGCCGCCGATAGGTGATGATGCTCTCGGCTGCAGTGAGCGCCGATTCGGCGATCAGGCTCTCGGCGGCCGGTTCTCTGTCGACGGTCAGCAGCGCACCGACGAGCGCCGTGGTCTGAAGCGCCCGTTCGATCCGGCGGCCGGCCTCCATGAACTGCCAGGCGTGGTCTCGCACCATCGATTCGGCCATCAGGCCTGCGAGCGCCAGCAGGCTCTCGAGCAGCCCGTTGAGGACGGTGGAGACTGCGTCGTCTCGGTCGTGGCTGATGCTCCCGAGTCGCTCGAGGCGCCCCTGCATCGACCCGATCACGAGCCACGTGTCGACGGACAGCTGGTCTCTCAGCACCTCGACGGCGTCGAACATCTTGCCGATCGCCTGGGCGACCGTGCCTGGGCGGCTCTCGTCGACCACCAGGGCGAGCAGCTCCTCGCCGGGATCGGCCAGCAGACGGGCTGCGTCGTCGCCGACGAATCCGGGGAAGGTCGTCGTGACCCGGGTGACGGCCGTCAGCAGCGCCGCAAGCGCCTCGGCTCCGGGGCCTTCGGAGATCTGCTCGAACTCGGTTCGGCGCCCGTTGACCACCCGGAGCAGGCGGACCGCCGCCTCGGCGCGCTCGGAGTAGCGGCCGAGCCAGAACATGTTCTCGGCTGCCCTCGACGGCAACGGCGCGGTGTGCTCGGCCGCGGAGGTGGGTTCGCCGGTCAACCAGAACCCACCCAGCGTCTCTGGCTCGGTGCTGAGCACCCAGGTGTCCTTGGCGACCGCACCCGAGCGATTGGTGATCGGTCCTCGATCCGGCGTGCGTGCGGTGCGGGCGAGGCCACCGGTCATGACGAGGTAGTCGGAGCCTTCGGCGACGGCGAACGACCTGAGTACGGTCGGACGGGGATCGAACCCGTCGGTCGAGAGCAGCGGAGCGGTGGCCGGTTCCACCCTCGATTGACCGACCCAGGATCGGGGGTCGGCGTCGATCCGGGCCCGAAGCTCCTCGAGTTCGGTCTTCGAGAGCACGGAGGCGTCGATCGTGGAGCCACCGCGACGCCGGGAGGTCGGCCGGACGACCATCGAGTCCAGGTTGGCCAGTACGTGCGACATCGACGTGGCGTGTCCGCACCACCACGACTCGACCGACGGAAGCGACAGGTCTTCACCGATGAGCGCACGGGCCAGCTCCGGAAGAAAGACCGAGAGCGCAGCGTTCTCGAGCACCCCCGAACCGAGCGGGTTCACCACCGACACGGCCCCGGTCCGCGTGGCCTCGACCAGTCCCGGCACGCCCAGTGTCGACTCGGGCAGCAGCTCCAGCGGATCGCAGAACCATGCGTCGACCCGCCTGAGGATCACGTCGACGGGTACGATCTCACTCACCGTACGCAACCAGACCCGTCCGTCCCGATTGACGAGGTCGGATCCCTCCACCAACGGATAGCCGAGCTGGGTGGCGACGAAGGCGTGCTCGAAGGCGGTCTCCGACAGCGGACCCGGCGTGAGAACGACGATCGACGGATCTTCCACGCCGCTCGGCGCCGCGGCCTGCAGCGTTGCTCGCAGCGTTCGGATGAACGGCGCCAATCGCATCGCCTCGGCGTTCCGGAAGATCGCCGGGAACACCTTGGAGATGACGTTCCGATTCTGGATGGCGTAGCCGGCTCCCGAAGGCGCCTGCGTCCGGTTTCCCATGGCGAGCCAGTTCCCGTCGGAGGCGCGGGTCATGTCTGCTGCGTAGACGACCAGTTGGCGCTGGGTGGGCAGCGAGATGCCGTCGCACACCCTCAGGAACGACGGGTCCTCGAGGACGATGTCGGGTGGGATGCTGCCGCGGGACAGCAGTCGACGCGGCCCGTACAGGTCCGTCAGGGCGAGGTCGAGGAGCCGGGCGCGCTGAGCGACGCCTCGTTCGACGGTGGCCCATTCATCGCTCGACAGCACCAAAGGGATCGAGTCGAGCTCCCAGGGACGGTGCGGGCGGCCGTCGTCCGTCGCCACGTTGTAGGTGACGCCGTCCTGCTCGAGCAGGACGGCGATCTCCTCACGACGTCGCAGCAGCTCGGCCATGCCCAGGTCGCGGTACGAGTCGGCCAAGCGGGCCCAGTGGGAGCGGATCGATCCGTCGCGGGCAACCAGCTCGTCACGGCCCGCCTCGGGCGGCGCATAGCGTTGGATCGGATCGCGGGATGAGGCGATGGTCATTGGTTCAGCGATCTGATGGCCAGCGTCTGAGATCGAGTGTTCGAGGGTACTCGCGGCGCGGCCGGTTACTCATGGAATCGAGCTCGTTGATGTCGATCGGCCCCGGGGTGTGGCCGTGACGGAAGAACCGGCTGACGCGCCGGGCCTCGGCTTCACCGGCGTTGACGGGGAACGTGTCGTAGGCGCGTCCGCCGGGATGGGAAACGTGATAGGTGGCGCCGCCCAGCGATCTGCCGTTCCAGCGGTCGACGAGGTCGAACACCAGCGGGGTGTGGACGCCGATCGTCGGATGGAGTGCCGACCACGGCTGCCAAGCCTTGTAGCGGACGCCGGCGACGCCGGTGCCGGGGCTGGCGGTCGGACTCAACGGGATGGGGACGCCGTTGCAGGTGAGGACGTGTCGGGCCTCGTTGTATCCGTCGACCCGAACCTGGAGCCGTTCGACCGACGAGTCGACGTAGCGGGCGGTACCGCCCGCAGCGGTCTCCTCGCCGAGCACGTGCCACGGCTCGATCGCCGAACGCAACTCGAGTTTGACGTCGTCGAGCTCGACTTCGCCGATGAGCGGGAACCGGAACTCGAGGAACGGTTCGAGCCATCCGAATTCGAATCCGATGCCGTGGCGCACCAGATCCTCGACGACATCGCCGATGTCGACACGAACGAACCACGGGAGGAGGAAGCGGTCGTGGAGGTCGGTGCCCCAGCGGACGAGCTCGCCGGTGTACGGCGTCTCCCACAAGCGGGCGACGAGCGAGCGGATCAGCAGCGCCTGGACCAGCGCCATCTGTGGGTGGGGCGGCATCTCGAAGCCGCGCAGCTCCAAGAGCCCCAGCCGGCCGCGCTCGGAGTCGGGGCTGAACAGCTTGTCGATGCAGAACTCGGCGCGATGGGTGTTGCCGGTCAAGTCGACGAGCAGATGCCGGAGCAGTCGATCGACGGCCCACGGGGGTGGCTCGTCGCCGCTCCGCTCGATCTCGGCGAAGGCGATCTCCAGCTCGTACAGGGTCTCGGGGCGGGCCTCGTCGACCCGCGGGGCCTGACTGGTGGGGCCGATGAACTGGCCGCTGAAGAGGTACGAGAGTGAGGGGTGGTGTTGCCAGAAGGTGATCATGCTGCGGAGCAGGTCGGGTCGACGGAGGAGCGGGCTGTCCGCCGGCGTCAGGCCGCCGAGTGTGATGTGGTTGCCGCCTCCGGTGCCGGTGTGAGTCCCGTCGAGCGAGAACTTCTCGGTGCCGAGGCGGGCGAGCCGGGCGTCGGCGTAGAGCGACGTCACGATCTCGACGAGCTCGTCCCACGATCGTGACGGCTGGACGTTGACCTCGATGACACCGGGGTCCGGGGTCACGACGAGCGTCGAAGCCCGGTGGTCCGGCGGGATCGCATACCCCTCGATGACGACGGCAACGTCGAGTTCGGTGGCGACTCGTTCGATGACGGCGATCACCTCGACGGCGTGTTCGAGATGGTCGAGTGGCGGGAGGAAGACGAACAGGTTCCCAGACCGCACCTGGAACGCCAGTGCAGTGGGCGGAGCCTCGTCACGATCGACCTCGTCGGTGCCGGCGACGGTCAGCTCCGAGGGATCGGGCAGCCTGTCGCGGGGCTCGAACGGCGACCGCTCGTAGCTGGGCGGGGTGGGTGACCAGGTCAGCGATTCGAGCGGGAGCCGCAAGCCCAGCGGCGAGTCGCCGGGGATCAGGTAGAGCCGGCCGCGCCGCAGGTGCCAGCGGGTGGTGCGCCAGCGGTCGCCGTGGCGATGGATCGGGAGGACACAGCCGACGGCATCGCCGCCGCGCTGGTCGAGTCTGCGGATGAGGTCGGCACGGGCGTCGGGGTCGGCGAGCGCCGCATGGTCGTCGTCGTCGAGTGTCGAGGGGGCAGGCTCGCCGGCGGGGAGTCGGGCTTCGGACCAGATGTCGTTGATCGGGTCCTCGTAGGCGTCGACGATGACGTCGGGGGCGATGCCGAGCATCTCGGCGAGACGCTCGGCGAACCTGCGGGCGTCCGACGGCTCACATTCACCGGTGACCCACGGATCGGCGAGCCGGGTGCGGTCGGCCCACAGCGGTTCGCCGTCTCGTCGCCAGGTGATGCCGATCTGCCATCTGGGGAGCGGTTCTCCCGGATACCACTTGCCCTGGCCGTGCTGGATGAGCCCGCCGGGGGCGAACCGATCGGCCAGCCGACCGGCGAGGTCTTCGGCGAGCGCACGCTTGGCGGGGCTGTCGGCGGCCGTGTTCCACTCGGGACCTTCCATGTCGTCGATCGATACGAAGGTCGGCTCCCCACCCATTGTGAGCCGCACGTCGCCTGCGACCAGCCGCTCGTCGACGTGGACGCCCAGGGCATCGATCCGCTTCCACTGCGTTTCGTCGTACGGCAACGTGACCCTGGGATCCTCCCGGATCCGCCGCACCGTGTTGGAGAAGGAGAAGGTGACTTCGGTCGGCGCGGTGGAGCCTGTCACCGGGGCGGCCGACGAAGGATGCGGTGTGCAGGCGAGCGGGATGTGGCCTTCCCCGGCGAAGAGACCCGATGTCGGATCGAGGCCGACCCATCCGGCGCCCGGGATGTACACCTCGGCCCAGGCATGGAGGTCGGTGAAGTCCTCCGCCGGGCCGTCCGGCCCATCGAGCGACGGTTGATCGGCAGTCAGCTGGATCAAGTAGCCGGACACGAAACGGGCGGCCAGCCCGAAGCGGCGGAGCGCCTCGACGAGCAGCCATCCCGAGTCGCGGCACGAACCGATTGCCACGTCGAGCGTGTGCTCGGGTGCCTGGACGCCTGGCTCCATTCGCACGTTGTATGCCACCGAGTCGTAGATCCTGCGGTTGACGTCGACGAGGAAGTCGACGATCGGCACGCCCTCGGTCGGGATCGAGACCTTCGAGAGCCATTCGGTGAGCAGCGGTCCGGTCTCGGTGGCAGGCTCGAGGTAGGGGCGGAGGTCTGCACGATCGGCCGGCGTGTACTCGAAGGGGTAGCGCTCGGCGTACTCCTCGACGAAGAAGTCGAACGGGTTGACGACGGTCATGTCCGCGACCAGATCGACGGTGATGTCGAGATGATCGGCCGGCTCGGGGAAGACGAGCCGAGCCAGGAAGTTCCCGAAGGGGTCCTGCTGCCAGTTGATGAAGTGCCCCCGCGGCTCGATGTCGAGGCTGTAGGCGAGGATCGGGGTCCGCGAGTGCGGTGCGGGGCGCAGCCGGAGCACGTGCGGGTGGATGGTGATGGCTCGGTCGAACCGGTAGGTCGTCCGATGTTCGATTGCTATGTGGATGCCCATTGACCCTCGTGCCTTCCCGAACGTGTCCGGTCCCGGGAGTGTGGCAGAGAATCGCGGGCGGTGGTCACACGGCGGCGATCTCGTGGGAGCGTGACACGAAATACGCCTCGGAAACCACCTCGTGGAGCTGGTCGAGCGCTCCGGTGATCTGGCCGAGACGGTCGTGGAGCATCGCCGCCGTCGACGTCTCGGGGCGCTGGGCGAGGATGGTCGCCAGCTGATCGAACGCCAGCGCCGCCTCGCCCCGCGGGGGGAGTGCGGCGAGCGCCGAGCCGATCTCGAGAGCGCACCGGGCGATCGACCGCGGGAACCCCTCGTCGTGCATCAGGAAGTCGAGGACGCGTTCGGCGTCGACGGAGGCCGCCTTCTGCCGGTGATACATCTGCAGCGCATCGGCGGTTCGAAGTACGCCGAGCCATCGGACGTCTTCGAAGGGGCTGCGATCGGCCGGGGCGGTCGCATCGCCGCTTCCGATGAGCAAACCGCCGGCCCGCACGTCGAGCACGCGGGCGACCATGTCGGACCGCTCCATGTGCCGTCCGATCTGGACGAGGGCGTACGCGTGGTCGCGACTCATCGTGTCTGCGACGATGCCGGTGATCTTCCGGCACGACTCGACGATCAGATCGCACAGCTCGAGGCGGGCGCTCCTCGCCAGCGACGACGGGGCCTGGGAGCGAACCGAGAGGTGCAGGATGTTGAGCGTCTCCCAGGCGGTCCACGGGACCACCGAACGGGTCACTCTGAGGTTCTCTCGGGCGGCGACGATCGTCCGCACGAGCGATCCGGGGTTGCCCTCGCTGGCGATCAGGTGATGGATGACGGCGATCTCTCCGGGCGCCCTCCCGTTCCGTGGCGCCGACGGGATCGGGTCGCCGGTGATCGCCAGCAGGGTCGACCAGTCCGACTCGACGTCGACCGGCAGGTCGACGAGGAGACGGGTGTGCTCGCGCACGATCCGGGCGGACCACTCGATGCGTTCGAGGTGGCGACCGAGCCAGTAGAGGTGTTCGGCGGTCCGCGAGAGGAGGGCCATCGTCATGTGAGTGCTCCTTGTTCGGTCAGGTCGGTCAGGCCCGGTGTCGGGTCTCGGGGGTGGTCGACCACCCAGGTGTCCTTGGACCCGCCGCCCTGGCTCGAGTTCACGATCAGCGAACCCTGCCGGCGGGCGACCCGGGTGAGCCCTCCGCAGGTCACGTAGCTGTCGGCACCGAGCAGGGTGAACGGGCGGAGGTCGACGTGTCTGGGTGCGAGTTCCAGATCGCACAACGTCGGGACCGTCGAGAGGGCGATCGTCGGCTGGGCGACCCAGCCGGACGGGTCGGCCTCGATGCCGGCGGCGCAGGCGAACAGCTCGTCCTCGGTGGCCTTGGGGCCGACCGTGATCCCGTAGCCGCCGGACTCGTTGGCGGGCTTGACCACCAGCTCGCCGATCCGCTCGAGGACCTGGCGGCGCTGGTCGGGATCCGAGCATCGCATCGTCGGGACGTTCGGGAGGATCGGCTCCTGGCCGAGGTAGAAGCGAATGAGTTCCGGCACGAAGGCATACACGGCCTTGTCGTCGGCCACCCCGGTTCCGGGAGCGTTGGCGATCGCCACGTCGCCTGCCTTCCATGCGCCGAACAGGCCGGGCGCTCCGAGCACCGAGTCGGGCCGGAACACCTTCGGGTCGAGGAACGTGTCGTCGACCCTGCGGTACAGCACGTCCACCTGGACCGGACCTTCGATCGTCCCGGCATAGACCGTGTCGTCGTGGACGAACAGGTCGTTTCCTTCGACGAGGTGGACGCCCATCTCGCGGGCGAGGAACGAATGCTCGAAGTAGGCGGAGTTGTGGACCCCGGGCGTCAGCACGGCGATCACCGGCGACTCGGTGTCGGGTGCCAGCGAGCGGAGGACCCGCAGCAGACGATCGGGATAGGCGTCGATCGGCCGGATGCTCTGGTCGGCGAACAGCTCGGCGAAGACCCGTTTGGTGACCAGCCGGTTCTCGAGCATGTAGGACACACCCGATGGCACCCGGAGGTTGTCTTCGAGCACGTAGACGGTGCCGTCTGCGTCCCGGACCAGGTCGCTCCCGCAGATGTGGGCCCACACGCCGTGGGCGGGGGTGGCGCCCCGACATTCGGGGAGATAGCCCCGGGATTCGAGGACGAGCTCGGGTGGGATCACGCCTTCGGCGATGCAGGTCTGTTCGGCGTAGACGTCGGCGATGAATCGGTTGAGGGCGACGAGCCGCTGGACGAGACCGGCCTCGATGCGGTCCCATTCCTGTCCGTCGATGATGCGGGGCACGATGTCGAACGGCCAGGAACGGTCGATGCCGGTTCCTTCGGAATAGACGGTGAAGCTGATGCCGGAGCTCTCGATCGTCAACTGTGCGAGTTCCTGGCGGGCATGCAGCTCTTCGACGTCCATGCGGGCGAGATGGTCGAACAGCGGCTGCGCCGCCGGACGTGGCATCAGGGCCGAGTCGAGGAGTTCGTCGTAGCCGGCACCCGGTGCATACCCAGAAAGCATCCCGTCTTTGTAACGACGAACCGTGAAGCAGTGATTCCTCGACCGTTGCGAACGCGTGAACAGATCAGGACATTCGTGCCCTGGCAAGGTGGTCGCAGATCGTGGCTGTCCTCACCGGGATCGCTCGCAGACATCCGGCATGAGTCGGGCGGCGGCGAGATCGGTCGGTGAGCTCCACGAGCACTTGGCACGCCTCATGTGATCGGCGTACCCCGGTGAACCCTGGTCAGCGCCCGACCCGACTAGCCCGGGATCTCGCCGCTCCGAAACACGCCGAAGAACGAGTTGAACTCCTCGAACACTTCGCGAGCTTCGAGGACTGATCGCGAGGCGATGTGCGCTGAACCGGTCCCCTGGAGCGCTGAGATCTGCGGAACGGGGTCCGTCGCCAGGCGTCGGCCCGACAGCCCGGTCCGTGATGTGACCGGACAGCACATGAGACGAGTGATATGCTGTCTTCGCTATGCATAGCGTATCTCATATCAAGGTCCGACTCGTCGACTTGAGTCAGGTCGGCTCGGCCATCCGCAGCTGGCGCCTGAAGGCGGGATTGAGCCAGCAGCAGTTGGCCACACGACTGGGCACGACGCAGTCGGCGGTGTCTCGCTGGGAGAACGGTCGGGACGAGCCGAGACTGAGCACCCTGGCGGCGATCCTGCGCGAATGTGAGCTCGAGGGCGTGCTGATGGTGGAGCCGGGCATCGATCGTGCACAGCTCCGCCAACAGCTCGCGCTCACACCCCGCCAACGAGCCGAGTCGGTCATGAACGTCAATCGTCTCCGTGCAATCGGGCGGCGAACCGACTGATGCCGGCCCCGTTCGACCCGATCTGTCTGTTCGAGGTGCTCGCTGCCCATGAGGTCGATTACATCGTGATCGGTGGGATGGCGGCTGTCCTCCAGGGCTCCCCCACCGTCACCGTCGATGCCGACATCGTCCCGTCGCCGGACCCGCGGAACCTCGAGCGACTGGCCGCAGCGTTGACCGACCTCGAAGCGCGCGTTCGGACGCCGGACGATCCTGACGGAGTCGAGTTCACACCGCACCCGGCGCTGCTGGGATCGGTGTCGATACTCAACCTGACGACCAGATGCGGTGACCTCGACCTGACGTCCTCTGCCGCCGCGATCGGCAACTACGACGACATCGCTCCCAGCTCCGAGCGGTTCGACCTCGAAACTGTCGTGGTGCGGGTGGCAAGGCTCGAGGACATCATCGAATCGAAACGAGCCGCCGATCGTCCGAAGGATCGCGCAGTCCTACCTGTTCTCGAAGCGCTCCGCGAGGAGTTGAGGCGAAAGCGTTGAGACCGCAGGGAGGCAGTTGCGACTGCCCGGGCCGATCAATCGAGTGAGTCCCGCCTGATCGTCTGACCGGTTCCAGGGGTCAGGCGTTCGGAGTCGTCCAGACGACCCCAAAGCGATTGAAGTCCCCGTCGTAGGAGGCGACGGTGGCGCCGTGGGCCAGGGCGAGAGCGGCCAGGTGGGCATCGTTGACGAGATTCGCTGCGCTGCCGGTACGCCCCAGGAGGTCTCGCAACGCGATGGCGTGACCCGCATCCGGCGATGACACCACCACATTCGGGTGTGCAAGCCAGGTGTCGACGCTGTTGAACGCTTGCTCGCTGGTCATCGGCGAAGGAAAGACGCGATCGTTGGTGACGAGGCGAACGAATGCCAGAAGCACGATCCACGGGAGGCCGACGGTCTCGGTGCTGTCGAGGACACCTTCGAGCCACGCACGGGCTTCGTCGTGTTGTGGCGAGTCCTCGTTGACGGCGTAGATCAGGACGTTGGCGTCGACGAGGATCACTTGCGCATCGACAGTTTGTCGACCAGCGCCTCGTCTTCGAACTCGCCGGCGAGTCGCAGGGCTCGGTCGACATCGACATTCGGCCGCCCAAGTCTCACGGTCTGCTGCCGGAACGGCGCACGATCGCGAGCCAAACCGGCCCGCAGCGCCTCGTTCACTGCCTGCTTGAACCCGATTCCGCGTTCGTCCATGACACGCTCGATCAAGACCGCGACATCGGGATCCAGGGTGACCGTCGTCCGCATGGTCGCATCACACCATCATCTCCGGTGATGCTCACGCATCAACCGCAAGTGAGCCGGCGCAATCGGCGGAGCAAGGGGTCCGGCAGCGAGATGGTGCGAGAAGGCTCTCTCGGAGAACCCGGAACGTTGCGACCGCGCCCGTGATGGCGACAGGGGACTCGTCGAGTTCCGGCGAGCAGACGCCACCCGATCCGGACGGCGGGTGTCGCGGAACGGGTACCGTCACGCAGCAGAGCGAAAGGAGTCACGTGGAAGTCGGCAGCCGACGCCTCGCCGCAGTGATGTTCACCGACCTGGTCGGGTTCACTGCGCACATGCAGTCCGACGAAGCCGACGCTCGGGCGCGGCGCCATCGGTACGTCGATGCCATGAACAGGTACCACGAGATCCACGGGGGAACAATCGAGAAGTGGCTGGGCGATGGCGCCCTGTCGACCTTCCCGAGCGCCGCGGCCTCCGTCAGGTGCGCCGAAGACATCCAGACCGAGATCCGGGCGGGCGATCCCGTCGAGATGAGGGTCGGGATCCACATCGGCGACGTCGAGATGTCCGAGACCGGTCTGCTGGGAGACGCCGTCAATCTCGCTTCCAGGATCGAGTCGTTCGCCGTCCCGGGTGCCGTCATGTTGTCGGATTCCATCCACGATCAAGTCAAGAACCAGGCCGACCTCTCGTTCGTCGATCTCGGCTCCTACCGATTGAAGAACGTGGGACGGCCGTACCGGATCCTCGCGCTCGACGCCCCTGGCCTCGTCGTCCCACCTTCGGGACATCTCGAAGGCAAGGGAGATCGGGCGGTCCTCCTCCCGGTGACGCTGCCGGAACGGTCGGGCCGCGTGTTCGGACGAGGCGATCACCTGAGCCGCCTCTCTGAGATCCTGGATGAACGACGGCTCGTCACTCTCGTCGGCCCGGGTGGCATCGGGAAGACCACGCTGGCCGTCGCTGCCGGGAAGGCGGCGGGTGGCCAGTTCGATGCGGTCGCGTTCGTGCCGCTGGCAGCGGTCGATGCCCCCGAACTCGTGGTGCCGGCTATCGCCGACACGCTCGAGATCAAACAGTCCGAGGAGCGGACTGCCCTCGACGGGGTTCTGTCGTTCCTCGGCGACCACCGGGTGCTGTTGATCCTCGACAACTTCGAGCAGGTGTCGGAGGTCGCTCCGGAGATCGGGGAGATCGTTCGGTCCTGTCCGTCGACGCACGTTCTCGTGACGAGCCGAGGTCCGCTGCACCTCGCCGACGAGACGGTGTTCCCGGTCGCTCCGCTCGAACTTCCCGAGACCGAGGACCTCGATGCGCTGGCGGGCTCGCCGGCGGTCGCGCTTCTCGTGGATGCCGCCGGAAGGGCTTCTCCCGGATTCGGGGTGACCGTCGAGAACGCCGGCGCCGTTGCGAATATCTGCCGTGCCCTCGACGGACTCCCGCTGGCGCTGGAACTCGCCGCTGCCCGGCTCAGGTTGCTCACTCCCATGGACTTGGCAGTTCGGCTGGGGGATGCGCTCGGTGTCCTGACTGCAGGCCCACGCGACGCCGCGGAGCGACACCGAACGCTCCGCTCCACGATCGAGTGGAGCCACTCCCAGCTCGGGGAAGACGAGAAGAGGCTCTTCAGGCGTCTCGGCGTCGTCGCATCGTCGGTGGCGTTCGACGTGATCGATTCGGTGTGCGGAGCCGACGGACTGCCGATCCTCGATGCGCTCGACTCCCTCGCCGACCTCTCGCTCATCCAGGCGCAGGACGGTCGAGTTTCGATGCTCAACACGATCGCCCAGTTTGCCCGAGAGCGACTCGGCGACTCACCCGAGGCAGAGGAGATCGAGCGACTCCACGCCGAGGCGATGGCATCGGTTTCGGAGACCATCCGATCGGGCATCGAAGGCGGCGACCAACTGGCAGCTCT
>JAHEDH010000141.1 GCA_024641285.1 bacterium | reverse complement strand
CCTGGTTGCTGTTCTCGCTCTCGATGCTGCTCTCGGTCGGGCTCTTCCCCACGACTCGGCCGAAGTCGGTCGGTGACATCGATCAAGAGCCGCTCGACGGCGCTCGTTTGCGGCTCGGCAGGATCGAGGTGGTCGCACTCCTGGCCGTGATGACGGTGACCACGCTCGGGGCGGGCGTGGTCCCAGCGGCTCCGGCGTTCGCCGCCGTGCTCGCAACGGGCGCCTTCTCGATCAGAGAGCTCGTCGCATCCTGATGTGAGGGCCGATCCCCTCGACCTCGTACTCCTCCGACGTGGTCTCGAACCCGAGCTTGGAGTAGAAGCCCACTGCCGACGAGCGCGCGGCCGCCCACACCGACGTGCCCCCGTCCGAGATCACGCGGTCGCAGAGCGCAGCCACGAGCAGCTTTCCCAAGCCGGCACCCCGGATCAACTCGGACGTCGCCATCGCCCTGAGCCGGTGCCCGCTGTCGCCCTCGGGCGATGCCTCGACGAACAGGCCGACGGTCCCCTCGATGGCGCCGTCGTGGACGACCCCGAACCAGACGGCGTCCTCGGCACCCGACATCGAGACGCTGGAGCGCGGCATTCCAGATCGCAACAGGCGATGTCGAAGATCGACGGTGGATCCCTCGTCGACCTGCGTGATCACGTACAGCTCATCGGTCAGCGATGTGGCCTGTGCCAGCATCACCGACACCGAACAGGTGCGCGCCGTCAGCGCCACGGCACGCTCGAGCCGGTCGATGGGCGCCTCGGACCGGATGTGGTAACGGAGAGCGATGTCCGTCCAGACCTTCGGTGTGGCCGGGGATCTCGTCGCGTCGACGGCGACCTGGAGGTCGGCGACGTCGAGCCGCATCTTGTCGAGGATCGATTCGATGGTCGCGGCCGCACACGTGGCCAGCGACACGAGCAGCAGTTCCATCGGCGCCGGGCCCGGGTCCGCATCCGATCTCGCGCCTGCAGTGACCGTCACCAGGTGCCCCGAGCGTGTCGACACTTCGAACGTCGAAGATCCGACCGAGTTGGCGGTGACGATTCGATCCATCGTCGTCACGCTAGATGCAGGGGCGTCCCTGCACGTGTTCGGATGCCTTCGGGTTGACTTCGGACCCTTTCACTCCTGCAGCCCCACCGGTAGCTTGTACCGCAGAGACCGCACGGCGGTCCGCGAAAGGGGGCGGCGATGCCGCAGACAGGACCGATCGGATTGTCGAACGAACACACGAGCACCGAGCGCAACCACGCCGAACACCATGTCGTGGGGCCGGTGCACGTACTGACGTTGACCGACGGCGACGCCGACAGCCTCACGGACGCTCTCGTCCAGGAGCGGAACGAATGCTCCGCGCATCGGGTGATCATCGACATCACCGGGTTCGAAGGGACGATGAACGTCGTGCTCGAAGGCGCGCACAGGAGTGGATGGGACCACGACCTCATGGTCCGGACGGCAGATCAGCGACACCTCACGCTCGACGAACTGACAGACGAGGCAGGCACGACCGAGGCGTGACCAACGCCTTCGGCCGTAGCGCCCGGCGTCACTCCTCCTCGACCCGTCCGTCGGCAGGGCCCATCTTCGGGGCGTGCTCCGGCAAGGCTTCGACCGCCCGAGCCGCGTCCGCTTCTGCCTCGCCCTCCCACTTCTGACGAGCGGCGGCAACGCCCTGGTCGATGGCCTCGCCCAGCTGCTGGGCTGCCTTCTTGGCCGACTCGAGCGCATTCAGTCGAGCATCCCGACTCGCTTCCCAGGCTTCCCGCAACGCATTCCCCACGCCCTCCAATGCCTCTTCCGCCTCGCTCGCCCAGTCACGGCGCTCGGTTGCACCGTCGCCTTCACGGCCGCTGCCTGCCTGATCGGTCATGTCGACCTCCTTCCTGGCGCCCAGCATGCCGCATCGAGGCCCACCGTCCAAGGGGCGAACGTCCCCGTATCGACCGGACGGTGATCAGTCCTCGACATCCCCTTCATCCGGCGGACGGCGGGGCGGGCGACCTGCTCGTATGGCGGCGTCGACGAGCACCGCCTCCATCTGGGCGTTCCCCGAACGGAACTCGTCGGCCGCCCACGCCTCGTACACGGCGTAGAGCTCCGGCGGGGTCCTGAGCAAGAACTGCTTTCGCTCGCGTGCCAAGTCGTCTGCCGGTCAGCGATTGAGCATGCCGACGTTGACCACCGGCGCAGTCGGATGATCGCTCGCAATGACCGTCATCAGGTTCGAAGCGAAGGTGGCCTTGCGATCGCTGTCGAGCGGGATCGAGTCGTGGCCGTCCGTCCCGTGCTCCAGCGCCTCGATCGCCTCTCGCACCATGAGGACGGCCCCTTCGACGATCTTCGCCCTGGCCGCCACGATGGCGGAGGCCTGCTGGCGCCGCTGCATCGCCTCGGCGATCTCCGGCGCGTACGCCAGGTCGGTGATCCGGGACATGATCTCGACGCCCGCTCCTGGAGTTCGACCTGCAGGTCCTGATTGACTTCGCGCCGATCGTCGACCACGCCTCGCTGCGAATGCTCTGGCGGCGCGACGACCAACAGGGGCCGATCGTGACGTGTGGCACTGGCATGCAAGAGCTTGGCTTCGGACGATCGAGTTGAAAGGAGGACCAGTGGCTACTGCCCTCGAAAGCAACACCCTGCTCATCGACGAGTACCTGCCCGAATACGACTTCACGAGGATCGAGCATCGGGTCATCGAAGCGCCGACCACCGAAGCGTACGAGACGGTACGGGGCCTCGACCTGCTGATGGTCCACTCGCCCATCATGGATGCGGCGATGTTCGTGCGCGGGTTGCCCGAGAAGATCATGAACATACGCCGGCGCAACGCGCCGCCTCCCCCGCCCCTCCCGACCCTCAAGCTGTCGGGTTTGTTCGACCGCCAAGGATCCGAGGTTGCCGAGACCCTGGACGGCTGGGTCGGCCTCGCCGAGGAGCGCGGCCGCGAGTTCGTGTTCGGAGCCGTCGCAAAGCCGTGGATGGCAGAAATCGAGTGGAAGACCGTCCCGCCGTTCGAGTTCGCCGGATTCGAGGAGCCCGGCTGGGCGAAGATCGTCGCCTCGGTCTCGGTGCGCGAGTACGGCTCACAGCGCTCGATCCTCACCTACGAAGCCCGGACCGCGATGACCGACGACGAGAGCCGGGCGCGCTTCCGCCGTTATTGGCTGGTTGTCGACCCGTTCGTGGGGACGATCATGCGGGCGGTGCTCAAGACCGTCGACGAACAGCTTCAGGTGAGCGCCACCTGAAGATCGACAGCAGGCGGACTCACCCCACCGAGGAGCGCCGAGCCTCGGGCGGGGCCATGGCGTCGAGCAGTTCACCCACGGTGTGACCAGCCTCCACCCGATGGCGCATCGAGCCGTCCCGGACGATCGTGTAGTGGTTCCGACGCCCCTCGCGGTGCTTCGCGATGAAGCCGGCCGCTTCCAGGTCGTTGACGATGCCCTGCACGGCGCGTTCGGTGATCCCGACCGCGTCGGCCAGATCACGAAGCCGGAGGTCGGGATCACCCGCCAGGCTGATCAGTACGTGGCTGTGATTGGTGAGGAAGGTCCAGCCATCCTCGTTCCGAATGTCGCCTGCAGTCACACCATGCCGTTCAGTCGCTCACTCCCCCTGCCCGAGAGAGTATCCCCTCTCGCCATCGAACGTGTAGAGATGCTCGGTCTTGATGACGTCGAAGCCTGCTCCGCCGAGCGCGCCGAGTAGCTCGAGCACCGCCGGCAGATCGGTGGGGCCGCCATCGGTGCGGACGAAGCGACAACGCCAGTGGTCGGTACAGAACGTCTCGGGGAGTCCGTCGGGATAGACCTTGACACCGCGGTTCGTGATCATCTTCAGCTCCCAACCTCCCGGAGTACCGGCACGGAGGCCCCGGCCGAGCACGTTCGGGTCCCGATCGGCCGCCGCCCAGTCGAGGAAGGCGTCGACGCCGACCAGTTCTTTCACCCGCCGTGGCCGCGGCTTGGGTGACACCTCGATCCCACCCGGTCGATACTGCACGGGGGCGAGTTGACGGGGGCGCTGGCCGAGCCGTTCGATCACCGCTTCGGTGAATTCCTGGGTTCCGACTTCTCGCCGGCTCAACCCCTCCCGGTAGATGTCGGCGGTGTGGATCCCGCTCTCGAGCGTGGTCAGCCAGGCGTTCTTGATCCGCTCGGCGATCTCCGCCTCACCGATGTGGACGAGCAGTTGGGTGGCGGCGAGCAGGAGACCCGAGGGGTTGGCGACATCCTTGCCGGCGATGTCCGGTGCCGATCCGTGCACGGCCTCGAACATCGCGACCTCGTCGCCGATGTTCGCCGAGCCGGCCAGCCCGACCGACCCGGACACCTGTGATGCGATGTCGGAGAGGATGTCGCCGTAGAGGTTGAGTGTGACGATCACATCGAACGTCTCTGGCTGGGCGGCGAGCCGGGCCGCCCCGATGTCGATGATCTGGTGCTCGCTCTCGATGTCGGGGTACTCCTCGGCAACCTCCTCGAACACCCGGTGGAACAGCCCATCGGTGAGCTTCATGATGTTGTCCTTGGTCATGCACGTGACCTTGCGCCGCCCATAGGCGCGGGCGTATTCGAAGGCGTAGCGGATGATCCGCTCGGATCCGGGCCTGGTCACGAGCTTGAGCACCTGGGAGACCTCGTCGGTCTGCTGATGCTCGATGCCGGCGTAGAGGTCTTCCTCGTTCTCGCGCACGACCACGAGGTTGATGCCGGGATGGGTCGAGGCGACGAACGGCGCATACGACTTCGAAGGGCGCACATTGGCGAACAGGTTGAGGGTCTTGCGGATCGTGACGTTGAGGCTCTTGTACCCACCGCCCAGCGGGGTCGTGATCGGCGCCTTGAGGAACACCTTGTTCCGCCTGATCGTCTCCCACGACTCCGGGGCGATGCCCGAGGTGTGGCCCTGGAGATAGACCTCCTTGCCGATGTCGATCGTGTCGTAGCGCAACGGAGCGCCTGCCGCGTCGAGGATCCTCAGGGTGGCGTCCATGATCTCGGGGCCGATGCCGTCGCCCCTCGCCACCGTGATCGGAACCGGTGCCTTCGGGTCCACGCCCTTGACGATCGTGGATGTGTCGATGATTGCGGTTCCGTTGGACATTAGGGCTCCTTGGTCGTCGTCGGGCGTCTCATTTCCTATGCAGGATAATACATGAATCTGTATTCATGTACTTTCATTCCTATTACGGGAGCCTGAAGGCAATTCGACTTCGAGCCGACTGCGCACGTGCAAGACTCCGCCTGGTGATGTTCACCCCCCTCTCCCGAGTCGTCGCGGCGCGCCTCATCTCCCGCACGGGCAGTGAAGCCGCCTTCTTCGTGGGCATCTGGGGCAAGCTCGCCTACGAACTCGAAGGCGATGCCACCGACATCGCGTTCGTCCTGGGGATCGCCGGGTTGACCGCACTCCTCGGGTCCGCAGTCGCCGGCACGCTGGTCGACCGTTTCGGCCCAAAGCGGGTGCTCATCACCGCAGAGATACTGTTCGTCCCATCGGTGCTGTCCGCCCTCATGGTCGAGACGGTTCCGCAATTCGCGCTCGTCGTCGGGCTGTTCGGAATCACCTCGGCACCCGCATTCACGGCCATTGCCTCACTCCCACCGTTCCTCACCACCGACCAGCATCGGCTCGGGCGAATGAACGCGCTGATCGAGGGTGCCGGCATGGCCGCCCTGATCACGGGATCGGCTGCCGGCGCAGCACTCGTCGCCCTGGTCTCGCTCGACTCCATCTTCGTCCTCGACGCAGTGACATCCCTCATCGCCGTGGCGATGCTGGTGACGCTGCCGTTGATCGCCGACGACGTCGAGCCCGGCCCGGCCAGAGGCTCGGGGTGGAGCGAGCTCCGGGCAGGCATCGCCTACTCGTGGAACAACCCGCGACTGCGCTTCTACCTCGGGATGGGCGCATCGGTCTGGCTCATCTTCGGGCTGTTCACCGCCCTCGAGCCGCTCTTCTTCCGCGACGTCCTGGGTGAGGGGCCGGAGACGATCGGCTGGGTCAACACGCTCTTCGGCATCGGCCTGGTCGGAGGCACCGTTCTGGCCGGGCGGTTCGCAGACCGACTCCAGTCGGCGCGAAGCGTGCTGGTGCTGTTGGCGCTGAACGGGCTGGGGACGCTGATCTACGTCGGCACGTCGAGCCTGGTCGTCGTCGCCGCAGGAGGGACCGCGTGGGGTCTCGTCATCGGGCTGTTCGCCCCCGCGGTGCGCACGATGCTGCACATCAACTCCCCCAAACAGATGGTCGGTCGCGTGATGGGAACCAGCCAGGCACTGGGAGAGATCGCCAAGCTCGGGCCACTGGTGACAGCACCGGCGCTCGCCGGACTGTTCGGCGTCCAGCCGACACTCGCGGTGTCTGGAATCGTGCTCGTCGCTATCGGAGCCGCCTCGTGGCGGACGGGAAGCCACCTCGATGCCACCAGGGGGATGATCGCAGCCCACGAGGACGTTGGCATTCATGTGCCGACCCCGGTCTCCGGTTCTGCGGACCGTTTTCCGCCAAACCCCGACGAGCGATAGCGTGACCACGTGACTGCAATCTCCGGCATCAAACCGCCGCCAGGCGTCGACTACGACCAGAAGTGGCGGGTCATGGCGACCGTCGCGACAGGAGTCATCCTGGCCACCATCGACGGCTCGATCGTCAACGTGGCATTGCCCACGCTCGTCGAGTTCTTCGATACCACGTTCGCCACCATCCAATGGGTCGCGCTCGGCTATCTGCTCACCCTGGCCACGCTCACGCTGCTGGTCGGGCGGATCGGCGACATCGTCGGCAAGCGCAAGATCTACAACTCCGGATTCATCGCGTTCACGGCAGCATCGGTGCTCTGCGCGTTCGCCCCGACGGTCGGGTTCCTGATCGCCTTCCGTGTGATCCAAGCGGTCGGCGCCACGATGGTGCTGGCGCTCGGCATCTCCATTCTGACCGAGTCGTTCCCGCCGACGGAGCGGGGAAAGGCGCTCGGTTACATCGGCACCGCGGTTTCGCTGGGCATCGTCACCGGACCTGTCGTCGGCGGGATCCTCATCGAGGCGTTCGACTGGCGCTCGATCTTCCTCGTCAACCTCCCCGTCGGGATCATCGGCACGGTCCTGGCAATCCGGTACGTCCCGGACGTGCCGCCAGTGCCCGGCCAGACCATGGATTTCTGGGGTGCCGGTCTGCTCAGCTCCGGCTTGCTGGCGCTGTCGCTCGGCTTGACGCTCGGCCAGGAGCGGGGCTTCGGCGATTGGCTGATCTTGGCGCTGTTCGCAGGCTTCTTCGCACTCGCTGCGATCTTCGCGAGAGTCGAGCTGTCCACGGCCAGCCCGATGCTGCAGTTGCGGTTGTTCCGCGACCCCCTCCTCTCGGTGTCGGTCGTATCCGGGTTCCTCGTGTTCGCCGCCCTGTCGGCGACGTTCTTCCTGCTGCCGTTCTACCTCGAGGGCGTGCTCGGATTCGAGGTCGGCCAAGTCGGCCTCCTTCTCGGCGCCGGACCGCTGGTGCTCGGTGTCGTCGCCCCGATCTCGGGGACACTGTCGGATCGTTGGGGCGTCCGATCACTGACACTCAGCGGGCTGTTCATCCTCACCGCCGTCTACCTCGCGCTCCAGCTCCTGTCCACCGAGACCACCTGGTGGCAGTACGTGCTGATCGCCGTTCCGCTCGGTGCCGGAATCGGGATCTTCCAGTCACCCAACAACAGCGCCATCATGGGCTCGATCCCGCGCGAGTACTCCGGCGTAGGCGGCGGTCTGCTCAACCTCACCAGGCTCCTGGGCCAGATCACCGGGATTGCCGTGCTGGGCTCGGTGTGGGCAGGAAGAGTGCTGGCCGTCTCGACCGACCCGGTGCCGGGCAACAACGCCTCGGCGGCGAGCGGCGCCGCTCAGGTAGAGGGCCTCCACTTCACGTTCGGGATTGCAGCGGCGCTGATCGGCGCTGCCGCGCTCATCGGCCTCTGGGCTCTCCGCAGGGAGCGCTCGACGGTCGTCGAGGCCGTTCCGGTCACCTGACGGCGGTCACACCCAATACCCGTCCATGCGGGCGAGCACCTGGAGCATCGTCTCGTCGGAGCCGCCGCCGATCGCACCGAGTCGCTGGTCACGGAAGAAGATCGACGTCCACGTCTCCTCCATGTAGCCGATGCCGCCGTGGAACTGGAGACACCAGTCGGCCACCTCGCGACCGAGCCGGCCGGTCTTGAGTTTGGCGATGGTCGCCATGCGGGTGACGTCCTCGCCCCGGATGTGCTTGGCAGCGATGCTGTAGTTGTAGTGCTTGAGCAGGTCAACCTCTGCGGCGAGCTCGGACAACCGATACTGGAGATATTGGTTCTTGAGCAGTGGTCGCCCGAAGGCGTGACGCTCACGCAGGTAGTCACGCGTGAGGTGAAGCGCTTTCTCGAATCCGGCCGCCCCCGAGTAGGCAGCCCACATCCGCTCGATCACGAACTGTGCCATCTGCTGCTGGAATCCG
>JAHEDH010000140.1 GCA_024641285.1 bacterium | reverse complement strand
TGTTCCAGCCGCACACGTACGCCGGAACCGTCCTTCAGTCTCCACGGCCTGCACCGTCGCTCGACGGACTGACGTTCTCGAACGGGGATCCGGCCGATCTCGCAGTGTTCGAGGGAGATGTCGTTCTCATGTATTTCGGGTACACCCACTGCCCGGACATCTGTCCCACGTCGATGGCGACCATCGCCCGGGCGCGAGAGGCGTTGGGTGCCGACGCCGAGCGGGTGCACGGTCTCCTCGTCACCGTCGATCCCAACCGGGACACACCAGAGGCACTCAACCGATACCTGGGCAACTTCGACCGGAGCTTCCTCGGGGTCACCGGCCCCGAAGAGACTCTCATGTCGACGGCGATGCTGTACGGGATCCACTCCGAGGTCCACCAAGAGGCCGAGGAACTGGGATACACGGTGGACCACACGGGGACGATCATCGCCATCGGCCCCGACGGGCACGTGCGTGTCCTCTATTCGCACACCGTCGATGCCGATGCCCTGTCCGCCGACCTCGCCGAGCTCCTCGGCTGACGCCCGAACCAGGTCGATGTCCCCCAGCTTGCTGGGGGAAGAACCCGACGAAGTGGTCAGGCGCATGCCACGGCGGCTCAAGGTCTCCACAGGAGTCGTTCTCGCCGCTGCTGCAAACCCCCTTACCTCCGGCCTCCTTCGTCGGCCGCTGGGACCTTTCCCCACTCCGTGGGGAACACCATGTTTGTGTCCCCCAGCTTGCTGGGGGAAGGGGTCCACGAAGTGGGTTGGGGGATGCCACGGCGGGTCGAAGCCTCTCCGGGATGGTCTGACGCGATGGGTGCTGGCCCCTCCGGTCCTCGCCGGCAGGGACCGTTCCCCACTCCCTAGGGAACACCATTTCTGGTGTCCCCCAGCTTGCTGGGGGAAAGGACCCACGAAGTGGGTAGGGGGATGCCGCGACGGGTCGAAGCGTCCCCGGGATTTGGTCACGCGGCGAGTCGTTGGCCCCTCCGGTCCTCGCCGGCAGGGACCGTTCCCCCTCGCTTCTGGGAACGTCAGGTCAGGTAGTCGGTGAGGCGCTCGAGGCCTCGGACGAGGTCCCGGTCGGAGAGGGCGTATGACAGTCGGGCGTAGCCAGGTGCCCCGAAGGCCTCGCCGGGGACCATCGCCACCTCGGCCTTCTCGAGGACGTCGGCGGCCAGGTCCAGGCTGGACGCATGGCCGGTGCGCTCCATCGCCCCGGTGAAGTCGGGGAAGCAGTAGAACGCACCGTGCGGCTCGACGCAGTCGACGCCGTCGATCGCATTCAGCATCTCGACCATGGTCTGGCGACGGCGATCGAACGCCTCGCGCATCTTCCACGCTTCGTCGAGTGTCCCGGTCACGGCGGCGAGCGCCGCCCGCTGGCTGACGTTCGCCACGTTGGAGGTGAGATGTGATTGATGGTTGGCCGCCGCCTTGATGACGTCGTTGGGTCCCACCATCCACCCGACCCGCCAGCCGGTCATCGCAAAGGTCTTGGCCACCCCGTTGACGATGATCCAGCGGTCCTCGAGGGCTGGAACGCCGGCAATCGACGTGAAGACGGCGTCCCCGTATACGAGGTGCTGGTAGATCTCGTCGGTGACGACCCAGATACCGCGTTCGCCGGCCCACTGCCCGATGGCCACGGTCTCCTCGGGCGTGTAAACGGCGCCCGTCGGGTTCGACGGCGAGGTGAACACCAGCAGCTTGGTGCGATCCGTCGCAGCCGCCTCCAACTGGTCGACTGTCGTTTTGAAGCCGCTGGCTCCGTCTGTCTCCACTGGCACAGGGATGCCGCCGGCGAGCTTGATCGCCTCGGGATACGTCACCCAGTAGGGAGCCGGGACGATCGCCTCGTCGCCGGGATCGAGCAGTGCGGCGAACGACTGGAACACCGCCTGCTTGCCACCGTTCGTGACCAGGATGCGACTGGGGTCGACGGTGACTCCCGAGTCCCGTGCCGTCACCTCGACCAGCGCCTCCCGAAGCTCGGGGAGTCCGGCATTGGCGGAGTATTTGTGGTTCTTCGGGTCCCTGACGGCTGCCGCGGCCGCCTCGACGATGTGGGCCGGCGTCGGAAAATCGGGCTCTCCTGCGCCGTAGGAGATGACGTCGCGGCCCTCCGTGCGCATGATCTTGGCGCGATTGGAGATGGCCATTGTGGCGGATTCGGCTATGGATCCGAGTCGTTGTGAGACGCGTGCCATGATCGTGTGAGACCTTCGGTTGGGTTGATGCAGACGTTACCTGCACGGCACGAGGGCCTGCCCCGATATCGGAGCAGGCCCTCGTGCCGTGTTCTGTCGACAGCGACTCAGCTGGTCGTGTCCTTGACGTCTTCGACGGTCTCCTCGACGGCTTCCGTCGCCTCGGCGGCGGCTTCGGATGCGGCCTCCTCGGCTTCGGACGCTGCTTCGGTCACGGTCTCCTTGGCGGCTTCGGCCTTCTCTTTGGCCTCACCGCGGAGGTCGTCGACTCGGTCTTCGACCTTCTCCCACGCCCCCTTGGCGCTCTCCTTGGCCTTGTCGACCATCGGCGCCGCCTTCTCGGTCAGCTCCGCAGTCTCTTCCTTGACCTTGGCCATCGCCTCCTTGGCGCCTTCCTTGGCCTTGTCGACCATCGGCGCTGCCTTCTCACCGAGCTCGGCCGCCTCTTCCTTCGCCTTGCCGAAGATTCCCTTGATCGTGTCCATCAATCCCATGAATGGCTCCTTTCGTGTTCCCGAGCGTATCGGGAAGAATCAGCCGGCGTCTCGATAGCGCAGAAGATCCACGATGCGGCCGTCGGCATCGAGGAGCAGTGCTGTGTCGCCTCCGTTGTTCCAGACCGGTCTGTCGTTGCACCACGTCAGTCGATTCGGTGCCGGTGTGCAGCCCACGACGATCTCGAGTTCTGCGCCGGGGCCGATGCGGGAGCCGTCAGGGAACTCGAAACGGTTGGCGGTCGACTCGTCCCGCAGGATCCAGCCCGTCAGGTCTACTTCCGCGTCCGATCGGTTGCGGATCACGACGCGCTCCTGGTCGAGGGCTTCTTCGTCGCGGCCGGGCGGATTGGACGCCACCGAGATGACGGCGACCTCGGGGATCGGCCCCGAGCCGCACGAGAGGGGATCCCAGATTCCGACACCCAGGGCCCTCGCCCGCTCCTCGGCCGCCAACACGAGGGCGTCGATGGGTGACTCTGCCGCCAGCGGGATCGCCAGGCCGTCGGCCACCTGTGTGACATTCGTCGGCAGCCCGCCGGCGGTCACGATGCCGAGCAGGCGGTCGAACTGGTCGAATTCGGTGCCGGCGATCTGCACCGGCACGCCGTCGAGCACCTCTTCGAGGCGTCGTTTGGATTCGTCACCCAGACACTCGTCCCGCTCGGGGGCATTGATCCCCTGCAGGCGGACCTCTGTCTCGATTCCGTCGATGACCGCCACCAGCGAATCACCGTCGAGCACCCTGACGATCCGGGAGTCGACCAGATCGAGGCCGAGGTCTCCCACGGCGCCCGCAGGCGACACCTGTGCTGGGCCGGTGTCGACGAAGTCGGGCTCGGAGATGACCTCGACACACCCGGACACCAGCAGCGCAAGCGCCAGGCAGGCAGTGGCTGCCCGGCTCATGCCACGGCCAAGCGTGCGGCGTTCCTGGCCGAGATGTGGATCAGGTCCCAGACTCCGCTGAACGGTGGGGCGTACGCGAGATCGACCCAGGCGAGATCCTGCACCGTCATGTTGGACCAGATCGCCGTGGCGAACACGTCGATGCGCTTGGCAGCTCCCGGGCCGCCAACGATCTGGGCGCCGAGGATCCGCCCTGTCCGCCTCTCGGCGACCGTCGCAATCGTGATCTCCGAGGCGGTGGGGTAGTAGCCGGCGGTCGTCGTCCCGGTCGCTCGCCCTTCCACCGCATCGAAGCCTTCGGCCTTGGCGTCGGCCAGGCGAAGTCCGGTGGCGGCGATCTCGACGTCCAAGACCTTCGTGATGGCGGTTCCCAACACCCCCGGGAACACTGCGTCTTCGCCGCCGATGTTGATTCCGGCCACCCGGCCGGCCTTGTTGGCGATGGTGCCGAGATGGATGTTGACCTGCTTGCCCGTGACCCTGTGCAGCGCCTCGGCGCAATCACCCGCCGCCCAGACCCCCGGGGACCGGGTCCGCTGCCGCTCGTCGACGGCGATGGCGCCGGTCTCGCCGAGTTGAATGCCTGCCCGGGCAGCGAGATCGACTTCGGGTGACGAGCCGAGCCCGAGCACGACGAGATCGGCTGGATGGGTGGCATCGGAGCAGCCGACGCTCTCGACTCGATCCGTGCCGTTGATGCACTCGACGCGCGTGTTGAGCACCACCTCGATGCCGATGCGTCGCATCGCATCGATCACTTTTTGCCCGAGGTCGGAGTGCAGCGTCCGATCGAGCACGCGGTCGCCGGAGGTGACGACGGTGACCTGCCATCCCTGTGCATGGAAGGCTTCTGCGGCTTCCAGGCCGATGTAGCCGCCGCCGACGACAACGACCCGTCCCTCCGTGGCATCGACGATCTGCCGTAGCCGGGCGGCGTCGTCGAGGGTGCGCAGCTCGTGCACACCTTCGAGGTCACGTCCGGTCAGGCCCGGTCGGATCGCCCTCGCCCCCGTGGCGATCAGCAACTCGTCGAATCCCGTCGAGAAGTCTCGGTCTGCATCGATGTCCCTGACCACCACGATCCGACGATCCAAGTCGATCTCGGTCACTTCGTGCCGGGTTCGAACGTCGATGTCCATGGCCCGGAACTGCTGAGGAGTCCTGGCCACCAACGACTCGAGTCGATCGACGTACCCGGCGACGTGGTAGGGCTCGCCGCACGCGCTGTAGGACACCCAGCTCGAGCGCTCGAAGGCGATGATCTCGAGGTCGTTCGGACCCCGGCGCCGGCGGGCCTGGGACGCCGCGGACATGCCGGCGGCATCCCCGCCGACGACGACGAGTCGCTCGGTCACTTCTGTTTGCGGTAGCGCTCGAGCTCTTGCCTCTCGAGACGTCTGGTGCGCCTGCGTCGGCGGAGGATGGTCCCGAGGATCTCATCGAGGATCACGGCGGTGACGAAGACGCCGACGATGATCATGATCAGAGGGAACTCCCCCGACCAGCCGAGGAACTGGAGCTCGACGTCCTGGGTGTTCTGCACGGTGAAGACCGCCATCAACACCGACAGGATCAAGAAGAAGATCAGCCCCCACGGGATGCCTGCATCGACCGCAACCTCGGGCGTCGGCCGCTTCTCCGGGACGCCGCGCGGACTGTCGTCTATCGGCGGCTTCTCGTCCTTGCGAGTGCTGTCCTCGGGAATGATCGGGTCAGTCATCGGTTCAATGTACCGGCCCGTCGGTCGCGATCTCGATCCCGTGGACGTCCCAGCGGTCTTTCGATGCCCTCGCCTCGTCGATGTCGACTCGGCTGAACAGGAACATCCCGATCCCGAAGAACAGGATGATCGAGAGGATCGCAGAGCGGCCCGAGCCGGTGATGGAGGCGACCATCGCAAAGATGATCGGCCCCCAGATCGCAGAGAACTTCGAGAACACCGAGTAGAAGCCGTAGAACTCGGCGGAGGCCGCTTCGGGGATCATCGAGCCGTACAGACTGCGGCTCAATGCCTGGATGCCGCCCAAGATGATGCCGATCGCGACGCCGAGACCCTGGAAGGCCAGCGCATTGCCCTCCGGCAGCAGGAACGCGCCGATCGCCACCACGATCCAGATGCTCAGGTTGATCATGATCGCCCGCCTGATGTCGATGCGCGAGGCGAGCCAGCCGAACAGGTACGCCCCTCCGAATGCGACGAACTGCACGACGAGGAACGTCAGGGCGATGTCGGTCGACGTGAGCCCGAGCGTGTCGGTGCCGAAGACCGCCGAGATGTTGATCGTGGTCTGGACTCCGTCGTTGTACAGCATGAAGGCCAGGACGAACAGCAACAGCTGAGGGAACTGCTTGAGACGGGCGGCAGTGGAGAACGTCCGGCTGAATCCGACGGCGGCCATCTTGGCGAACCGGCCGGTGACATCGGTCGTTCCACGGTCCCCGGTGGCGTTCACCACCCGGACGACGGAGACCACGAGACCGATCATGACCACCCCGAGCAACAAGTTGAACTGGGCTTCGGTGATGTCGGCGACCAACGCCCATCCCAAGACGACCAGGCCGATGACGAGCAGGGAAACCAGCACCCGGACACCGCGGATCATCGAGGCCGACACGGTGACGACGGCAGGCAGGACCTCCGAGACACCGCTGTCCCTCAACCTGGTGAACGCGAACCATGAGAACCCCGCCCACCAGATGCCGGTAGCGGCGATTCCGAGGCGAATGACGGTGAGGTCGTTGTCGGAGGCGAGGATCGCACCGAAGACGATCGCAAGCCACAGACCGCCCCCGAAGTAGCCGAGGGCGTACCCCTTCGAGCTCACCTTGTCGATGGTGTCCTCGGTAGTGATGTCCTTGAGGAATCCGTCGTAGAACACGTTGGCGCCGACGAAGCCGAGTTGGGCGAGGAAGAAGACCGCCAGTGTGAAGACGACGCTTCCGGTGGTGGCGAAGAAGAAGAGCGTCGTGAACAGCGCCCCTCCATAGGCGAACACCTGCATGAACTGGCGTTTCGCCGCCGAATAGTCGGCGACGGCGCCGAATACCGGCATCGCGATGAAGAGCACGAGCGTGCTGAGCCCGATTCCCAACGCCCAGAGCACCTGACCCGATCTGCCGTTCCAGCCGTTGTCGCCGACCACCTCGCCGGCGAAGTAGGCGGGCAGGATGGCGCCGGCGACCACGGTCGAATACGCCGAGTTGGCCCAGTCGTACATCGCCCAGCCGAAGATGGTCCGCTTGTCGTTCTTGATGGCAGTCGTCACGGTGTCGGATGCTACGGCCTCGGTCAGCGGGATGAGCCGACACCTGGGGATCATGTCGGCGAGCTGGCTTCGATCGGGCTCGCCGATTCCGAGCGATTCAGGCTCGCTCGGACCGGAAGAGGCAGAACGGGTGGCCGTCGGGGTCGAGCATGACCCGAACGTCCGGCTGCGGCTGGAAGTCTGCATCTCGTGCGCCGGACTCGCGGGCGTGCTCGATCGCAGCATCGAGGTCGTCGGTGCCGATGTCGAGGTGCGCCATGATCTGCTGGCGATCAGCCCTCGACGGCCACACCGGCGGCTCGTACTCGACGTCCTCGTGAAACGAGATGGCCGACGCCTCGCCGCCAGGGTGCAGGACCACCCAGCCGGCCTCGTCCTGGACGCGTGGCCAACCGAGGAGTCGCTCGTAGAACGCGGCCAGGCGGCGGGCGTCCCTGGTGGCGAGCACCGTTCCTGCGAGCCGGAACCTCGGCGATGAAGTCATGGCACCTCCGTCCTCGAGACGCAATGGTACGCCGCCTCTCGTCGCAGGCGACTGCGTCGTAACGAACCGGCCGATCGGGTTCCGATAGTGCGGGAGGGTCCATAGCGTGGCGACGATGAGGTCGACCGCAGTGCTGCTCGCGTTCATCTTGGTCCTCGCTGCCTGCGCCGAGGATCCGTCGGGCCCCGACGTCCAACCGGTCCCGACGACCGTGGAGAGCGGTCCAGACACGACCGTGATCCCGGCGGAGGCGACTGGTGCTCCGGTCGAGACGACGGATGCCCCAACGACGACCATGTCGACCTTGCCGCCATTGGTCGGGCTGGCGTACGAGACGGTTGCGACGGCGGACTTCCCGATGGCGCTGATACCCGACGAGGTCGGAGCGCGAGACCTCGTCCTGACACGTGAGGGACGGGTCTCCGACCTGGCAACCGGCGAGGTCGTCCTCGACATCAGCTCGAAGACCCGGACCGACGGAGAACGAGGGCTCCTGTCAGGACTCGTCGCACCGAGCGGACTCGGCGACGCCTTGTACCTCCACTACTCGGACGGCAACGGCGACACCGTGGTCGCACGGTTCGAGCGGCAGGGCTCGAGCTTCGATCCCGACTCCGAACAGATTCTCTTCCGGCAGGACCAGCCTGCGAGCAATCACAACGGTGGCGGTCTCCAGCTCGCCGACGGCCGGCTGTATCTCGGGCTCGGCGACGGTGGCGGCGCAAACGACCAGTTCGGCCAGGGTCAGGACTTCGACACCTTCCTCGGCGGGATCGTCGCGATCGATCCGGTCTCGGGCTCAGCCGAACTCTGGGCAGGTGGCCTTCGCAACCCGTACCGCTTCTGGTTCGACGAGCAGAGTGGAACGATGGCGATCGCCGATGTTGGACAGAACCTCCTCGAGGAGGTGTCGATCGTCCAGCTGGACGATCAGTTCCGCAACTTCGGTTGGCCGATCACCGAAGGATTCAGCTGCTTTCGGACCCCGGACTGTGACACGACCGGCATCACCCAGCCGGTGCTCGACATCGCCCACGGCGACGCCGGCACCTGTTCGATCACCGGCGGGGTGACCTATCGGGGCGCGGCCATCCCCGAGATCACGGGCCAGTACTTCTTCAGCGACTACTGCGGGGGCTGGCTTCGCAGC
>JAHEDH010000026.1:27224-30353 GCA_024641285.1 bacterium | reverse complement strand
GCAGTGCCGGCCGCCTGGTATCCGGGCCCCGACTTCACCGTCACCGCGACCACTGATTCGACGGGCGCGATCACCTATGCGTATGTGAGCGGTCCTTGCACTCTGGTCGACGCCAACGCAGGCACCTTCAGCCCGACGGGTCTCGGCGACTGTGTCGTTCAGGCCGACGTGACCGCCACCGCCAACTACGTCGCCGGGTCCCAGCAGCTCACGGTGCCGATCGGGACGCCTCCGATAGAGGTGTACGCCGTCACAGGCTCGACCACGATCGGTTCCTCATCCGTCACGGTGTGGGGCTACGGCAGCAGCAATTCTCCGGTCAGCGTGCCAGGTGGTCCCACCATCACCGTGAACCAGGGTGACGCCGTGCGGATCGCTCTCCACAATCAGCTGTCGGAGCAGTCCGGTCTGCTGTTCGGAGGGCAGTCGATGATCCCGGACTCGACGGGCGTTGCGCCAGGTGGGACGAAGCTCTACACGTTCACGGCGGACCAGCCCGGAACCTATCTCTACGAGGCGGCCCCACTGCCGAACGCCCAGCATCAGGTGGCGATGGGCCTCTACGGAGCACTCGTGGTGCTCCCGGCCACCGCCGGCCAGGCGTACGACAGCGCGAGCTCGGCTTTCGACGATGAGGCCGTGCTGGTCCTCAGCGAGATCGATCCGGCGCTCAACAACAGCGCGAGCCCGGCGAACTTCGACATGCGGGACTACAAGCCGCGCTACTTCCTGATCAACGGCGAGGCGTATCCGAACACCAGCTCGATCGCCACCGACGCCGGCAACGCCGTGCTCCTCAGGTATGTCAACGCCGGCATCCAATACCACTCGATGGCCGTGCTCGGCGCCCACCAGACGGTGATCGCCTACGACGGCAATCCGCTGACGTATTCGCACCGGGTGGCTGCAGAGACGTTCGGACCCGGGCAGACCACCGACGTGCTCGTCGGAGTTCCGGCGACTGCAGCGGCCGGCAGCCTGCTGGCGATCTACGACGGCAGCCTGCTGCTCCATTCCAGCAACCAGGCCGGATTCGGCGGCATGCTCACGTTCCTCGAGGTCGGTGGCACCCCGCCGACGGGTGATCTCGTCGGGCCCTCGACCACCGGAGTCGCGCTGACCAGCACATCGGTCACAGCGAACATCAGTGACGCGGGCCGAGGCGATTCGAATGTCACCGCCGCCGAGTTCTTCGTGGACTCGACTGGAGCCAGCGGCTCGGGCACTGCGGTCGCCTCGTTCACACCCGGCGTCACCGTCTCGGTGACCGGCACGATCGCACCCGCGCTCACCGGCACCCACACCGTCTACGTCCATGGTCTGGACGCCGCCGGCAACTGGGGCCCCTTCAGCTCCGCCACGATCGGGGTCGATGTCACCGGGCCGGCGACGACTGCGCTGGGTCTCACCCCCAATCCGAGCAACGGAACCGCCAATGTCTCGATATCGGCGACGGCCAACGACACCGCCAGCGGCGGATCCAACATCGCCGCCGCCGAATACACGCTGACGGGCGGTCCAGGAGCACCTGCCGGTCCGATCGCGATGACCGTGACCCCGGCAGGGGCCAAGGTGGCGAGCGTGACCGCAAGCATCGCAGCCTCGGTGATCAACGGACTGAGCGAAGGCGTGCCGTACACGGTGTCGGTGCGGAGCCAGGACTCCCTCGGCAACTGGGGCGCTCTCCTCTCCAGGACGCTCGTCGTCGACAAGACCGGGCCGGTGACATCGGCGGTCTCTGCCGCCCCGAACCCCAGCAACGGGGCAATCGGGTTCAGCTCGAGTACCCCGGCGGTCCGCATCATGGCAACCGCCGACGATGCCCCATCCGGCGTGACGGCGGTCGAAGGCTTCATCGACACCGTCGGGACCAACGGCAGCGGGATCGTCTTCCTGCCGACCGATGGCACCTTCGGCGCATCGTCGGAAACGGCACAGGCAGACGTTCCACTGTCGACCATCGCTGCCCTCAGTAACGGCAATCACACCGTCTATGTCCATGGCAAGGATGCCGCCGGGAACTGGGGGGCCACCTCCACGGTGGTCCTGGTGATCGACAAGACGCCGCCGACCGTCACGAGTGCAGCACTCTCCCCGAACACCATCCTGCCCGCCGGCGCCGCAGTGACGTTGAACGTCTCGGCCGCCGATGGGGCAGGCACCGGCGTCATCGGAGGGCAGTACTGGCTCGATGGCACCGCTACGCCGCCGGCCAACGCCACGGCGTTCGCAGGCACCAGCGTGACCATCAACACGGGAGCTCTGGCCGCCGGGATCCACACCGTCTATCTGCGAGTGAGGGACGCCGCCGGGAACTGGAGTTCCGTGTCGAGTGCCTCGCTGTACGTGGTGCAGGCGATCAACGATGCGAGGGCGATCACGGCGAACACGAGCGCCACCCAGATCAGTGATCTATCCGCTCCGGGTGTGCTCGCAAACGATGAGCCGGTCGGAGTTGCCGGTCGGACGGCGGCCATCACCACGGCACCCGTCAGGACGTCGGGCACCGGTGCGGGGACGATCGCGCTGAGCTGTCCGGGCACCCTCGGCACCGCCGGACCCGCCGTCGGCGGGAACGCCATCTGCACCAACGGTGCCTATCGGGTGACGTTGACCGGTGTGGGCGGTGGCGGTGGAGCCCGGAGGAACTCGAAGCAAGGCGCCTTCGAATTCACCTACACGATGACGCTGAACGGCGTGACGTCCACGGCCACCGTCGTCATCACGGTTGGCTAGTGAAGGACGACGACGTGAATCAGATTCAACCGAACGTGCCAGGACTGTGGGGGGCTGCTGCCCCCGGCCTCCCGCAGTCCACACCGCTGTTCGCCTCCGTCCGGCGCGTCGGGGAGTCGTCGTGACCGTCGACATCCGGCCCGAGGTGACCGGCGGCGTCCCTGAAGGTCGACCCGCCCGCCGAGGCCCATGGATCGCCGCGCTGGTAGCCCTCGTGATCCTCGGCGCAGTGGCAGGCAGGGCGTGGGTGGTCGGACCGCAGGTCGACGTCAGGGACGGGACGTCTCTGGTCGATGCCCAGGGCATGGCCGCTCGGTACGGGATCGAGGTGACGCTGATCGGCACAACCGCCGCGGGCGGCCTGATCGACTTCCGGTACCAGGTGGTGGACCC
>JAHEDH010000026.1:0-27124 GCA_024641285.1 bacterium | reverse complement strand
AGAGCGGGCCGCTGCTCGCAGCCACCTATCTGCTCGACTGGTCGGTCCTGTCACTGGACGACGGACACCCTTCGCGCGGCTCTGTGCTGTTTGGCGTCGGCTCGAGCCCGAAGGTGATCCCCACGGGCGGGAATCGCCTGCCTGAGCCCGGCGGTCTCTTCCTCCGATGGCTCGACGTGTCGGCGCTCATGATCCTGATCGGGGCACTCGCGGTGTCCGGCCGTGTCTTCGCCTCGATGGGCCCGGGCGGCTCGGTTCCCCGACGGAGGGCGTATCGCCTCGCGTTCGCCGCCGCCGGCACCGCCGCGCTCACCGGTCCCGTCATCGCCTTCCTGCGCGTGCCACACGACGGTCGGTCGTTCAGGGACTGGTTCGACGCCACGTGGGCGACGATGGGAGGCACCCCGTGGGGGCGGCTCTGGACGGCGCGGGAAGTCACACTGATTGTGCTCGTGGTCGTTCTCGGAGCGAACGTCCGACGTCACACCGACCTCGAAGGCCCCCCTCGGATGACAGCACTCACGGCGCTGGCCGCGGCGGTCGGGTTCGAGGCCCTGGCGGGCCACGCCTTCACGCTCCCGCGCCAGTCTGGGCTCGCTGCGGCCGCGTCGGGGGCCCATCTCGTCGCCGCAGGTGTGTGGGCGGGTGGACTGGTGGTTCTCGTGTTGTGCCTCGGCCCACGGATGCGGCGCGACCCAGACGCCCGCGGCCCGATCCTCGCAACCGCCTGGCGCAGCTTCAGCCCGATGGCGGCGGTTGCCGCGGTGGTGCTGGTGGCGACGGGCCTCTACGAGTCCGGCCGCCATCTCCCTGATCTCCGATCGCTCGGCTCCACCATCTACGGAAATGCGGTGGTCGTGAAGGTCGTGGTGGTGGTCGTAGCCCTGGGACTGGCCGGTTTCAACACGATGCTCGTCAACCCGGGTCTGGCCGAACGGCTGGGCAGTCTCCGCCGGCGAGCGCCGGGATGGTCACCCGTCTCGCTGCGCCGCTTCACCACGGTGGTGACGATCGAGGCCGGGTTCCTGATCGTGGCAGTGGTCGCCGCAGCGCTGCTCACTTCGGTACCGACCGCCCGTGACATCGAGGCTGCGGCCACCGAGACCGCCCCGGTGAGCGCCAACGTCGACGGCTTGTTCATCACGTTCGAGGCCGTCCCGGCCGGGACGCAGCAGTCCCGCCTGATCGTCAGGACGAGGTCGACGGTCAAGCCCGAGCCGGGGCCGATCGCCGGAACGATCGTTGCCCTCACGGACCCGGACCGGGTGGAGTCTCTGGTGGCGCTCGATGAGATCGAGCCAGGTCGCTACGAGGCGGAGATTCCGTCGATGAGCCCCGGTGGGTGGGTCGCCTCCGTCGTCGTGCGCCGCGCCGGCGCCGCCGATGCGGTGGAGCAGTTCGAGTGGGTTGTTCCCGAATCGACTCCTGCCGATGCTCAACCCCTCGAGGTCGTTCTGACGACCGTGGCAGTCCTCATGGTCGCTGCACTCGCCGTTGCGATCCGGTCGATTCGACGAACCGCACACCAAGACATCGAAGTGATCCATCATGTCCACGAGAGAATCGGAAGACCCCAATGAGAAAGCTCCTCGCCCTCACCGCGGTGGCCACGCTGGTGGTCTCGCTGTTCGCTGCGACCGCGTCGGCCGGTCCACCTCGGGGTGGGGTGGAGGTGCTGGCCCCCGAGGTGTCTGCGCTCCTCGACACCATGGCCCCCGGGGAGGTGGCGACCGTGATCGTCACGCTCACCGGAAGCGCCGACCTCACGAGGATCCCCGGCGCAACGAGGGCGGCGCGTCTCAGAGGCGTCATCAAGGCCCTTCAGGCGCAGGCGGATGCCTCACAGCGCCAGATCATCGAACTTCTCGAGGCGCGCCAAGCCCAGGGTCAGGTGACCGAGTTCGTACCCTTCTGGATCGTCGACGCCATCTCGGTGACTGCAACCGCCTCCGTGATCCGGGAACTGGCGGATCGCTCCGACGTCGCCTCGATCACCCTCGACGAGGTGGCGGTCGTGCCGACGGTAGGCCCACCCGAGGCGAACCTGGCTGCCGTGGGAGCGCCCACGGCTTGGAGCCTCGGTTTCACCGGCCAGGGAATGGTGGTGGCGAGTCTGGACAGCGGGGTCGACGCCACCCATCCGGACCTGGCTTCGAGATGGCGAGGCGGAACCAACAGCTGGTTCGACCCGTTCGGACAGTCATCGACACCGATCGATCTGACCGGTCACGGCACCGGAACAATGGGCGTGATGGTGGGCGGCGACGCCGGAGGGTCATCGATCGGGGTGGCTCCGGGAGCCACCTGGATCGCTGCCCGCATCTTCAACAACAAGGGCCGCACCACGGCAACGGCGATCCACGCCTCACTTCAATGGCTGCTGGATCCCGACGGGAACCCCAACACCGCTGACGCTCCGAACGTCGTGAACAACTCCTGGTCATACGGCTCGGGCCCGGGATGCGACCTCGCCTTCCAGGGTGATCTGCAGGCGCTTCGCGCCGCCGGGATCCTCCCTGTGTTCGCCGCCGGCAACTTCGGTCCTGGGACGTCGAGCAGCGTCAGCCCTGCCAATTATCCGGAGGCGTTCGCCGTCGGTGCGGTGAACAGCTCCGACGCCGGATACACCTACAGCAGCAGGGGACCCTCTGCCTGCGGCGAGGCGTCCACGGTCTATCCCGAGATCGTCGCTCCGGGCGTCGGCATCCGGACGACCGAGCGCTACGGCCTGTACCAGTCCGCGACCGGGACCTCGCTGTCCGCGCCACACGTGGCTGGAGCGCTGGCGCTGCTCCTGGGCGCAAATCCGAATCTGACGGCGGATGAGCAGGCCGCTGCGTTGGTCGGAACAGCTTTGGATCTCGGCGCCCCAGGTCCCGACAACCAGTTCGGCTTCGGGCGGTTGGATGTCGCCGCCGCCTTGCAATGGGTGCAGTCGCCGCCCACCACGACCACGACGGCGCCGACGACCACGACTTCACCGTCAACGACGACGACGTCGACCACCGTGCCGCCTACGACGACCACGACCTCGGCCTCCGGCTTGTTCGCAGACGGATTCGAGTCCGGCGGTGTCACGGTGTGGAGTGCGGCCGTCACCAACGGCGGGAGGCTCCGGGTGAGCCAGGCGGCGGCGCTGGCGGGCGGGTTCGGGCTCGAGGCCGTGATCTCGAACACGACGAGCGAGTACGTCGCCGATGTCTCTCCGGAGGCCGCCACGACATACCGTGCCGCCTTCGGATTCGATCCCAACGGAACGACGATCCCCAATCGAAAGCTGCACGATCTGTTCGTCGGCGTCGATGGTGCCGGAACTGCGTTCGAGATCCAGGTTCAGACGTCCGGCGGTGGTTACCAGGTCCGGGCGGTGGCGGCTGACGATCGGGGGAGAGCGCAGTCGACCAGTTGGTCTTCGATCAGCGACGCTCCCCACTCGATCGAAGTGGCCTGGAGTGCCGCCTCCAACTCGGCGGGCAACAACGGCGAGATCGTGCTGACGATCGACGGGTCCGCGGTGAGCAGCAAGACGGGCATCAAGAACGGCTCCGTCAGACTCGACGAGATCCGGATGGGCCCCCAATCGGTGGGCAGCGGTATCGCCGGGACCGAGTACTTCGACGACTTCGCCACGCTCGTCTCGGGATGATCGACCAGTGATCAGTCGGTGAGACCTCGCCTCTGGCGCGGTCTCACCGGGGGTGCGATTCCGCCGCCCACCACTGAGGCGAACGCCGAGACCCATCGCCCGGCGGCTCCTGCCGCCAGGATCATCAGACGGGGCGTCGCGTCTCGAAGGCGTTGATCAGTCCGGCGGCGACGATCGCTCCGAACCCCAGTGCGACCACGAGGATCTCGCCGGCGGCGAAGAACCCGATCAACACGGTGAACGCACCGAGCGCCGTCAGCACGGCGACGGGCAGCGATGTCTTCATGTTCGATCCTTCTGTCATGTCGATGGGACGCCCTCGGCCTCCAGCGGGTTCCCGCATGCCGTCCGTAGAATCGCTGGCTCTTGTCAGTGCGCTAGGGGTCGATCCCCGCGTGGGTGGATCTCAATTCTCCCAGAGGTCGTCGCACCGGTCGAGGATGATCAAGACGGTCCCGAGGAGCACCAGCGCGAATCCGAGGGCTGCGAGCGACAGCGTGCTCACCCCCGTGAACGCCAGTTCGGTGGGGATCTCCTGCATGGCGGCATACTCCGCCGGGTCGGCCCCCTGGGCTACGCGAAGCATGGCGTAGGGGTCTACTGCTGATCCAGAAGCATCGTGGTACTCGAAGTGGAGGTGTGGTGGTGTCTCTTCGGCGTTCCCGCTGTCCCCGACGAAGCCGATCACCTGACCCGCCTCGACCGCCGCGCCGACCGCAATACCGTCGGCGATCCCGTATCCGAGGCCGTCGTCGGTCCCTGGTGTGTCGTTGTTGAGGTGGAGGTAGAGCGTCTCGGAGCCATCCGCATGTCTGAGGCGCACGACACAGCAGTCGCCTCCGATCGTGTCCCTGACCAAGGTCACCGTCCCGTCTGCCGCTGCGACGACCGGTGTCAGCTTGTCGGCGAAGATGTCGATTCCCTGGTGGGACCTCGACCCGCCATCCCGTGGCTCACCGAAGCTGTCGGTGTAGCTCCCGGGCGATGCGAGCGGGAACGCCAAACTCGGAATGGCCTGCTTCCTCGGGGCGGGTGCGATCTCCCCTACAGGGTCCGGCTTCGGTCGAACGGAGGAGATCGTGTCCCGGTCTTCGGACGGCTGGTCCTGTTCCGTCGCGTTGGTCGCGGCGATCTGGTCGTCGTTGATCGGATCGACAGCGGCAGAGATCGGAAGCGCCGTGAGGAAGGCGAGGCTCGCCACGGCGAAGGTCGCGGAAAGGCGAGTGGCCGGCGTCATCGGTCGATACATCCGCCCATCCCCAGCGGTCTCGGCCGCTCTCTTCATGTTCACAACCTCTCCCAGCCCGTTCCATTCGGCACTGCGATCGGACGAAGTGCATGCCGTCGCCGAGCCAGCCCAGTGGCACTATGACTCCTCGACATGAATCCACGATGAAGGTGGGATCGGCTCTGTCCGGCCGAGGGAGAGGTGGGACACCAAGGGAACGAAGCGTGCCAGTGATCAGGTCGAGGGCCGCCGCCGGGTCGAGAAGAAGCTGACAAGCAGCAGGGCCCGACTCCCAGGAAGTCGGCCAGGAGGCTCCGTCGGTCGTTCCAAGGTTCGCCATGAGTCGCAACGCATTCAGTCCGGCTCTTCTGTTCGGGTGTCGATGAACAGCGTGGCGAGCACTCCCACGGCGATCGCCCAGAAGAACGAGGACAGCCCGAGCAGTGTGAGGTCGGAGGCGGCGATGACAAGTGTCAGCACAGGCCCCCATCGCAGGCCCGAGTCGACCATTCGCGGGACGGCGTTCACGACGACGCCCAGGAACGCCAATCCGATGGCGACGGTGAGCAGCGTCGCTGGGACCGCCGAGGTCAGGAACACGGCTGCGCCGGCGAAGACCCCTATGGCGATTGCACAGAGATGGGCCACGGCCGCGGCTCGGTAGCGGATGTCGTACCTCCCAGCATCAGGGGCAGCGGTGATCGCAGTCAGTGGCAGTGAGAGCGAGATCCCCGTCGGGCCGAAGAGCGAGCCGATGATGGTGCCCGCTCCGCTGATGAGGGAGATCGACTCGGTCGTGGACTCGTAGCCTTGTTCGCGGAGAAACACCAACGATGGCACGTTCGACTGGATGGTGATCAGCACGATCATCACTGGGGTGACGGCGAGGATCGTCGTGAGGTCGAATGCGGGAGCCGTCAAGGTGGGGGCGACCACGTCGATCGGCGCCATCCCGCCCGTGAAGTCGCCACCGAGTGCGGTCACTGCGGCTGCCACCGCGACGGCCGGAATGATCGCAGGGACGGCGGGCCGGAACGCAGTCGATGCGAGATACGTCGCCACCGCTGCCGTGACCAGCCACGGCTCCTCGACGCCGAGCGAGAACAGGTCCAACAGGAACGGGAGCACCGCACCGACCAGCAGTCCGAAGACGATCGATGGCGGCAGCCAGCGACTCAAACGGTCGGCGAGGTTCGTTCGAGAGCCTGCCAACACGACTACGCCGGCGAGCAGCGAGGCCCCTACGAGATCGGACCACCGGTACTGAGCGCTCACTCGCACGATGAGGATGATCACGAAGAGATTCCCGGTGAGGAGCAACGGGACGCGTGCCCTGATCGAGAGCACCATTCCGATCGTCCCGGCTACCGCCCAGAGCGCCAGGATCCATGCCGACAACTCAGATGCATCCAGTCCGAGCGTCTGCGAAGCTCGGATTGGGAGGCTGAGGGCGACCAGGTAGATGAGTCCGACCGAGAGCCCCGCTCCAATCGGCTGGAGGAAGGACCCACGGTTGCGGGCGGGACTGTCTTCGGATTCCAAGGTCACGATGACCCTCTGGTCGCGGCCGCGGCAACTCTATTGACCGGGGGCGCCTGATCTCGCGTCGGAGTCTTCCGATTCACGAAAGACCGGCTGCCCAGAACCTCTCTCGATCTCCTTGTCGAGCGCTCCCGCACACGCAACGGATGTGATGCGTCTCCCCTTGCGATGGCACGCCCGGTCGGCCTGCGTGCGCGATGTGTGCGAAACGCCCATCGCATCCGGTAGGAATGACCCTGCCCGAGGAAGCGGCCGAGCGCGACGATTGAGGTCGAGAATGACAGGAGGTCGTAGATGGCAACCAAGAACAGGCCAGGACATGGCGAAAGGAAAGCGGCGGCCAAGACCCTGAAGGAGAAGCGGCTCGCCAAGAGGGAGAAGCGAACCCCGCATTCGGTCGAGCACAACGATACGGTCGAGAAGACCTTCGCGCACGCGCACTGATTCCGCAGTTTGGCCGGTGAAGCGCTCAGCCCATCAGATCGAAGGGAACCGTCCCGTCGAGAAGACGCTGTCACGCGCTCTCACTGAGGCTGCAGTCGGACGCCTAAGCCAGCAAAGCCATTGCCGTCCTGCTCAGCCGGCGCGAGCAACCAGATGATCCACGACGGTTGCCAGGTCGTTCCGTTCGCGCAGTCGGGCGGCAGAGACCGCCAACCGCAACGGTCCCGACGGGTTGGCGATCCGTCTGCCGAACTCCGTCACCTCACGGTCCCGCGCCGCGATCGCGCCTGCCCGCCGGTCGGGGTCCAGCTCCGACAACTCGACTCCGAACTGCCACGCCCCCGCCCGAGCATGGCGCAAGGTGAACGAAACCAGCGCCTCGTCGAAGCGGAGCCCGATCCGGTCGACGGTCCGACTCCACGGGGAGACCGTCGCAATCGCAGCCTGCATCGAGTCCACCATCTCGGCGAGCACGTCGTTGATCCGCTCGAAGTCGTCACGAAGCGCCCCGATCTCACCGGCACCCACGGCGTCCGCTGCGGCGATCCCGAGATCCAGATTGATGTGGGCGTTGATGCCCAACAGGAGATGCTGCAGAGCGATGCAATTGCTCCGCTTCGACGTCTCGAACGCAAGCCTCCAGGCGTTGGTCACCTCCGAGCCGGCCTCCCACCCGCGGCAGGCGTCCAAATACCGGCGGGCGAACAGGACATCGAATCGCTCCATACGATCGCAATCGTCGAACCAGCCGTCCTCGATGCCCCGTCTCACCCGTGCAGTGACCGCCCGGTACATCGCGGCAAAGAACCCGCCGGTGTCGGCGCCGGCGAGACAGCGGTCGATGTTGCGGTCCATTGCCGAGATGGCCTCGTCGATGGACGAGACAGGCGCAGGTTCCGCGTTCATGGCGGGTGAGCCTACCCAGCGATCATTCGACCGGTTCGAAGCGCGCGGTGAAGTGGCGCAGCCATGGTGCCTGATACGTCAATCGAAGCCCGATCAGCTCCTCGGCACGCTCGGCCACCGAGATCAGCACCTCGCCCACGTAGTCGATGTGGCTCTGGGTGTAGGTCCGACGGGGCACCGCCAGGCGAACCAGCTCGCTGGGTCCAGGAACCTCGCTTCCGTCCTCGAGACGCTTGCCGAACATGACCGAACCGATCTCCACGCCGCGCACACCGCCCTCGAGATAGAGCGCACAAGCCAAAGCCTGTGCCGGGAACTGCGAAGCCGGGATGTGCGGCAGCAGCGCCGCCGCGTCCAGATAGACGGCATGGCCGCCGGGGGGTTTGATGATCGGGATACCTGCCCGATCGACCTTGTCGGCCAGATAGGCGGTCGAACGGATCCGGTAGCGGAGGTACTCGGGATCGAGCGCCTCCTCGAGGCCCCTCGCCACCGCTTCGAGGTCGTACCCGGCCAGGCCCCCGTACGTCGGGAAGCCCTCGGTGAGGATGAGAAGGTTCCGACAGACCTCGGCCAGCGCCGGGTCATTCATCGCCAGAAACCCACCGATGTTCGACATACCGTCCTTCTTCGCCGACATCGTGGCCCCGTCCACCAAGGAGAACATCTCCCTGGCGATGTCGCGGGGGGTGCGGTCCTGCTGGCCCTCCTCGCGGGTCTTGACGAACCAGGCGTTCTCGGCGAACCGGCAGGCATCGAGGAAGAGCGGGATGTCGAACTCGTCGCAGACGGACCTCACCTCGCGGAGGTTCGCCAGCGAAACCGGCTGGCCGCCCCCGGAGTTGTTGGTGACCGTCAACATCACCAGCGGGACCCGGTCGCGGCCGACCTCGGAGATCGTCGCCCTCAGCCGATCGACGTCCATGTTGCCTTTGAACGGGTAGTCGGACGAATGGTCGTGGGACTCCTCGATGACCAGGTCGCGCGCCTCGGCGCCTTGGAACTCGACGTTGGCGCGCGTGGTGTCGAAGTGGGTGTTGTTCGGGACGACGTCTCCTGGTTTCACTGCCGTCTGAAACAGGATCCGCTCCGCTGCACGTCCCTGATGGGTCGGGATCACGTGCGCCAGGCCGGTGATGGCGGTCACCGCATCTCGGAACCGGTAGAACGAGCGGCTGCCCGCATACGACTCGTCACCTCGCATCATGCCCGCCCACTGCGAAGTCGACATCGCCCCGGTGCCCGAGTCGGTCAGCAGATCGATGATCACCTCATCGGCATGCAGTTCGAACAGGTTGTAGCCCGACCGCTCCAACGCCGCCTTCCGCGCTTCAGCCGTCGGAAAGTCGATCGGCTCCACCGTGTGGATGCGGAACGGCTCGATGATGGTGCGGTACGGCATGGCTGATTTCCTCGGTCGGCTGGGCGAATCGTCCCTGGCCTCGGCGCCACCGCACAGGGCAAGAGGTCACTGTTTTGCTCCCGCCAGAGAAGCTTTGCATCACCGATCCGGGGGTGACGCGATTCGCTCGATCCCCCCTGGCCGCCTGGCGGCGGCCTGTCCCCCCTGTCGGGAGACACACGATGCGTCGGCAAGCCGATGGGGGGATAACAGAGATCGGCCCCCGGGTGTGCCGGGGGCCGATCTGGTTGGGTCTGGACAGGTGGGGGGTCTGTCAGACCTTGGTGGTGTCCTTGGCTGCCTTCTCGACGAAGGTCTGGAACTCGTCCTTGCTTCCGGTCGCCCAGACGATGCCTGCGCCTGCCAGCAGTGTGGTGGCGCCGACCCCGGCGAACAGGCCAGCGAGTGCCAGACCGAGCTGCAGGGCACTGTGGGTGACGGTTCCGACGCCGAGCTCGGCGAACAGACCGTGGGCGGTCCCTGTCCATGCCATTGCACGGGCGGGTCCCTCGATCGGGTTCATCCGGTCGAAGTCGGTCCAGTAGCCACCGAGACCGGCGGCGACCCGCTCGGGGCTCCCGACCTCGTTCACGGTGATCGTGTAGTCACCGGCGGGGAAGTTCTCGCCGTTGTACTCGGCGTCCTCGGTGAGGGTGACGGTCTGGGTGCCGTGCAGGGTGTGGAATCCGACGGTTGCCATCTGATACATGTATTCGGTGTCGGTGTTGACGAGTGGATCGTTGGGATCGAGCTCGCTCATGTCGACGGGATAGCCCCAGTCGTCTTGGAGCAGCGACAGGATCGCCTGGGCGCCTTCGGTGGTGCCACGGTCGACCAGTTCGCCTGCGTCGTTGTAGCTGAGCGTGACGTTCTGGGCTTCGGAGAACTTCTGGAGGGAGTTGTATCCGTCGCGAACGCCGAGGTATGCGACCCCGCCCGCAGCGAGGAACGCCACGCCGATTACCGAGAGCACGATACCGAGCACTCTGAGCCGCTTTGTCATGATTGTGACCTCCTGATCACGTGTGTGTCTGTTTTGACAATGCACACGATGCCTGAGATCCAGGCGACTGTGGGCCAGCGTTCGGCCCTATCGGCCGGTCGAAAGTCCCATCGAGTGGATACGTTGGCAAGCGCGACCGTGGCGCGGCGATCGCCGACTCAGCGGTGGTCGTCGTCGCTTCGGCGGTGACGCTTCGAGTGTCGACGGCTTCTCACCCCGCGACCGCCGAAGAGGATCCCGGCGCCGAGCACGAAGCCGAAGTCGTACCAGTTGCCGTCGTTGGCGACCTCGTAGATGTTCACGTCGTCGGTGAAGAGGGAGATCAGAAACGTGATGGGCGCGATGATCCCGTGCCACAGCCCGAGCCAGAAGCCGGCGCCACCGTCGCCGAGGGCCACTGTCGGGTTCTCGCCCGGGGCGCAGGCCGCGAGCACGATCGCCACGACCGCGAGCGGGAGCGCCACCCTGGTGAATCTGGCCAACGATCTCTCCTCGATCCGAGGGCCCGACCCTACCTCGTCGACCGTCGGCGATTCCATGTGATGAGCGCCCACCCGATGAGGGCCAGAACGACTGCGCGGGGCACCCAGGTGATCAGTGTGTCCGACGAAGAGTGGGACCTACCGTCGATGCGGACGAATTCGGCCACCGCCACTCCGGCCAACAGCATCACGAGTCCAAGTTCCAGTGCGCGATGCACCACGCTCGGAGATCGACTTCGGTCGGTCAGGGGCTCACCTCGTCTCGGCTCGTGGGATCGTCGCGCTCCACGTCCAGGAAGTCCAGCGGCTGTTCTCTCGATGGCTCATCATGTCGCGTCGGATTGTGAACGATCGCGAAACGTTCGCCCCGGTCGCTCGAACCGGTGCGGCGCGGGTTCTACGTTGCTCCCATGACAGCAGTCACAGATCCAGCCGAGACGACGGATGTGAGCAACGACGCCGTCCTCAAACACCGCAGCGGAAACCGCTGGATGCACTGGATCAACTTCCCGATCCTGACGATCATGATCTGGAGTGGCCTGCGCATCTATTGGGCCAATCGAGCCTATTCGATCGGCCCGATCGATCTCTTCCCCGAGTGGTTCAACGAGGCGCTCGGACTCGAGCGCAGGCTCGCCAAGGGCATGGCCTTTCATTTCACATTCGGCTGGCTCTTCACCGTCAACGGCATCGCCTACGGGCTCTATCTGTGGCGTACCGGTGGTTGGCGGAAGATCGTCCCCGACCGCGAGCACCTGAAGGAGGCGTTCGGAGTCGTCCTCCACGATCTGGGACTCCGCAAGACGGCGCCGGTCCAGGGGAAGTACAACGCCGCCCAGCGCATCATCTACACGGCGGTCATCCTGATGGGTGGGCTGATCGGCATCTCCGGCTTCGCCATCTACAAGCCGATCCAGTTGAGCTGGCTGACTGCGATGTTCGGGGGCTACGAAGGTGCCCGTCTCGTCCATTTCCTCACGACGATGGGCTTCGTGCTGTTCTTCGTGGTGCACCTCGTCCAGGTCGGTCGAGCCGGATGGTCCAACTTCGCCTCGATGATCACCGGTTATGAGCGCAGAAACGGCGCGAGCCGTGACTGAATCCGGTCGGGATCGCCAAGCGAGGCTGAGAGCCGAAGTCGACGATGCGCCGAGCATCTCGGCGGGCGAATACCGGGGCATCTCGCGGCGCTCCTTCCTCACTGCGGGCGCAGCTGTCGCGGGCGGGGTCTTCGGGTTCTACGGCCTTCAGAAGAGACCGGAGATCGACAACATCCCCGATGTCACTCGCAGGTTCCATCGACTGAACGAGAGGATCTGGTCGACGGGATTCCGTGACGACCACCTCGCGCCCACGTACTCGCCCGCCGAGTCGTCGATTCTCAGGGTGAACGGTCGGATCGGCATCCGATCCGAGATCGATCTCGAAACCTGGACGCTCGAGGTGCACGGATCCGACGGAACGGTCCTCGGCACGCACACCCTCGACGAGATCATGGCGCTGCCGAAACACGAGATGATCATCGAGCACAAGTGCGTCGAAGGCTGGTCTCAAGTCACCACGTGGGCAGGTGCGCGCTTCTCGGACTTCCAGGGGTGGTATCCCAAGTACGCCGACACCGGCTACGTGGCCTTGGAGACCCCGGGCGGCGACTACTACGTCGGGAACGATCGGGCGACGATGGATCATCCTCAGACACTCCTCGTCTACGAGATGGTCGGTGGGCCGCTCGACCAGGAGCACGGCGCCCCGCTGCGGTTGGCGACGCCGCTCAAGTACGGGATCAAGCAGCTGAAACGGATCGGTGTGGTCAGGTTCACCGACGTCCAACCGGCCGACTATTGGGCCGAGCGAGGGTACGACTACTACGCAGCGCTGTGAGCGGTTCTGTATGTTCCGAACATGCAGACGGTTCACATCGAACGTGAAGTCCCGACCAACCCGATGGTCGCCTACGGATACTTCACCGTGCCCGACCTGCTCACCACCTGGTGGCCGACCGAAGTCGGAGCCGAAGTGGTCGTCGGCGGCGAGTATCGGATGTTCTTCGAGGATCACGGTGTGACCCTGCGAGGCCAGTATCGGAGGATCGATCCCGGAAGGCAGCTCGCCTTCACGTGGAAGTGGGATCACGAGGACCTTCCGCCGAGGCTGGTCGATGTGATCTTCACGCCGGCGCAGCGTGGCTGCGTGGTCAGCGTGACCCACGACGCCGGGTCCGATGAAGAGGCTTCCGACTACACGAACGGCTGGATCCACTTCCTCGGGCGTCTCAAGCGGGCCATCGAGCAGGCCTCGGCCTGACTCGCCCGGGTTCGCCTCCGGCTCGGGCGGACCGGCCTTCATTCAGGGCATTTTCGGCCGACAGGACGTCGTATGGCTGTTCGTTCCCCGGTGTTGCTCGTGCTCGTGCTGGCGCTGTCCGGCTGCGCCAGGCTGGAGGCGATCGCACCTGACGTCGATCCGCTGTCTCAGGTCGACGCCGAGTTCATCGGCGACTGGACTCCCCTGGTCGAGACCGTCGGAGGCCTCGACCGCTTCGCCAGGACCGAAGGCGAGCGGTTGATCATCGCGACCGAGGGCGGCGATCGTGACTTTCATGCCGGAGTGAACGTGGGGGCGACCGTGCCCGGCCACTTCCCGGGCGAGCTCGCAGTCGACGCCGCAACCTATCGCCGATGGTTCGACCAGATCTCCGACTTCGGATTCACGTCGATCCGTGTCTACACGATGCTGCCGCCGCACTTCTACGCAGAGCTCCGGGCCCACAACCTCGAGAACGCCGACCATCCCCTGTTTCTGATCCATGGTGCGTGGCCGCCCGAGGAGGAGATCGTGACCGGGCAGGACTTCTACGACCCTCACGTCATAGAGGAGTTCAAACAGGAGCTCTCGGACCTGGTCGACGTCGTGCACGGCAACGCCGTCATCGCCGATCGACCCGGTCGCGGGCACGGCACGTACGTGGACGACGTCTCCCCCTGGCTGATGGGTTGGGCGATCGGAATCGAGTGGGATGCGGGGGCGGTGCTCGCCAGCGACGCCACGAATGCCGGGGTGGAGCCGTACCAGGGGGGCTATTTCAATGCGACCGCGGACGCCACCCCCACCGAGAGCTGGATGGCCATGATGCTCGACCAGGTGGCGGCCGCCGAAGCCTCATACGGCGACACCATGCCGCTCGCCTTCGTGAACTGGGTCACCACCGATCCACTCGATCACCCCGAGGAGCCACTCGAGCGAGAAGACCTGGTCTCGGTGGACCCCATGCACGTCCGTCCGACCGCCGACTGGCCGGGCGGCTACTTCGCCGGCTATCACGTCTACCCGTACTACCCCGACTTCCAGCGCTACGAGCCGGGGATCGCCGACTACATCCACGACGGCGAGTTGAATCCCTACGCCGGCCTGCTGGCGAAGTACGCCGAGCATCACGCCGGAGTGCCGTTCATCGTCTTGGAGTACGGCGTGCCGACCGGGATGGCCAAAGCACACGAAGAACCGCTTGGTCGCAACCAGGGAGACCACACCGAACAGGAGCAGGCCGCCATCAACGCCGACCTCCTCGATGTCATCTCCGAGGTGGGCCTGGCCGGCGGGTACGTCTTCGCCTGGACCGATGAATGGTTCAAACTCACATGGAACACGATGGACTACGAACCCGCCGATCGTCGCGCCATCTGGATGAACGCCTGGACCAATGAGGCCCACTTCGGTCTCGTCGCATCGGAGCCCGCTCTGGCGACCCTGCTCGTCCTCGACGGCGACGGATCGGACTGGCCCGAGCATTCCCGCGCCATTCTCGAGAGTGAGGGGGCGGTTCGCGAGGTCCGGGCGGCGAACGACGAAGGCTTTCTGTATCTCAGGATCGTCACGGACCAGTCGGAGCCGTGGCACTCCGAACCGCTCATGGTCGGCTTCGACGTCCTCGATGGGGAAGGCGCCGGTCTCGGGACCGACTCGCTGTTCCCATCTGCCGACTATCGAATGGTGATCGAGGGAGGCTCGGCTCGCATCGAGGTCCGCTCGGATGCCGACCCGATGCTCAACGCCTACAGCCGGTTCGAGTTCTTCCCGGCGTCGGATTCCGCGCCCGGACGCTGGAACCTGCACCGGCTGATCACCAACCGCCCGTACGTCCTGCACGACGGAACCGAGACCACGGTCGAGCTCGACGATGCCGGTCTCCTGCACCACGGGACGACCGATCCGAACGACCCCGAGTTCGACTCGAGGTCGACCTGGTTCGCATCCGGGACCACGATCGAGATCCGCATCCCTTGGCAGGCGATCGGGTTCGCCGATCCCTCGACGCACCGGGTGTTCGATGTCGCAGCCGACGGCATGATCACCTATCCGCAGATCGATTCCATGCCGATCACCGTCACGCTCGGAAACCGAGCCTTCGAAACGACCGGCTACGAGTGGGAGGACTGGAACCGGGTGTCGTTCACCGAACGGGTGAAGGCGGGGTCCGGGGTGTTCGCAGCCAAGGTGATCGAGCTGAGCCGCTGAGGTGCTCGGCCGAGAGGCCCGGGTTCGAGACGATCCGGGTGGCTCTCGGGATGGTGAGCGACTGCCCTCAGGCGGCTGCTCGCATCTCCCGGATCGCATCGATCCACTGTGGAAGCTCACCGGTCATCCCGATCACCTCGAGATACTTGGTCTGCGAAGAGACCGTGGCAGGGTCGAACCCGCCGTTGATGATCGCCCGGGCGGCATGGAGTGCGACCAGGGAGGTGAACCCCGACTCGGTCGGCGGGCCGGCCGGGTCGTTGTGGAAGCGGATCGCCTCGATGAGCGAGTCGGGCAGGCCCCACAGGGAAGCCAGATACGCACCGAATGCCGCGTGGGTGGTCCCGAAGATCGAGTGCTCGCTGAGGTCCAACGCCGAACGGTCGACCTGCCGCCAGCGTGCCGGCCAGTTGCTGGCCAGCGCGAGAATCCCGATGTCCTGGATCAGGCCGGCGAGGTAGGCCTCCTCGACGAGCGGCCGGTCGGCGCCTGCCAGTTGGGCGATCCGTTTGGCGGCTGAGGCGATCTCGAGCGAAGACTCGTAGACGTGATTGACCATGGAGGCGCTGACCGGGTCCGATGGGGCGGTGCGGAACACGCCGACTCCGAGGACGAGTGAAGAGATCGTGTCGAGCCCCAGAAGGGTCGTCGCCTGGCCGATGTCGGTGACCACTCTGCGCAGCCCGAAGAACGACGAGTTGACGATCTGGAGGATCTTGACCGACATGGCCGGGTCGTGAGAGATGATTTCGCCGACCTTGGCGACCGACGGGTCGTCCGAAGCCAGTTCGGCGTTGATCTGGTGGTAGAGGTCCGGCACCGATGGCAGCGTGCGGGCGCCCCCTGCCAGACGGCGCAGCTCGGGGTCTGCCAGTTCCTCGCGCATTCGAACGGAACGCTGGATGGCCGTTCTCAGGCCATCGGGATCACACGGCTTGGAGAGGTACTGGTGGGCCAATCCGGCGGCCCGCAGCGTGTCCGAGCGGCCAGTCCGATCAGACAGGATGAGCCGCGCCATGTCGGGGTGCCTGTCGGCGATGATCTCCAACATCTCGAGCCCGCTCATGCCCGGCATGCCGATGTCGGTGATCACGACGTCATACGCACCCATCCTGAGCATCTCCACGGCGTCGTCCCCGTTGTCGACGAAGACGGCGTCGATCTCGTTGCGGGTTCCTTTCAGCATTCGCTTCAAGCCGTGGAGCGCCGACGAGTCGTCGTCGACGAACAGTGCCCTCATCTGGCCGGTCATGAGGCGTTCTCCTCGATGTGCAACGGGAGCGAGACCGTGACGGTCGTGCCGACCCCGGGCTCCACTTCGAACTCCAGCGCTCCACCGTGCTGCTCGACGATCGCAGACCGGCACGTCGCCAGGTCTGCTCGGCGGTCATTGGCTCCTTGGGAGGCTCCGGCGCCGTTGTCGGTGATCTTGATCTGCGCCAAGTCGCCTCGCTGCGACGTGGAGATCGCAATGGTGCCCTTCGCCCCCGTGGAGCCGAGCGCATCCCGGATGGCCTCGGCGGCGGTGTCGATCAACACTGCGATGGCTCCCTCCAACGCGTCGGCGAGGGCCGGAACCGGTGGCAGCCCGGCGTCGAGGGCGAACTCGAACTCCGAGTGCGATTCCCATTCGGTGCGTGCCCCGGCGATGGTCGTCTCGACGGTCTCGTTCAGGTCGAGTGGGACCTTGCCGGCGCGACTCACCGCTGCGGCGCGAGCGGCGACGGTGCCGCTCTCTTTGGAAGGCGCTGCGGTCATGACCCCCCAGTCGGCCCGACCGGCGTCGGGTTAAGCGCAACCGAGGCTTTCGCCCGGCGGCCTCACTGGCGTTTCAGATACCACGTGAAGGTCGATTCGGCGTTCTCGGCGCCGTCTTCGCTGAGGATGATGCAGTTGACGTCCAGCAACGCCCGTCCTTCGGCAAGGCACGCCTGGATCGCCTCCTCGGGTGGCCGTCTCGGTGTCGCCACCGCCGACACCACACCTGCTGCCGGCGCGGTGTAGCGGATCTCGGCGTTCTTGAGGACGGGCACCAATGCCCCGAGGTGGGAGCCCAGGGCGTTGAGCAACACTGCACCGGTGGCCGTCTCGGCGGCTCCGAATGCCGCCGCCGCATGGGCGGTTCCGATGTGGTTCTTCGATTCGGGTCGGTCTGGGAGGGTGACCGTCACCCGGTCACCCTCGATCTCCGTCACCCGATACCCCACGGCCGAAACGAACGGCACCGATGCAGACATCGCTGCATCGAGTTCCGCTGGAGTCACTTCGTGTAGATCTCTTCGATCGTGGTGCCGTAGTTGTCGGCGACGATGCGACGCTTGACCTTCAACGTCGGGGTGAGCTCGCCACCTTCGATACTGAAGTCGTTCGGCAGGATGCGGAAGGTCCGGATCGACTCTGCCTTCGACACGGCCTTGTTGGCGATGTCGATCGCCTCCTGCACCGCAGCCTTGAGCTCGGGGTCATCGACGTGATCTGCCACCGAGCCCGACTTGCCGTTGGCGCTCGCCCACCGCGGGAACTCGTCTGGGTCGATCGTGATCAGGGTGGCGATGAACGGCTGATTGTCGCCGATCACCATCGCCTGAGAGATCAGCGGGTGGGCGCGCATCAGGTCCTCGAGCACGGCGGGTGCGACGTTCTTGCCGCCTGCCGTGACGATGATCTCCTTCTTCCTGCCGGTGATCCGGAGATACCCGTCTGCGAGTGTGCCGATGTCGCCACTGTGGAACCAGCCGTCCGAGTCGATCGACTCGGAGGTCGCCTCGGGGTTGAGCCAGTACCCGCGCATGATGTGGCCGCCCCTGATGAGCACTTCGCCATCGTCGGCGATCCGGATCGTCGATCCGGGAATCGGCCTGCCGACAGTCCCCACTCGAATCGAATCGGGAGAGGATGCCGTCGACACAGCGGTCGTCTCCGTGAGGCCATAACCTTCGATGACGGTGATTCCGACGCCGTTGTAGAAGTGGCCGAGCCGCTCTCCGAGCGGTGCTCCGCCGCTGATGGCGTACTTGTTCTGGCCGCCGAAGATGTCCCGCAGCTTCGTGTAGACCAGGCGGTCGAACACCGAGTGGGCGATCTTGGTGGGCAGCGACACCTTCCCCGCCTGCTCCTCGGTCGAGTAGTTGACGGCCACCTTGGTGGCGAGATCGAACACTTTGCCCTTGCCGTCCGCATCTGCCTTTTGCTTCGCCGAGTTGAAGATCTTCTCGAAGACCCGCGGCACCGAGAACATCCAGGTGGGACGCACCATCTGGAGTTCCTCCATCAGCTGTGGCACGCCTGTCGAGAATGCGATCTTCGAGCCTCGTTCGATCGACACGACCTGCGCCACTCTGGCGAAGATGTGGGCGAGTGGCAGGAACATGAGCGTCGAAGACTGGCTGTTGATCACCTCGGCTGTCACGACCTCGCTCTGTGCTGCAGTCCACACGAAATTTCCGACGGTCAGTTCGCAGCCCTTGGGCCTGCCAGTCGTGCCCGACGTGTAGACCAGGGTGGCCAACCCGTCGTGTCCGACGGACTTGGCGCGCGCCAACACGTCATCGTCGGAGATCTCCGACCCTTTGGCGACCAGTTCGTCCATGCCTCCAGCCTCGAGCGAGATCACGTGCTCGCACGTCCCGCGCTCACCGGCCTGTTCGAGGAAGACCTTCTTGAGGTCGTCGGTGGCGCATACGATCGCCTTGGCACCGGAGTTGGAGACGATCCAGTCGACCTGGTCGGCGGAAGACGAGTCGTAGATGGTGACCGTGGCGCAGCCGGCCGCCCAGATGGCGTAGTCGAAGAGCGTGAACTCGTATCTGGTGGGGGAGAAGAGACAGATCCGGTCGCCGTCTCCGAGGCCGAGCGCCATGAAGCCGGCGGCGATCCGGCGGACCTGTTGGGCCATCTCGGCGTAGCTCATGTCGACGAACGGGCCCGAGCCCTGCCGGCGCGAGAGGATCGCCTTGCTGCCGTTCTTCTGCTCGTGCTCCCAGAGTGCCGTCGTGAGATTCTTGTCGGGGGCGATCTCGACCGAACCTGGCGTCGTGTATTCCTGCATCAGTTCCTTCTCGCGTGGGACTGCTTTGATCGTACTCGCACCATCACGGCAGAGCTCAAGGAACTTGCGGAGATGCCTGCGGACCGTCGGCTTCAGCCGAAACCCGTTCGGCGTCGCGGGCATCCCACCGCTCCTCGGCCGCCGAGACGATTCCGCGGGCCATCTGCGGAAAGATCACGCCGTGGAACGGGACCAGCGAGTACCAGTAGAGGCGCCCGAAGAGGCCGCGGGGGACGAAGGTCGCGCGCTGCATGAGGGTGAAGTGGCCGCCCGATTCTTCGATCTCCCATTCAAGCCAGGCCTCCCCGGGCACCTTCATCTCCGCCTTCAAGGCCAGGCCCTTGTTGGGCCGCACGTCGACGACTCGCCAGAAGTCCAGCGCCTCTCCGCGTCGCACCTCTTCGGGATGCCGTCTGCCACGCCGGAGCCCGGCGCCTCCCAGTACCTGATCGAGAAGGCCTCGGATCCGCCAGGCCCAGCCCGCCGAGTAGTAGCCGGTTGCTCCTCCCACGCGGGCGAAGGCCCAGAAGAGATCTTCGGCGGCGGCACAGGTCTCCACCCTCCGGACGTCGCCGAGCACGGTTCCCGTGGCGTAGTCGGGGTCTGACGGCAGTGCCTGGGCCGGTGCCCAGTCGGTCGGTGACCATCGTGTCGGGACCTGGGAGCTCCTCACCCCGTTGAGCGCTCGCCCGACCGCCTCGTCGAACGTCAGCGGGTGGTGGTCGATGATGGCCGAGATCGGGCGGTCCTTCACGACGACCTCGTTCTTGAGGCCCTGCACCAACTCCTCGGAGGTCACGGGCGAGAGGGGTGTGACGAGGCCGATCCATCTGCCGGACAGTCCGGGCGAGAGCACCGGGACGGGGATGATGGTCCTCGGCGCCAGACCTGCGACCTCGGCGTATTTGCGAATCATCTCCTCGTACGTGAGGACGTCGGGCCCGCCGATCTCGAGCACGCGATCGTAGGCATCGGGGTTTCTGAGCACCGCCACCAGGTAGTGCAACACGTCGGCGATGGCGATCGGCTGGCAGCGGGTCCTGACCCAGCGCGGAGTGATCATGATCGGGAGGACTTCGGTCAGGTAGCGCAGCATCTCGAACGAGAGCGAGCCCGAGCCGATTACGACGGCCGCTCGCAGTTCGGTGACCGGAACCGTCCCGGCAGCCAGGATCTGGCCCACCTCCTGTCTGCTGCTCAAATGCTCCGAGAGTTCGCTGTCCTCGTCTCCGAGACCGCTCAGGTAGATGATCTGTTCGAGGTCGCTGTCATGGCTCGCTGCGACCAGGTTGAGTGCAGACGCCCGATCGCGACCGGCGTACCCCTCGCCGCCACCCATCGAGTGGACCAGGTAGTAGGCGGTGTCGCATCCGGCGATCGCGGCCGGGATCGTCGACTCGTCGAGCAGATCGACCCCCCTGATCTCCACCTGGTCGGCCCAGGGGAGGGATTCGAGCTTCTCCGGGTCCCTGGAGGTGGCCACGACCTGGTGGCCTGCTTCGAGCAGCTTGGTGACGAGACGTCCCCCCACATATCCGCTGGCGCCGAATACGACGACTCGATGCGAGCCGGTGCTGTCTTCCATATCGCCGCGATGTTCGGTTGTCATTTGGTCACCTCGATGCCGCCGCGATCGGAGATGTAGCCGGCGATTGCCGTGAGATCGGCCGACCTCTGATGCCCGATGCTCGGACGTCGTAAACATCTCGGTTGATCAACAGCGATACCGTCCTGACGGGCGAGAGCGGGTTCTGAACCCGCTCGAGAGTGTCTTGTCGAACACATCCTCATCGAGTTGACGAGATAAGTCGGTTGGGCTCCGACGTCGACCGATGCGAACACACCGCCAGGCGACAGATGCCGTTCGCCAGAACGTGCGCGTGATACCTGGCGTGCCATCCGCACACCGAGGTGTCTACCCCGATCACGGAGATCGATCAGGTGAGGAACTCGAACTCGATGGCCCCGTCGCTCGTCGAGACCCGATCGGCGAGGGTGTCGAGAACCCGTTGGACCAGGAAGCTCGGGGTGCTCGTCCATTCTGGATCGATGGCCGCCAGCCGCACGGTCAGAGCGGTGTCTGTGCGGTTGACGACGACGGTCACCGACTCGGCTTCGACGCTCTCTACGAGGTCCACGAACGACTCGAACAGCGCAGTTTGGAGGTCGGCGAGACGGTCGATCCCGATCGAACGCGTGTCGGCGGCCGAGGTGACGAGGTTGGTGATGAGGCCGGTCGTGCGGAGATCGCACGGGGCGGTGGTCGAGAGTCGAAGATCGCGGTTGGAACTATGCACCTGGCGCATGGTACTTTGGCGTCCCACGGGCTCTTCAGGAGGACCTGCGTTGGACATGGACATCTCGACACGCGATGAGGACGGCTGGCTGCTGATCCAACCTGCCGGCGAGATCGACATCGCTACCGCCGGAGCGGTCGACGCCCACCTCGCCGAGAATCGGGACATCATTCTCGACCTGACCGGGGTCACCTTCATGGATTCCACCGGGTTGAGGACGGTTGTCGGCGCCCACAATCGCCTCAAACAGGCGAACCATCGTCTCCGCATCGTGATCCCCGACGGGCCCGTGGAGCGGATCATCTCGATCACCGGCCTCACTGGGGCGCTCGACACGGTCAGGAGTCTCGAAGACGCCCTGGCCGCCGGCTAGAGCGTTGAGTGAGTACAGGCTGACCGTCTCCGATCACATCGATGCCCCGCGGCTGGCGCGGGTGTTCACCAGGGGGGTGATCGAAGCCATCCCGGCTTCCGACGACGCCAAGACGGCCGCGGTCCTCATGGTGTCCGATGCTGCAACCGATTCGGTCCGCTCCGGCCACTCCGTCACGATCTCGGCAGAGCACGCCGAGGATGTGTGCCGTCTGACCGTCGAGGGTGCGCAGCTGGCCCTGCCGTCGGTGACCGTCATGCCGCCGGGGTTGACCGTCGATGCCGGCGAAGAAGTGCTGACCATCACGATCGGCGCCGAATGACCTCAAAGACGACAGCATCGTTCGACGTCGACGACGCCTCCGGCAGGTATCTCCGCAGCCACGTGCTCGATGCCCTGCCGTCCCTGCCACCCCGTCGCCGCGCCGAGATCGAGCTCGCAGTGGCCGAACTGGCCGGGCACCTCATCGAGTCGGGTGCCGAGTCGGCGAGTGTCTCGATCAGCGCTGACACCCGCTCGGTGATCGTCGACGTTTCAGCAGCCGACGCGATTCAGACTGCGGAAGTCGACCCGATCCGGGCGCGCGTGCTCGACTACGTCTCCGACTCGTGGTGGTCGGACGGCTCCGATGCGGGCGCGAAGCTGACACTCCGGCCGACCTCGACCTTGACGCTCGAAGATGTCGACGAGCGGGAGCTGTTCCTTCGATTGGGTGCCGACGACGACGCCCGCGACATCCTGTTCGAGAAGTACTCCTATCTCGCCGATCGGATCAGCCGGCGGTTCCGCGGCAAGGGCATCGCCCAGGATGACGTCGAGCAGGTCGCGCGTTTCGCGCTCGTCAAGGCGATGGGCAGATTCGACGTCGATCACGGAGCCTCGTTCGCGTCGTTCGCCGCCCGGACGATCTCCGGGGAGCTGAAGCGGCTCCTCAGGGACAAGGCGTGGTCGGTGAGGGTTCCGCGCGGGTTGCAGGAGCGCGTCCTCCAGGTCAACGGCGCCAGCGCTCGACTGCACCAGCGCCTGGGGCGGGTACCGACCGTGGCCGACCTCGCCGCCGACCTCGACCTCTCCGAAGAAGACGTGATCGAAGCGCTCACCGCAGGCTCGTCGTATCGGTCCGCCAGCCTCGATGCCCCACTCGGCACCGACGACGACCGAACCCACAAGGACGCTCTCGGCGATGTGGATCTGCGGATGGCACTGGCGGCGGAGTGGTCCGACCTCCAGGATGCGATCGAGGGCCTCGACGAGCGAGACGTCGAAATCCTCTATCTCCGCTTCTACGAAGACCTCACCCAGACCGAGATCGCCGAGCAGATCGGTGTCTCGCAGATGCACGTGTCCCGTCTCATCCGTGGCGCCCTGGGGACGCTCAGGAACCACCTCGAATGATCCGCGCGATCCATGTTTGATCGTTCTGAGCCCTGGGTATGCAGCCGTCCACTCGCCACAGAGAGAGGACATCATGGATCAGGTGCTGACAGGTTCGAAGCCGATGCAGAGTGGTCGCCGTCCCAAGACCGAAGCCGCCGGCCGTGTCTGTCTCGAGGAGCGGTGCACCACCGTCTTGAGCAAATACAACGTGCGGGACACGTGTTTCCATCACACGCCGGTCCGGTTCCCGAGAGTGCGCGGGCAAATCGCCTCCTGAGTGAGCGAAGTCTGACCCGTGGATGAGCGGGTATCCGATGATGCGCTGGAGTCGATCTACCTGACCGACGAGCGACCGGCACCTTGGCTGTTCGTCAACATGGTCACGACGATCGACGGTGCCACTGCGATCGACGGAAGATCTTCGATGATCGGAGACGAACAGGACACCGTCGTGTTCCGGGCGCTCCGAGCCGCTGCCGACGCCGTGATCGTGGCCGGAGCCACCGCCCGTGTCGAGGGCTACAAACGCCCTCGATTGCCCGCGCACCTCGTCGCCTGGCGGCAAGAGCGCGGTATGGCTTCGATTCCCAGGGTGGCCCTCGTCTCCCGGAGTCTCGAATTCGACATCGAGCCGTTCGAGGACGAGCCGCCGGTCATCGTCACCTCGCAGTCCTCACCCGAGCGCCGACGACGAGCGCTGGCCGGAATGACCGACGTCATCGTCGCAGGTGAGGAGCAGGTCGATATCGCTCTGGCCATCTCCGAGCTGAGGAGTATCGGGTTCGGTCGACTGCTCAGCGAAGGCGGCCCGTCTCTCAACGGCCAGCTCGCATCGCTCGGCCTCGTGGACGAATGGTGCGTCACCATTGCGCCCATGATCCTGTCTGGCGAGTCGAAACGGATCGTCTCGGGAAGGGCGGTCTCCGACGACGTCAGGGACTATCGGCTGGATCGTTCCTTGGCGGGTGCGACGTCGCTCTTCACGCGTTGGCTGAAGATCGACTGAGGTCTGGCGAAGAAACGTCAGGCGATGATCGCCCAGACCGAACCGGTGTCTCGGTCGAATCCCCACTGATCGGCGACGGCCTCGACGATCATCAGGCCACGGCCGGTCGAGTCCAGGTGTCCAGGGTCCTGGTCTTCGAACTCGAAGCCAACGTGGTGGGGTTGGCTGACCTCGAGGCGGATCGAGTGACCCGAAGCGCCGGCGTGCTTGTCGACCGAGACCGTGATCTGGTCGGCATCCCGACCCCCGTGAAGGACGGCGTTGGTGACCAGTTCGCTGATGATCAGCTTGGCAGACTCCATCGCCGGGTGGGGATCGAGGAGGTCCTCGATGAACCGTCGAGCGTCTCCCGGTGCCGTCGGCGTCGGGCTCAAGTAGACCATGGAGGTCCGACGAGTCGATTCGTGGGTCTCGTTCATCGCCAGCGCAAGTTACCCAGAGCGCCCGTCTTCAAACCCGACCCCCTTCTCGGCGTGCCCTGCCCGGAACACCAGCTGCCTGCCGGCGCATTGTTCATCCCCCGCGGGGGAAGGACAGGGCCAGGCTGCCCTCTGGGACGGGAGCGTGTCGCGGAGTGGGGGCGGCATGGAATACCCCATGGTGTGCTGGTGCGGTGTTTGTCCCGCCCTCTCGGGCAGCTAGGGGGGATCAAGCGGGATGCGGGATGCGGGATGCGCAACAACCTCCCTTGGCTTGGTGGCGTAAGCCGGTTCCCCCGACGTGAAAAAGCAGGGTCGACGTTTGTCGGCCGGTGGGCCGGGTAGTTCCGATTCAGAACAGACGAATGGAGCAACACATGGACACCCCCCGATTCACCGTTCCTGGAATGGACGAAGAGACCGCAGTCGACGTCATCGGAGTTCTCGATGCGCGTATGACCGGGCTGCTGGATCTGTCGCTGACCCTCAAGCACGTGCACTGGAATGTCGTCGGCCCGAACTTCGTGGCCGTCCACGAGATGCTCGACCCCCAGGTCGATGCAGTGCGCGAAATGGTCGACGAGATCGCCGAACGGATCGCCACGCTGGGTGGTACCCCGGTCGGAACGCCTGGAGCCCTGGTCGACCGACGCGACTGGGACGATTACGACCTGGGGAAGGCCACAGCGCAACAACATCTCGCTGCGCTCGACATCGTCTACAACGGTGTGAACGGCGATCACCGCAGTGCGATCTCGAAGCTGGACGGATGGGACCCCGTCTCCGAGGACCTGCTGACCGCACAGCTCGGCCAGCTCGAATTGTTCCAGTGGTTCGTGCGCGCGCATCTCGAGTCCGCAACGGGCACGCTCCCGACCAATCGCGTGAAGTCAGAGGAACGGGCCGCCGCCCTGGTCGGCTGACAGCCGACGGCAACGGGCTCAACGGAACCCTCGATCGCAAAACAAGCACTCGGGCCACGCCTTGGCGTGGCCCGAGTCGCGTCACGACCCGAAGTCGCCGGCTCCGGTCATGTCGTACCAATCGGCGGCGTACCCGGCAACCCGGCGAGCGTGGGCCGGGTCGGTGACCAGATGGTCGGCGCCGAGCAACGGGAAGAACGCTTTCGGCTGCCTGGCCGCTGCGAACAGGCGCTCTCCCTCGGAGATCGGAACGGTCCGGTCGTCCGGAGAGTGGATGATGGCAAGTGAGAGTCCGAGCGTGCTGGTGGCTTCGCCGTGCTCATACGCCGTCAGGTCGTCCAGGAACTCTTTCGAGATCGGGAAGCGCCTGCCGGCGAGCTCGACCTCATGGCAGCCGTCGCGCTCGATGGATTCGAGGTCGTCCGTGGCGATGTGGTCGAGGAGGTGGTCTGCTGTGCCGGGCGCCCCGAGCATCACCAGGCTCTTCACCGTTCGGACCTTGCCTGCCGCGATGAGTGACGCAGCGCCACCCAATGAGTGCCCGAACATGCCGGTCGGGCCGAGACCCTCGTCGATCATCCACTGCGCCGCCTTCACGAGGTCTCCCACGTTCGAAACAAACGTCGTGTCCCGGAAGTCGCCACCGGAACGCCCCAAGCCGGTGAAGTCGAATCGCAACACGTGATAGCCGCGGTCGACGAGGTGTTTGGCGATCCGCACGTTGACGGCCAGGTCGGAGGAGCATGTGAAACAATGGGCCATCAGGATGCCGCCGCGTGCGTCCTCGGCACGATGGATCGTTCCTGACAGCTCGTCCGAGAAGTGACCTTCGAAGCAGATCCGCTTCGGCCTCATGTTCCGGTGAAGTTCGGGGGTCGCTTCTCCATGAACGCCATCATCGCCTCGTTCAGGTCATTGCTCCAGAGGAACGCCGAGTTCCACAAGGCGATGTGGTCCAGCGCGGCCTCGGTCGACATGTCGGCCTCGGCGGCCAGCACCCGCTTGCCGCCCTGGACGACCAGCGGGGAGTTGGAGGCGATCTCTTTCGCCAGCGCCTCTGCAGCCTCGAGCAGCGCAGCGTTGTCTTCGTGGACCCGGTTGACGAGACCGATCCGCTCTGCCTCGCCTGCGTCGATGTCGCGCCCCGTGTACACCAATTCGGCCACGTGTCCGGGAGCGATGATCTTCGGGAGTCGCTGCATCGTCCCGACGTCGGCGACCAGGCCCATCTGCGTCTCACGGACCGAGAAGACGGCGTCGGCCGATGCCAGCCGGATGTCGCATGCGGTGATGAGGTCGATTCCCGCACCCAGGCAGTATCCGTGGATCGCGGCGATCGTCGGTTTGGGCGAATCGGCGAACGCCGACATCGTCTTCTGCAGCCGCTTGATCTCGGCATACAGCTTCGCACGCTTGTCGGCTTCGGACCTCGAATCGGTGTCGAGTGAGCCCAGCATGGTCAGGTCGATTCCGACCGTGAAGGCCTTGCCGCGCCCCGCGACGACGATCACCC
>JAHEDH010000025.1 GCA_024641285.1 bacterium | reverse complement strand
TTGATCCTCGGCGGGGCCTTTGGATACCTCGCATCGTCTCTGGGCGAGGTTCTCGGCCCCGACTCACCCTTTGCGCAGGCGCTCGCCTCCAGGGGCCAATCCGTCGACCTCACGTTCGCCTTCGTCCTCACCCTGCTGCAGCTGCTGGGGATCATTGCCGCCGTCTACGGCGTCCAGGTCATGATGCGGGTACGTGCAGAGGAGATCGATTATCGCCTCGAACCTCCACTGGCGGCGGCGGTGCCTCGTTGGCAGCTGCTCGCCAGCCATGTGGTGATCGGCATCGGCGGGCCTGCGGTGGCTCTCGTCATCGGTGGCATCGCAATGTCGGTGACCGCCAGCGACGCCGCGATCACCACGGGGACCGTCGTACGACAGGTGCTCGCCGAGATCCCGGCGGTCGCCATCCTCATCGGGGTGTCGATCGCGACAATCGGAGCTCGCCCTCAGGTCAGGCTGGCGTCCTGGGCTGCCGTGGCCGCGACCTTCGCGCTGACGCTCCTCGGCCCGATCTTCAACCTGTGGGACTGGATCCTCGGGATCTCGCCGTTGTGGCACGTGCCCAATGTGACCGATCCTTCGGCGTCGTACCTCTCCGTCCTCGGACTCGTCCTCATCGCGGTCGTATTCGCGACGGTGGGATTCCTGGGCTTCCATCGGCGCGACGTGCTCTGACGAATCAGAGCTCGTTGGGGTCGATGATCCAGACGTTCTCTTCGCCGAGTTCGGATTCGAGGCCCTTCACCATCCGGGCGATCGGACCTTCTGAGCGGTTCCAGACGACGATCGCTTGATCGGCGTGTTTGCGCAGCCAGCCATCTCGGCGACCGTGTGCCGCCCCGGCCTTCTGCTTGTTCTCCGGCGGCCGCTTCTGAAGCGTGATGGTGGTTTCCGCGTCTTCCAGTAGCTGGTTGAACCTGGTGCGCGCCGGCGCCGGCCAAGGTGCTTCGAACTCGGGGTAGGCGAGGACGGCGACATAGGGAACGGCGTTGAGATGAGCCGCTTCGGCCGCCATCGTCTCTGCCCCCAGGCCCGTCCCCGTCAGCACGACGAGATCGGGATGAAGCGATCGATGGGCGGCGATGATATCGACCAGCCGGTATCGGACCGCGTCCGCCAGCGGGTTGTCGTCGTAACCGCCCAATTCGGGCGGCCGGTGTCCGGTCACGACGATCCGGTGTCCGTCGGGGACCTCATCGGATGAAGACCGGGCGATCTTCGGCTTGTCGGGCTCTCCGATGGTGTCGGGGGTGGATCCACCTCGCCTGGGCTGCTGGGTAGAACCGGCTTCGACGGCCAGCCTGTCGGCGTAGTCGTTCCACGTGTCGTTGCTGTGCCCTTTGACCCACGTCCAGCGGATGTCGTTCTCGGAGTCCTTTCGCGCAAGGAACTCATCGATCAACGGCTGCCACAGGTCCTGGTTGGCGACGGGCTTGTTCTGGCTGTTCTTCCAGCCACGTTTCAGCCAACCGCGATACCAGCCGTCCTTGAAGCAATTCACCACATATGAGGAGTCGCTGACGATCTCGAGCGGTCCGGGGAAGGATTGGACGGCGTCGAGTGCGGCGGAGAGCTCCATCCGCTGATTGGTGGTCATCGGCTCGCCATCTGCAGCGAAGGGACCGTCGGGCACGATCCATGCCCAGCCACCCGGCCCCGGGTTGCCCGAGCAGGCGCCGTCGGTGTACACGGTGGTCCGAGAAGTCATGGCGCCATCTTGGCAGGGAGTTCCCAGGTCACTGTCATCAGCGACCGTGGTGCCCGTCGGCTCCTCCACCGAATTCTGCGCCCCGCCGTTCTGTCAGAATGCTGCGGTGCTCAGCCCGGTTCGCTCGCTCTATGCCGTCGGTCGACAAGCCCCTGCCGCCGTCCTGCTCGCAATGGTGGCTTCCACGCTCATGTTCTCAGCCACGCCGTTCCTCCTGGGCCCGGTATCCGATGAGTTCGGAGTCGGTCGCGGTCTGGCGGGCGGGATCTCCGTCGTGCAGGTCGGTGTCTTCGCAATCGTCAACCTCCTCGTGCCCCGGTTCTTGTCGCCGAGCCAGAACCTCTATCGCCTCGCCCTCGGTTCGATGGTCGCTTCGGGGCTCCTCAGCGCCTGGACCGGTTCGTTCTGGCTGCTCCTCGTGTTCAGGGCTTTCGCCGGTGCCGGTGCCGGGGTGCTCACGTGGCTGGCTTGGGCAGACGCGATGCGACATGAGCGATCGATGGCCGCAGTGTCAGCGATCGGCCCCATCACGGCGCTCGTCGGCGCGCCGCTGTTCGCGTTCGTGGCCCAATCGGGTGTCGATGCGATCTACTCGGTGCTCGCGCTCGTGGCGATGCCGGGCCTCTTCACCAAGCTCCAGCTCGTCGGAGTCACTCGTCCGAGCAGAGCCCGGAGCCGTTCGCGTTCCAATCGGGTGCTTCTGCTCGCCTTGGCCATTTCGACGTTCTCCGGTGCCAGCCTCTTCGTGTTCGAATCGGTCGCAGCCACCGATGTTCTCGGCATGTCGCCAACGGCCACCTCCTTCGCATTCAGCCTCAACGCCGCAGCCGGACTCGTTGGCGCCCGATTCTCTCGGAGGCACGTCGTGCCCGGGCGATGGATGGCCAGTATCGGTCTGGGAGCATTCCTCACCATCTGGGGTGGGTCGCCTCTGTGGTTCTATGTCGGGATGATCTGGTGGGGATTCGCCTTCTGGATGTCGATCCCCGGTGTCCTTCTCATGCTCGCCGAACGGAGCCTCGCCCGCGATGAGCGCGCCGGCGACGCCCAGGCGCTGATGGCCTTCGGCCGCGCCGGCGGTCCCATCATGGGCGGTGCCTTTGTCGATGCCGGCTCGTTCCAGGGGTTGGCGGTCGCGGCATCCATTGGCCTTGTCGCTTCGGGCGCGATCGTGATGGGTGTCCAGGAGGGCCGTGACAGGCTGCCCGTCACCGACGTGCGCGTGGTCAATCCGTGATCCCAGCCGCTTGCTGATGCTGCTCAACTGGCGTTCTCAGACCGTGGCCAGGAGCGATTACTGACCGGCGCAAGGTCTAAGGTTCGATCGTGCCCGAGTTGCCAGACATCGTCGTCTACATCGAGGCGTTGGAGAAACGTCTTCTCGGTGAGGAGATCACCGGGTTCCGGGTGGCATCGCCCGCGGTCCTGCGCACCTACGACCCGATGTACACGGCGGTGGTGGGGGAGGAGGTCACCGGGTTCGACCGGATCGGCAAACGGATCGTCTTCGAGTTGACGAACAACCTCTGGCTGGTGATCCACCTGATGATCGCCGGGCGTTTCCGGTGGTTCGACCAGCCGAAGAAGCCGATCCCCAAGAAGGTTGGCCTCGCCGCACTCGACTTCCAGAAAGGAACTCTCATCCTGACCGAGCAGGGGACCAAGAAGCGTGCAGGGGTCTGGGTGTTCGGTGATCGCGAATCGGTCGACGCCGAGAACCGTGGGGGAGTCGAGCCGCTCGACGTCGATGTCGAAGGGTTCGCCGCGGCGATCACCGCCGAGAATCGGACCCTCAAGCGGGCATTGACGGACCCACGCATCTTCTCTGGCATCGGCAACGCCTTCTCCGACGAGATCCTCTGGGAGGCCCGGCTGTCCCCGGTGAAACGCACCAAACAGCTCGATTTCGAGGAGATCGTCCGGCTGCATGAGGCGGTGAAGACCTCGCTGACGCATTGGACCGAGCTTCTGCGGGAACAGACGGGCGACGACTTCCCCTCGAAGGTGACGGCCTTTCGTCCAGAGATGGCGACCCACGGCAAGTTCAAGGAGCCGTGTCCCCGCTGCGGCACGGCGATCCAGCGGATCGTCTACTCCTCGAACGAGACCAACTACTGCCCGACCTGTCAGACCGAGGGCCGGATCCTCGCCGACCGATCGCTGTCTCGTCTCCTCAAGGACGACTGGCCCTCCACCGTCGACGAACTGGAATGAATCGTGTGCCGTTGCGGGCTTGGACGGCGGTCTCGCCCGGGGTGCTGTCGGCCATCGGCTGTCGGCTCGTACCCGGGTGAACTCGAGCCCGGTGAAGCCGTCATCACGTCTGGAGCAGAGCCGATAGCCGATAGCGGATAGCCGACAGCTGCGAGCGCAACGAGCCCTCTTGTGGATCGAACATGTGTTCGATAGGATGACGTCCCGGACCGCGCTGGCTCCGGGATGGAGGGCCCCGACGACCGGGGTGCACGAGACGGGGTGGAGCCCAAGCCGTGGTTGCCGAAGCGATCCGTGGATCGATGGACCGATGGGACCTCTCGACCCGCGTCCAGGAGCGAACCGGCGACCTGCTGAGCGTCCAGCCGGGGAGGCCGGTCGAGCTGTCGGGGCCGCCGGGATACGGGCTCACCAGGCTGGGGTTTCGCATGCTGACCGCCGAATCCCACATCGCCCCGGTGGTGGGGGTCGACGTCCGGGGGTGGATGTCGCCGAAGGCGGCATGGGAGACGGGGATCGTCCAGGAGCGGCTGGTGTTCGTCCGATGCGCCGACCCCCAGCTGTGGCCGCGGGTGACGGCAGCTCTCGTCGAAGGGATCAGGGCGGTCTATGCCGAGGTTCCGGTCGGGGTGCGGGACGCCGATCTCCGTCGCCTGGCGGCGCTCGCCAGGGCGAGACAGATGCGTCTCGTGTTGCGCCCGCTCGCCGACCAGTTGCCGTCGGGGGTGGCGCATCTCCGACTCCGGGCGATGGGGGTGGCCTGGGAAGGGCCGGACCGGGGGCACGGGCGGCTCGAGACCCGCAAGCTCGTGTTGGAGGCGTCGGGGAAGGGCGCTTCGGGGATGGTGCAGAGGATCGAGGTGGAGGATGCGGGCGAGGACGCTGTGCGTGTGGTGTCCGGACTGGCCGTTGGGCCGTCCAGACGCGCCGTCGGATGAAACGGTTCTGGTGATCGGCGCCCCCGAACGGGGGGCTTCGCGGGTGGTCGCGGCGTCACCGGACGCATATGGCGCCGGGGTGAGCCTGGGGATGGCCAGGAGGGAAGCCGAGGGGCTCTGCCCGGGTGCCACCGTGCTCGACCGGGATCTCGGTGAGGAGACCAGGAGGTTCGACCCGATCGTCGAACTGTTGAGCGAAATCATCCCCCGGGTTGAGGTCTCCGAACCGGGTCTCGTCTTCATCCCTGTCGCCGGCGCCATCCGCTACTACGGGGGAGAGGAGGCGATCGTCGAGTTGCTCGGGGGCAAGCTGGCGGCCGCAGGGATCTCTCATCGTCTCGGGCTGGCAGACGGGCCGTTTGCGGCGTTCTGGGCGGCGAGAACGGCCGGGGAGACGCAGATCGTCACCGACACGCCGGCCTTCCTCGCTCAGCTCGATGTGGCGACCTTGGGCCATGACGACCTGATCGCCACGTTCCGCTGGCTGGGTGTCGACACGCTCGGCTCGCTCGCCGGACTTCCGAGAGACGCCATCGCCTCGCGGTTCGGTCCGATCGGACTGCAGGCGCATCGGCTCGCCCACGGTGAGGACCGGATGATCGACCCTCGGGAGATCCCACCCGAAGCGGCGGTCGAATCGACGTTCGAGGATCCCGTCTACTCCACCGACCAGCTGGCGTTCTCGGCGAAACAGCTCGCCGCAAGACTGATCGCCGATCTGCGGGCCAGGGGAGCGGCACCCTATCGGATCACCGTCATCATGGAGGGCACCGACGGGGTGGTCAGGGAGCGGGTCTGGCGATCGGCCGATCCGTTCACCGAGGCGGCGCTCGCCGACCGTGTCTGGTGGCAGCTCAGGGCCTGGACGGAGTCCGACCGTGGATCACAGCGCGGAATCGTCAGGCTGAAGCTCGATCCTTCGGATCTGTCCGACGACGGCCGCCAGCTGAGCTTCTTCGTCGACGAGACCTCGAGAATCGAAGCCGAGCGGGCGATCGCCCGGATCCAGACGCTGGTCGGGCCGGATGCAGTGCTCCAGGCGGTTCCTCAGGGTGGCCGGATGCCCTCCGAGCAGGTGGCGTGGCATCGCTGGGGTGAGGAGGCGACGGTGTCGAGGCCGGTGGGAGCGCCGTGGCCGGGTGCCACCCCGTCTCCGACGCCCGCCCTGGTCCCGCCCGAGCCGCCGCGCCTCGAAGTGGAGTGGGACGAGGGCACACCGGTCCGGGTGCGGCTCCGAGCCAGATGGGAGCCGGTGCTCACCTGGAGCGGTCCCTGGCGGATGACCGGCAACTGGTGGAAGGGCGAAGGATCGGTCGACCGCTATCAGATCGTCACCTCCGCCGGCGCCTTCCTCTGCACCGTCGACGCCTCCGGCATCACCCACCTCGCCGGCGTCTACGACTAGGCCTCGCTTCGCATCGGCGTCGTCGGTTGTCAGTCCTCAGTTGTCAGTCGGGCCGTGGTGCCCGATTGCGGATCGAGTGGACGTCGCTCACCAGAACCAACAACTGACAACCGAGAACGCCCGAGGCGAGGCGCAAGCCGAGCCAGGGCTATGCGATCAGCTCGGCTACTGCCTGGTGGGTTTGGTCGCGGAGTTCTTCGATGGGGCGGCCGGCGGTGTCGGTGATGGGGGTGCCGATGCGCACTTCGACCTTCTGGTGGCGTTTGATCTTGATGGTGCCGGGAGGGACCACATTCCGGCTGCCGCTGATGCCGACGGGGACGATCGGCATGCCACTTCCCGAGGCGATGGCGAACGCCCCCTTCTTGAACGGCTTGAGCTCGCCGTCGCGGCTGCGGGTCCCCTCGGCATAGATCAGCAGCGAATGGTGGCGGGATCGCACCAATTCGGCCTGGCTGTTGATGGTCGCCACGGCCTGGGAGTGGGCGGCTCGGTCGACCTCCACACACCCGATCGCTCGCATCGCATGTGAGAGCAGCGGATACTTGAACAGCTCGGTCTTGGCGAGAAAGCGGATCGGGACCGGAACGGCGAGGAAGCAGATCATGATGTCGTAATTCGACAGATGATTGGACACGACCACGTAGCTGGTTCGAGGGTCGAGATCCTCGCCGCCCTCGACGTCGAGTTCGATATTGGTCAGACGTATCCACATGTTCGACCATGAGCGCAGTGCGGACTCGACACGGGGTGATCCGGGATCGTTCCGACCGAGAAATGCCACGAGGGTCGCATAGAACCCGGTGCCGACGAGCCCGATCGGGACGACGACCCACGACCAGACGAATTCGATCAAGCGCGACATGGGAGGGGGAATCTACCAATACGATCGGGAGAATGACCGACAAGGCGACGCTGCGAAGACTCGCCAGGCTGCTGTCGCCCGCCACCGCCGACGAGAGCGACCGGGTCTGTGAGAGGCTCGTCGCAGCCATCACAGACGCCCGGGCCGGTTGCCTGTACCTGCCGATGCCCGGTGAGCTGGATGTCACGTCCATGGTCGGGCGCCGGGTGGACATCGACTGGCACACGACCCGGACCGTTGATCGCACGACGCTGACGGTGCACCCGTTCGACTCCGAGTACGAGGTCCATCCGTTCGGCTACTCGCAGCCGGTGGCGGGCTCGATCGAGGTCGATCCCGCTGCGATCGACGTGTGGCTCGTGCCCGGGCTCGCCTTCGATCTCCAAGGGCGCCGTCTCGGTCACGGAGCCGGCTATTACGACCGTCTGCTCATCCAGGCGGCGCCCCGAGCGCGTTTCCTGGCGATCACGACCGAGCGGCGAGTGTTCCCCGAGATTCCGGCGGACGACTTCGACGTGCCGATGCACGCCATCGTCACCGAAGAACGGCTCATCAGACTCTGAATCGATCGAGGTGGGGTTGCAGGGCGCTGGTTGCGATGTCGGCCCACGCCCGATGGCCGATCGGACCGGGGTGGAAGAGATCGGGGGTGAAGATCGACCGATCGGCGAACACGCCCGGCGCAGCGGTCCACTGGTCGGCCTTGACGGCTCCGACGCGTTCGGCGACCCGGGCGTGGGCGGCGTCGAACCGCTTCGCCCTGGCCCTGAGCAGATCTCGGAGCGGGGGGAGCAGACGAGGGATCGTCCCGATGTCGCCCACACCGCTCAGCACGACGAGGTCGGCTCGTTCCTCCAGCATCCGAACGAGTCGCTCGAGATCGTGTTCGAAGGTCTTGAGGATCGTTCCCTTGATGACGTCGTTGCCGCCGATCGAGACCAGTGCGACGTCATACCGCTCACGCTCGATATGGGCGAACTGTTCGGCGAGGAGGTCTCCGACGGTCGCTCCGCCGACCGCGGTCGAGTCCACGTCGACGAGAAACCCGAGATCGGCCACATCCGATGCGGTCTGCCGGACCCAGATCTCATCGGGGTGCGCCAACCCAGGGCCGGTGCAGCTGGAGTCGCCCATCACCAGAATCGAGATCGGGATGCCGTCGGCCGGTCCGATCACGGCCGACGCGTCGAACTCCTCTTGGTCGGGTGACGGCCTGAGCAGGGCATAGGCGGCTTCGGTCGCCACGATGCCGGCGGCCGCGACGCCCAGCCGTCCGACGGTCCTCATCAGTCTCGGGGCGGATGTGTCTGTCGCCATGACACCAAGTATGTTCGTTCCGCTCAGATATTCGGAGGAATAACGACCGTGAATCTCGACATCAACGTCGGATATTTTGCCCTGATGGTCGCCCGGCAGCCAGAGATGCTGCATCAGGCCGAGGCCATGGGATACCGTTGCGTCTGGACGGCTGAGGCGTACGGTTCCGACGCTGCGACACCGCTGGCGGCGATCGGAGCCCAGACCACCACGCTTGAGATCGGGTCGGCGATCTTCCAGATGCCGGCGCGAACTCCGGCGATGACGGCGATGACCGCTGCGACGCTCGACGATCTGACCGGTGGGCGCTTCCGGCTGGGTCTCGGCTTGAGCGGCCCGCAGGTGGTCGAGGGCTGGCATGGCGTGCCATACGGAAAGCCGCTCGCCCGCACCAGGGAGTATGTCGAGATCGTGCGCAAGATCCTCGCCCGTGAGGCTCCGGTCACCCACGATGGGGTCGAATACCAGATCCCCTACGGCGGCGAGGGCGCGACCGGGCTCGGCAAGCCATTGAAGTTGATCGGCTCGGCCCACCCGAACATCCCCATCTACCTGGCGGCAATCGGGCCGAAGAACGTTGCGCTCACCGCCGAGATCGCCGACGGATGGCTTCCGATCTTCTGGTCGCCCGAACGCGCGCCCGATGCGTACCGGGACTCGCTCGAGAGCGGGTTCGCGGCCTCGGGTGAAGCGGGCAAAGCGGATCGGTTCGACATCGTGCCGACGGTGACGGTGATCGTCTCCGACGACCTGGAAGCCGCCAGAGCACAGATCAGGCCGCAGTTGGCGCTCTACATCGGCGGTATGGGTGCCAGAGGCAGGAACTTCTACAACGATCTGACCGTTCGCTACGGCTTCGAGGAGGCCGCCGAGCAGGTGCAGGATCTGTACCTCGGAGGCGAGAAGGAGGCGGCGGCAGCGGCGATCCCCGACGATCTGATCGACGAAGTTGCACTGATCGGGCCTCAAGGGCGGATCGCCGAGCGTGTCGAGCGATGGAAGGGCTCGGGGATCTCCACCATCGCCGTCGCCGCCATGGACCCCCGGGCCTATCAGGTGATGGCGGAACTGGTGCTGTAGTGGTTTCACGTTTCACGTCTCACGTGGAACGTGAAACGGGCTCAGCCGGCGTCCACGCGCAACGCGTAGGCACCCGGGCCGAACTGGGTTTCGTCGTAGACGCCGATGATGTGGGTGCCGGCCGAGTTCGCCGTGTATCTGACCTCCGCATCGGCACCGATGACACCGGCGCCGCTGTCGGAGTCCGAACGCGCATCGTCTCCGGTGAGATCCGAGAGCGGTCCCACATACAGGCCCATGTCGGCGTTCGGCGACGACGCCGTCACCACGATCGTCTGGTTCTCCGCCAGTTCGATCGAGAACCAGTCCAGGTCGCCCGGATAGTCGATGTTTCCGAACTCGAGGCCTCCGACCGCGATCGTCGAGCCGTGGTCGGGGTCCCGCAAGAGCGTGAGCTCGACGTTCGAGACCAACTCGATCCTGGCTTCGAGTCCGGCGTCCGGCACCACCGCCACGAAGTGCGGTCCGTCTAGTTCGGCCGTGAACGTCAGGATCCCGCCTTCCATGGTGGTTTCGAGGAAGCCATCGGGACCGATGATGCTGCCCGAGAGCGGCGTCTGCGCTTTCGCCTCGATCACGATCTCGTCGCCCTCCGTGGCATCGAACACCCAGACGAGCTCGTCCAGGAAGTGAGCGGCGGGCTCGGGCGGCTCCTCGGTCTCGAGGTCATCGAGCCACCGTCCTCCCACTCCGGAGGGGTCGCGACCGGAGAGGATCTCCGCGATGCGCGCCGCGACGTCGGCACCATCGAGGGCGAGCGCGAACCCCTCCCCGATCTCGAGACTGGTGATTCCGATGATCGAGCCATCTGCATCGACGAGGGCGCCGCCGCTCTGGCCGCCGCTGATCAGGGCGTCACTCTGGATGAAACGCAGCCCGCCGTCGGCCCAGGTGCGGGTCCGGGAGATGATGCCGGTCGTGATCGCCGGCTCCGGTGCGTTCGGGTCCTCGGCGGGGAACCCGATGAGATAGACCCGGTCGCCCGAGGCGTAATCCGTCATCGCGAGCTCTGTTGCGGCAGGCAGGCCATCGATGCTCGAGACGTCGATCATCGCCAGGTCCGCGCCCCAGTCGACCCCGACGACCGGCAGGCCGGTGGCGCCGCTGCCATCGAGGAACGAGACATCTGCGCTCCGGAACGGCCACACGACATGGGCGTTCGTCACGAGCAGGCCACCGGAGATGAGGATGCCGGATCCCGTCGCAAGCGGTGTCTGGACGAACCCGAGTGACGGTGCGACGATCCGGTACACCTCGCTGGCGCTGGGTGTCGAAGTGGTCGCGGAAGGCTCTGCGGGGCTGGTCGGTGTCGCTCCGCCGGTGACGACCGAGGTCGCAGGCTGCAGGTCACCGGACACGGTGCACGCCGTCAGAACCGTGAGAAGCAGCAGGCCGAAGCGGACGGATCGCACTCTCGGAGCCTAGACCCCAGAGCCGCGACTCTCGGGGCGGCACCGAATCCCTATGCTCACCTCTTGAGTCCTGAATCGATTGGCCGACCTGGGAGGCACGACCAAATGCGCAGCGATGAGAGGGATGACATGACGACTCCAACGGCGGGGGACGTGGCGGAGTCGATCGAGCACGGCCAATCGAATGCCGGTGCCCAGATCCTCAGACGATTCGGGCATTCTCTCAGATCGCCCCTGAACGAGATCGCCGGAACGGCCCGGCTCATGCTGAGCGAGGCGCTCGAGTCCGAGGATCGGCGGAACCTGGCGCGCATCGAAGACGCCGCCGATCAGATCCTCGACGTGCTCAACGATCTCCTCGACGTCGCCGAGCTCGAAGGGGGGCAGCTCTCCGTCCAGACGGTTCCGTTCCGCCTCCCAGATGTCATCCGCGAGGCGGTTCGCTCACAACGTGCGACCGCATCCGAACGCGACGTCGAGCTGTCCGTGCACGGTCTCGGAGCGCTCCCCACCGACCTCTTGGGCGATGCAGGCCGGATTCGACAGGTTCTGGGTCACATCGTCGGAGACTCCGTCCGTGCGGCCTCGATCGGCCGTGTCCAGGTGGCGGCACAGATGGTGGAGCAGACCCCAGATCGCGCCACCATCCGGTTCGGGGTCCGCCGGCCGACTCCGCTGACACCCGAGCAATTCGACGACATCCTCCGCCCGCTCGCGACCGAAGACGTCGCCGGTTCGAGGACCGACGGCCTGGGCCTCGTCATCGCGTCCAAGGTCATCGACGCGCTCGGGGGCAGGCTGTCGGTCAGTCCCGGAACGGGCGACCGGCTTCTCGAGTTCACCCTCTCGTTCTCCCGGGCAGACCACGTCGAGACCGAGGCCGAGGCCGAAGCCGACAACAAGTGGGTGCTGGTCGTGTCGGACAACGCCGCTCACGGTGAGGAGATCGTGACCGGCCTGCGGGTCGGCGGGTTCGAACCCACGTTGTACGAGTCGGTTGCGCTGGCCTCGACGGCGATCGCGCTTTCCGACGACAGTTCGGTCATCCCGGCGGTGATCGTGCTTGCTCCGACGGAGCAGCCCTTCGACGCTGCCGCCAGGGCGGTGGCATCACCGGTGCTCAGCCGCTCGCGGATCGTGCTGGTCGTGTCACACGGTGAACGCGGCGACAGCGACGAGTGCATTCGCCTGGGTGTGGAGGGCTACTTCCCGCAGCCGGTCACGTCGGTGGATCTCATCGAGGGTGTCACGTTCCTGGCTGCCCGAAAAACCGACGGTCCGCTCGTGACCCGCCATTCCCTGCGCGAGCGCCGCAGGCAGCTGCACGTCCTGGTGGCAGACGACTCTCCGACCGGCCGGGCAGTGGTGATGCGCTCGCTCGAGCAGCTCGGGCACACGACCTCCGGCGTCGCGAACGGCCGGGCGGCGTTGGATCTGGTCAGGACCCAGAACTTCGACGTCATCGTCATGGACATGGAGATGCCCGAAATGGGCGGAGTCGAGGCCACCCGGGCGATCCGGTCGCTTCCCACCATTGCGGCGAGGACACCGATCGTGGGGCTGTCCGCACACGCGTTCTCGGCAGACAGGAAGGCGTGTCTCGACGCCGGGATGAACGAGCACTTCACCAAGCCGTTCAGGATCGAAGAGCTGCAGATCGCCATGGAGCGAATGACTCGTTCCTGAGATCAGGGCACCGATCCTGACACGGTGTCGGATACACCCCTATCCTGACGCCGATGGTTCCGACAGATGCAGGCATGCGGGCATGGCGCGCCTTCCTCGAGGCTCACGCCGCCGTCTCCAAGCAGATGGAGCGCGAACTCCGGGAGGAATGTGAGCTTCCGCTGTCGTGGTACGACGCCCTGGTCCAGCTGTATGAAGCAGGCGGGTCACTCAGGATGCACGAGCTGGCAGATCATCTCCTGTTGAGCAGGAGCGCAACCACGCGTTTCGCCGATCGCCTCGAGGGGGCGGGATTCATCGAGCGGAAGTCGGCGACGTCCGACCGCAGGGGCACGGTGGTTCTACTCACCGAGGATGGCAGGCGGGAACTGAAAAGGACCGCACCGGTGCACGTACGGGGAATCGTCCAGCACTTCGTCGGGCAATTCGACGAGGGAGAGTTGCAGCAGATCGAGGCTCTGTTCGCGAGGCTCGGGCCGAGCCGCGACTGAGCCGAAACAGACGGCTCAGTCCTCGTCGGCTGCCGCGTGCGCGGCTGCCAGCTCTTCCTTCGCCTTGCGAACCCGCTCACCGAGGCCGAAGCGCGACGCAGGTCGCAGATCGACCACGACGTCCACCGACTCGGCGAATCCGGCAGGATCATCCGGCGCAAACGTGTTCGTGACGCCGTCGAGCGTGATGTTGAATCGGAATACGGTGACTCGTTCGACGACCACATCGTCGAGTGACCATGCGCCGACGCGGCGATTGCCCTGCATCAATCGGAGCCAGTGGCCGTCGATCATGACGGTTGCTGAGTGCGCGTCGCCACCATCGTGTGGTGACATCCGTCCCGTGAAGTTCTTCATCCCTCGCCCTTTGCTTGCCCAATCAGCCGAGAATCCTCGGCCAGCCCAAGGTCATTCTTGCAGCGGATGTGACGATTACAAGGGGGGCATCGGGAAGCGACACGTCCCTGCGTCGTGCTGCAAGGTCGGGCGAAACCGTAGGATCATGAGATGGACGCGTTGAGATTCGTCACCGCCACCTCGCTCTTCGACGGGCACGACGCCTCGATCAACATCTTTCGACGGCTACTCCAGGCCCGAGGGGTGGAAGTGATCCATCTGGGGCACAACCGGTCGGTCGACGACATCGTCGACGCCGCAGTCTCAGAGGACGCCCATGCCGTCGCGGTCACGAGCTACCAGGGTGGTCATCTCGAGTTCTTCCGCTACCTGAGGAGCCGGCTGACGGCAGCCGGCGCCGGCAATGTCGTCGTTTTCGGTGGTGGAGGCGGCACGATCCTTCCCGACGAGGTCGAGCTCCTGCGCCAAGAGGGCACCGCCCACCTGTACTCGCCGGACGATGGGCGGACCATGGGGCTCGAGGGGATGGTCGAGGACATGATCGCCCGGTCGAGCCGCCACGAGCGCACTCTGAACGCAGCGACGATCACGGCGCTCGACACGACGGATCATGCGCGGTTGGCGGCGGCGATCACCGCCGTCGAGAACCACGCCGAGAAGTACTCGGAACTGATCGACTCGATCCTCGGCGATGCGGAGGCGATGGCGACGCCCGTCGTCGGCATCACCGGCACCGGTGGGGCAGGCAAGTCCTCGCTCACCGACGAATTGGTGAGACGCCTCGTTGTCGGCGACGGTCGGCGGACCGTTGCGATCCTGTCGGTCGACCCGACCCGCCGCCGGAGCGGTGGCGCGCTCCTCGGAGATCGGATCCGGATGAACACCCTGCCGCATCCTCGGGTCTTCATGCGGTCGATGGCGACCCGTGCGTCCAACGTCGCCGTCTCCGGCGCCCTCGAAGCGTCGATCGCGCTCTGCAAACTCGCCGGGTTCGACGTCGTCATCGTCGAGACCTCGGGCATCGGACAGTCGGGCTCGGAGATCGTCGATCTCGCCGACCGCTCCATCTACGTGATGACTCCCGAGTACGGCGCGGCCACCCAACTCGAGAAGATCGACATGATCGATCTGGCCGATGCCGTCGTGATCAACAAGGCCGACCGTCAGGGTGCCGACGACGCCCTCAGGGACGTGAGGAAGCAGTTCCGGCGCAACCACAATCGTTCCGGCGCAGATGATGCCGAATTGCCGGTGTTCACCACGGTGGCGGCGCAGTTCAACGACGCGGGCACCACCGAGCTGTATCGCTTCGTCGCGGGCGCATTCCTCGGAGCGGCGGATCACGCCGATCTCGGCGACACCGCCCCGCCACGTGACGTCGTGCCATCGTCGAGGCGGCGCTACCTGTCGGAGATCGTCAAGGAGGTCACCGAGGAGCGAGAACGTATCGACGAGCTCGCCGACACGGCCCGTCGGTGGCAACGCCACGCCGAGGTGGGTGAGGGCGGCCTCGTCGATCAGGCGACGGCTTCGAGCGTCGCTGCCGTCGCCGCATCCCTCGAGGCGACGCTGCCCGAAGACCTCAGGGCGTCGCTGTCGGATTGGGACGCCAACGTGAGCCGCTACCGAGCCGACGTTCTCGAATTCGAGGTCAGGGGCAGGCTGCGGTCGCTGCCCCTCGTGACACACACGCTGTCCGGCTCGAGGCTTCCGAAGGTGGCGGTCCCCGGCTTCACCGACTGGGGCGATCGGGTCCGCTGGCTCCTGAGCGAGAACTACCCGGGCTCGTATCCGTTCACCGCAGGGATCTACCCGCTGAAGCGGCCCGAAGAAGACCCGACCCGGATGTTTGCCGGAGAGGGCACGCCGGAGCAGACCAATCGCAGATTCCACTACCTGTCCGCCGAGATGGCTGCGAAGCGGCTCTCGACGGCGTTCGATTCGGTGACGCTCTATGGCGAGGATCCGGCCGAGCGGCTCGACATCTACGGGAAGGTCGGGAACAGCGGGGTCTCGATCGCGTCGCTCGACGACATCAAGCGGCTCTACTCCGGCTTCGACCTCCTCGACCCGTCGACGTCCGTTTCGATGACGATCAACGGACCTGCCCCGATGATCCTGGCGTTCTTCATGCGCGCCGCAATCGACCAACGCTGCGAGCGATACATCTCCGACCACGGGCTCGAACACCGGGTCGAGGAGGCGCTTTCGAGTCGATATCCGGACGGCGGTCGGCCGGTGTACCGCGACACGCTGCCCGAAGGGCACAACGGTCTGGGGCTCATGCTGCTGGGAGTCACCGGCCAGGACGTGCTCGAGCCGGACACCCACGCCGAGCTCGTGGCAGAAGCCGTCAGCACCGTCCGAGGCACCGTCCAAGCCGACATCCTCAAAGAGGACCAGGCGCAGAACACCTGCATCTTCTCGACGGAGTTCGCCCTCGGGCTGATGGCCGACATTCAGGAATGGTTCATCTCGCACGACGTGCGGAACTTCTACTCGGTGTCCATCTCGGGCTATCACATGGCCGAAGCCGGTGCGAACCCGATCACCCAGCTGGCCTTCACGCTCGCCAACGGCTTCACCTTCGTGGAGTCGTATCTGGCAGCCGGGATGAAGGTCGACGAGTTCGCCCCGAACCTGTCGTTCTTCTTCTCGAACGGGCTCGATCCCGAATACGCGGTGATCGGACGGGTCGCCCGCCGGATCTGGGCGAGGGCGATGAAGCTGCGGTACGGAGCCAACGAGCGATCCCAGAAGCTCAAGTACCACATCCAGACCTCGGGACGCTCGCTCCACGCCCAGGAGATCTCCTTCAACGACATCCGAACCACGTTGCAGGCGCTGTACGCCGTCTACGACAACTGCAACAGCCTGCACACCAACGCCTACGACGAGGCGGTGACGACCCCCACCGAGGAGTCCGTCAGGAGGGCGATGGCGATCCAGCTCATCATCAACCGGGAACTGGGATTGACCAGGAACGAGAACCCGCTCCAGGGCTCATTCATCATCGATGAGCTCACCGATCTGGTCGAGGAGGCAGTGCTTGCCGAGTTCATGCGACTCGACGATCGCGGCGGCGTGCTGGGAGCGATGGAACGTCAGTACCAGCGGTCGAAGATCCAGGAGGAGTCGATGCTGTACGAGCAGCGCAAGCAGTCGGGTGAGATGCCGATCATCGGCGTCAACACCTTCCTCTCTCCCGAGGGCTCTCCGTTCGTGGTTCCGGAGACGCTCGTCCGCTCGGACGATCGTGACAAGGATCGAGTCATCGCCGAAATCGAGCGGTTCAAGCTGATGCGGCCCGACGAGACCGCCGCTGCGCTGGAACGACTTCAAAGGGCTGCGGTCGAGGGGTCCAACGTGTTCGATGCGCTCCTCGCTGCCGCACCGGTGGCATCGTTGGGACAGATGTCGGAGGCGCTGTACGAGATCGGCGGTCGCTACCGCCGCAACATGTAGCCGGCTCAGGCGGCTGAAACGACTTGGTTGATCCGAAGGAGCACTTCCCTGGGCGTGACCGGCTTGTGGACATAGAGGCTCGCCCCGGCTTCGATGCCGCGATCGACGTCCTCGGGACCGGCGAGTGTGCTCACCATCAGAATGGGCATCTTCGGCTCCAATGCACGGATGTGCCTGCACGCCGCCAGTCCGTCGACACCGGGCATCATCACGTCCAGCACGACGATGTCGAATCTGCCGCCCTCGAACGCCGAGATGGCGCCGAGGCCGTTGTCGGCGGTCGTCACGTCGTAACCCTCACGCCGCAGCCACGCGGTGTAGAGGAACTGGATGTCCTTTTCGTCTTCTGCAACGAGCACTCTCGGCACCGGGTCGACTCCTTGTCGGCAGTCTCCCTTCGGCCGCGACGGCCGGTGATTGAGCAGTCTTGCGCCGGCGTGCGGGAAATCAATTCGGCGGCGGGAGGCGCTCGATTCGCATAGTGTGACGTTGTTCCCCGATATCGAGCACAGATGACCGCGCCCGACTACCGATCGACACTCGAATACCTTCGTCCGTTCCGGGCGCGGGTGACCCTGCTCGCCGCCGTGCTCGTCATCGGGATCGGTTTCGAGCTCGGCGCCCCGCTGATCCTTCAGCGGTTCATCGATGCCGCCCTCGGAACGATCGTGGTGGAATCGCTCGCAACGCTGGGCATTCTCTATCTCGCCCTCGCCATCGGCAAGCAGCTGTTGTCGGCGCTCGCCACGTATCTCGGGGCAGACGTCGGGTGGCGTTCGACCAACGAACTGCGAGCGGACATGGCGGAGCATCTCATCGGTCTCGACATGTCGTATCACACGTCGACGACGCCAGGAGAGTTGATCGAGCGGGTGGATGGTGACGTGACCGCGGTGTCGCAGTTCATCGCCCGCTTCATGGTCAAGCTGCTGGGGTCGGGCCTGCTGCTCGTTGGGGTGCTCGGCGTTTCATGGTTCACCGATTGGCGGATGGGCCTCGGAATCAGCGGTTACGTCGCGATGGTGCTGTTGCTGTTGGTCCGGATGCGATCGATGGCCGTCGCGGCAGCAGAGGAGGAACGCGAGACGTCCGCCCAACTGTACGGATTCATCGAAGAGCGTCTCGCCGGCATCGAGGACATCCGGGCCAACGGAGGCGGAACGGCTTCGATGGCGTCGTTCGTCCCGGTCTCGACAGACTTCTTCGAGCGCACGAGGGTCGCCTGGCGGAGGCGCGCCCAGTTCTGGGTGGCGTCCAACACCGCCTTCTGGTCCGGAGACATCGTCGCGTTGGTCTTGGGCGTCGTGCTGGTCTTGGCGGATGCCATCACGGTGGGCACGGCGTTCCTGCTGCTGCAATACACCCAGCTCGTCCGCGTGCCGATCGAACAGGTGTCCCAGGAGTTCCAGGAGCTGCAGAAGGCGGCGGGTGGCATTCTGCGCATCGACGCCGTCCGCCGACTGCGGTCCGCCATGAGGACCGGTGACAGCCCGTTGCCTCCCGGAGCGCTGTCCGTGCGGTTCGACCGGGTTCACTTCTCCTACGACGACAAGCCGGTCCTGTCGGGCGTCACGTTCGAGCTCGCCGCGGGCCGGACGCTCGGAATCGTCGGGCGCACCGGCGGCGGCAAGACCACGATCACCCGTCTCATCTCACGTCTCTACCAACCAGACTCCGGCTCGATCCAGCTTGGTGGCACCTCCATCGACACGGTCTCCGAGCAGGTGCTGAGGCATCACGTGGGAATCGTCACCCAGGACGTTCAGCTGTTCGCGGCGAGCGTCCGCGACAACCTCACCTACTTCGATCACAGCCGAACGGACGACGAGATCGTCGAGACACTCCGAACGGCGGGTCTGGGGTCGTGGATCGACGATCTCGGTCTCGACACCGAGATCGGAAGCGACGGCGGCGGGCTCAGCGCCGGGGAGAGCCAGCTTCTGGCATTTGCCCGGGTGTTCCTGCAGTCGCCCGGTCTCGTCCTGCTCGACGAGCCGTCTTCCCGGCTCGACCCGGTCACCGAGTCACTCCTCGCCGCAGCAACCGAGCGCCTGTTCGCTCAACGGACCGTCGTCATCATCGCTCACCGGCTGGACACCTTGCGAACGGTCGACGAGATCATGGTGGTGAGCGACGGCGCGATCGTGGAGCACGGCGAACGCAATGACCTGGTCGCCGATCCCGGGTCTGCGTTCAGTGCGATGGTCGCCGCAGGGGAGGCCCTGGCATGACGTCCTTCCAGATCGTGGTGGAGCTCATGCGATACCGGCCAAAGCGGTTCGCGCTATCCGCAGCGCTGTGGTCGCTGATGCACGGCTCGCCCGTGGTGTTCGGCTATCTCATCGGCAAGATCTTCGACTCATTGTCCGGTGAGGCGACCGTGGCGGCCAATCCCTGGGTTCCCGTGGCGATCTTCGCGTCGGTCGCGCTCGGGCGGAACGCCATTCTCTGGCTCGGTGAGGTCGTCTGGATCGATCACTGGCTGGAACAGAGCCTGCAGCTCCGGCGCAATATGCTGCGCTGGCTGCTCGAGGCGCCGGGCAGCAGAGTGGTGGAATTGTCGACGGGTCGGGCGATCTCGACCTTCCGAGACGACGTCGACGACGTCATGGAGTACCTCGAGAGCTATGTCGACGGGGGCGGCTTCATCATCTTCGGGCTCGGATCGCTGGGCGTGATGGCGTCGATCGACCCTGGCCTCACGCTCGTGCTGCTCGTTCCGTTGTTCCTGACGCTGGTGCTCACCCAGACGCTCGTGCCGGAGATCCGGAAGCGGCGTCGGGAGATGCGTGCGGCGACGGAGGCCGTGACCGGGTTCGTGGGCGAGTTGTTCGGCGGCGTCCAGGCGGTGAAGCTCGCCGGGGCATCCGAGCCGGTGCTGGGCCGCTTCCGCGAGCTCAACGAGCATCGCAGGCACCGGGCGCTTCGCGACACCTTCCTCACAGAGGCGCTCCGCTCGATCAACGTCAACATGGCTTCGGTGGCGGTCGCCATCACACTCATCGCCGTGTCTGCGCGAGTGGGGTCCCCCGACTTCACGATCGGCGACCTCACCGTGTTCCTGACGTACCTGCCTCGGCTGGCCGGGAACATGGCCTGGATCGGCAACATCTTCGCCCAGCATCGGAGGGCCGGTGTGGCGTTCGAGCGGATGGAGACCGTCACGGTCGACGCTCCGCCATCGGCGATCCTGGATCGGACCATGGTGCACCTGTCCGACCGGTCGCCGGCTGTCGTCAAGCCACAGATCTCGGATCGCTTCGAACGCCTGGAGATCCGCGACCTCGGCTATGTGCATCCCGACGGGAAGTCCGGCTTGGCAGCCGTCGACCTCGATGTGGAGCGCGGGGAGTTCATCGTGATCACGGGCAAGATCGGATCCGGCAAGTCCCTCGTCCTGCGGGGCATGCTCGGCCTGATTCCGACGGTCGGCGAGATCAAGTGGAACGGGCGTCGAGTCGAGGATCCGGCGAGCTTCTTCATCCCGCCACGCACCGCGTACACGCCGCAGGTGCCGCGGCTGTTCTCGGACACGCTGGCCAACAACATCTCGTTTGGCAGGCCGATGACCGGCAGGGAGCTGACCAGGGCCGCCCGATTGGCGGTGCTGGAAGACGACGTCGACCGGCTCGAGCGGGGATACGAGACGATGGTCGGCGCCAGGGGCGTGAAGCTGTCGGGCGGCCAGATGCAGCGCTCGGCCGCTGCGAGGATGTTCGCAACCGGGGCCGAGTTGCTGGTGTTCGACGATCTGTCGTCGGCGCTCGACGTCGAGACGGAGGCCCGGTTGTGGGGCGGCATCTTCTCGAAAGGCTCGGACGTGACCGCATTGGTCGTGTCGCACCGCCGGCCCGCCCTGCGCCGGGCCGATCGGATCTACGTGATGGCCGACGGATCGGTGTCCGCTTCGGGGACGCTAGACGAGCTCCTTGCGGAGTCGGCGCTGATGGCGGAGTTGTGGACGGCCGGCGACGCCGACCGATCGCGATAGGCTCGGCCGATGTTGATCGACGGTCGCCCGCTTTGGCTTGCCGACACGAACACGTGGGTTGTCGCCCCCGAACGCGGCGGCATGGCGGTCGTGGTCGACGCCCCTCCCGACGCCCGCGGTGTTCTGGACCTCCTTGCCCGGCACGAGTTGACACCGGTTGCGCTCCTGATCACGCACGGGCACATCGATCACGTCGGAGGCGCCGGGGAGCTCAGTCGCACGGTCTCGGTCCGCTCTTTCGTCCATCCCGACGACGATTTCCTGACGCTCGATCCGCGCAGCCAGCTCAGCATGCTCTTCGGAATGGTCCCACCCGGTGACTTCGAGCCGCCGTCCACGTTCGAGCCGCTCGCCGACGGCATGACGATCGAGATCGCGGGCATGGTCATGGAGGTCCGGCACACTCCCGGGCACACACCCGGCCATTGCTGCTTTCTCCTCGAAGATGAGGGTGTCCTGTTCTCCGGCGACCAGCTCTTCGCCGGGTCGATCGGTCGCACCGACCTCCCTGGCGGCGACACCGACGTCTTGATGGAGTCGATGCGGACCAAAGTGATGTCGCTGGCAGATGATTTCCGAGTCCTGCCGGGGCACGGCCCGGAGACCACGGTCGGAACCGAGCGCCGTACGAATCCGTTCCGCGGATACTGGCAGTGATCGTCAGCCGGGGTGCCTGCCGACGGGTGTGACATGACCGTCGATGAGAACCTGCGCTCCGGCCGATCCGACCGCCTCGGCGGCTCCATCCCGATAGAAGATTCCACCGCACTCCGGGAGGCCCCATCGGGGGAGACCAGGAGCGAGATCGAGATTCCACCAATTGGAACCGTCGAAGTGTGGGATCGCCACGCCCGGGACGAAGCCCAGCCCGGCGGTGAGCCCACCGCCGGGAATCATGGTGCGGGCACACAGCACCATCGCCCCCGCACTGGCACCAGATATCGTCCCGCCACGGGCGTGCAGCTCCTTCAGGGCTCTGGCGCAATCTCCGACCAGGACGTCGAGCAGCCGCCGGGGTGACCCGCCCGGAAGGACCACGATCGCCGACCCTTCGAGAGCGGCCAGACAACCAACCCGGTCGGATCGGGGGTCGGGCGCGATTTCGACGGGGCGCCGGCCGAGCTGCGAGTAGTAGGCGACCGCGTTGCGACTCGCAATGTCGTATTCCCGCCCCTGGGCTGCGGCGCCCGCCAGAACGACGACCTCGCCCGCCGGCGAACGTTCCAGCACCGAGGTATCCATCTCCCGACAGCCTCGCCCGAATTCGGCGCCACCCTGAAGGCAGATGAGCCCGGTCACGTCGACCGCCGATAGAACCAGAGGTCACCCTCGGCGAAGCTGGCGACCTCGGAGCGGGCCCTGAGGTGCTCGAGATGCGACACCGTCTCCCGGAGTGCGAGGCGCTGCTCGGTCGTGTTCAGGTGCGGGCGGTACGACTCGAGCATCACCTCCCACGCCGTCTGGGGAGCCATCGCCACGACGCCGAGCATGCCGGAGAGCCTGCGGTCGTGGTGCAGTGCGATCTGCTCGGCCCTGAGGGCGCCGTGCTCCACCACGCCGCCGTGGGCCGGGTAGGTGAGCCCGACACCCAGATCGACCAGTCGCTGCAACGAGGCGAGGTAGTCGCCGAGCACGTCGACACCCTCGTCGTCGACCATGATCACCGGTGTGATCCGCGGCAGGACGTGATCGCCCGAGAAGAGGATGCCGGTCAGCGAATCGCGCAGGCAGATGTGGCTCGGTTCATGGCCCGGCGTGTGGAGGACCTCCAGCCAGCGGTCTTCACTCAGGGCGACTCGATCCCCGTCGGTGACGAGCAGGTCGGGCTGTCGCATCATCGGCATGAAGGGCGCCCGCGTCGCGACATCGGTGAAGTCAGCGCGCAGTGACTCCGGGACTCCGTGACGTCTCGCGAGCTGGGAGATGCGGGCCGCATGACCGGCCGTGTCGTTGTACCGGGGTATGCGCTCAGCCGAACGCTCGTGCATGACGATGTCGCACGCCCATGTCTGCGCTACGCGGGGGGCCATACCGACGTGATCGGGATGCAGGTGCGTCACGATGAGCCGGTCGATCGAATGCGGGTCCAGTCCGAGTGTCCGCATGCCCGACTCGAGAGCCTCGAAGCCCTCGGGCCAGTCCACCCCGCAGTCGATGAGCGTCAGGCCGTCGGCCTCGATCAGGTAGCAGTTCACCCAGGCCGGGCTGCGGAACGGGAGTGGCACCGAGACGGCGCCGAACCCGTGCCCGAGCGATCGCGGCGGCGGGATCGTCACGGTCAGCCGTGCACCGATTCCTTGACGACGAATGTGATGTCGACGACGACCTCGAAGGCGGTTGGCACGCCCGAAGCGTCGACCGTTCCCCCCGTTCTCACCAGGTCGAATCTGACGATCTCGTCGATGGTGACCGCGGCCCGGGCGAGAACGGTTCGCACGGCGTCCTCGATCGAGTCCGCAGAGGAGCCGGAAAGCCTGACGGTCTTGGTGATCTGAGACATGCTCCCAGCGTATGCCGGCCTTCGGCGGGACGTCGTTTCGTCCGGGCCTCACGGTGTCGTTCTTCCCCTATCGATCGAACACATGTTCGAGTACGATCCGGCCCATGCCCGATGGCGTCAGATACGCGGAGCTCCACTGTCACACCAACTCGTCGTTTCTCGATGGGGCGTCGCATCCCCATGAGCTGGTCGAACGTGCCGACGCACTGGGGTATCGAGCGCTGGCAGTGACCGATCACGACGGGTTCCACGGGGCGGTCAAGGTCATGGAGGCGGCGCGGACCGTGGGAATGCCTGTCGTGTACGGCACCGAGGTCGGACTGGCGCCGGACGACCGCGACGCCGACGATTCGATCGCTGCCGCCGAGCGGTGGGATCGCGAGCGCAAACAGGCATCAGATCGCACCGGTGAGCGGATCAGGCGTGGCCGAACCACCAGATCGCACGGATCGAAGCCGATCGACCGCAAACAGACCGATCATCTCGTCCTGCTGGCCGGGTCGCCCGGCGCATACGCTGCGCTGTCGGAATTCGTCACGCGCAGCCAGTTCGCAGGCGAGAAGGACCGGGCCGTCTATCGGTGGGGGGACCTCGTCGAGTTGTCACCCCATCCCGACATCGTTGCACTCACCGGCTGCTGGCAGGGGGCGGTCCCCCGAGCGGCGGCGGCGGGGGATCTCGCCGGCACCATCAGGAGCCTCGCAAGGCTCAAGGAACTGTTCGGGCGCCGGCTCTACGTCGAGATGTGGCATCACGGGCTTCCCGAGGACGACCCGCGCAACGAGTTGCTGTTCGAAGCGGGTCGGCGGCTGGGGGTGGCGGCGGTCGCCACCAACCAGGTCCATCACGCTGCCCGGTCGGGTCACGATCTCGCCGATGTCCTGGCGGCGATCGCCGGCCGCCGGGACCTGATCGATGGAGACGGCTATCGCCCCGCCACCGACGAGCGGTATCTCAAGAGCCCGCTGGAGATGGCGGAACGGTTCTCCCGGTACCCCGGGGTCGTCGATCGTGCAGCCGAGGTGGGGGAGCGGCTGGCCTTCGATCTGAGGCTGGTTGCCCCACGGTTGCCCGACTTTCCGATGCCGGGACACTTCACCTCCGAGATGCAGTATCTCCGGTATCTCACGTTCGAGGGTGCCCGAGACGTCTACCCGGGCATCGGCGAGGGCGGAGTCGATCCCAGGGCGCGGGAGCGCCTCGAGCACGAGCTCACGATCATCGAGCGGCTCGGGTTCCCCGGCTACTTCCTGGTGGTGAAGGACCTGGTCGACTTCGCCCGCTCCCAGGACATCTACTGCCAGATCAGGGGCTCGGGGGCCGACTCGGCGGTGTGCCGCTGTCTCGGCTTGACCAGGGTGGATCCGATCCGCCTGCATCTCCCGTTCGAGCGGTTCCTTTCCGAGGAGCGGGGACGCCCACCCGACATCGACCTGGATCTCGAAGCCGACCGCCGTGAGGAGGTCATCCAGTACTGCTATCGGCGGTACGGGCGCGAACGGGCGGCGATGGTCGCCAACGTCGTGACCTATCGGGCGAGATCGGTGCTGCGCGACGTCGGCAAGGTGTTCGGGATGACCCAAGCCCAGGTCGACGGGCTGTCGAAGTACGTCGACAGCCGCAACACGGCCAATCTGCGCCTGGAGGCGCCGCTCCCCGAAGGGCTCACCGCCGACATGATCTACGACGTCTGCCATCGACTCGACGGATTCCCGCGTCACCTCGGAATCCACTCGGGGGGAATGGTCATCGCCGACCGGCCGCTCCATCAGGTCGTTCCGCTGGAGTGGGGCAGGATGGAGGGGCGGACCGTCCTTCAATGGGACAAGGACGACTGTGCGGCGATCGGAATCGTCAAGTTCGACCTCCTGGGGCTGGGAATGCTCAACGCCCTCCATCTCGCCCATGATCTGATCGTCGATGCCCACGGGGTCGACATCGATCTCGCGATGATCCCCCAGGAGCCGGCCATCTACCGATCGTTGACCGCCGCGGACACCGTCGGGCTGTTCCAGGTGGAGTCGCGGGCCCAGATGGCGACGTTGCCGAGGATGAAGCCGAAGACGTTCTACGACCTGGCAGTCGAAGTGGCGTTGATCCGCCCGGGTCCGATCCAGGGGCAGTCGGTGCATCCCTATCTGAGGCGGCGCAACGGTGACGAGCCGGTGCGATACCCGCATCCATCGACAGAGCCGATCCTGGCGAAGACGTTGGGGGTTCCCATCTTCCAGGAGCAACTCATGGAGTTGGCGCGGATCTGCGCAGGCTTCGACGGCGGTCAATCGGATCGTCTCCGGGCGGCGATGACCCACAAACGGGGGGAGGAGGCGATGGCGAGGTTGGCGGACGAGGTGTACGCCGGGATGGCGAAGAACGGCATCGTCGGTGCGGCGGCAGACGAGATCTGGGAGAAGCTGCAGGGGTTCTCGAGCTTCGGGTTCCCCGAGAGCCACTCGGTCAGTTTCGCCTACATCGTCTACATGTCGGCCTGGTTGAGATTCCACTATCCCTCCGAGTTCACTGCAGCGCTGTTGAACGCCCAACCGATGGGCTTCTACAGCCCCAACAGCCTGGTTCAGGACGCTCAGCGTCACGGCGTCGTGGTGTTGGGGCCCGACATCAACGAGTCGTGGCACGACTGCACGATCGAACACCGTGACGCAGCGCCCGATGACATCGTGTCGTACCTCGGGGACTCCTGGCGCCGGGGGAGAGGCCACGTCGACGATCCGGTTCGGCCGGCGGTGGCGGTGAGGATGGGGTTGCGCTATGTGCGGAATCTCGGCGAAGCCGAGATCACGCGGATCGAGACGGCCCGGCTGATCGATGGCGGGTTCGCATCCGCAACCGAACTCGCCATGCGAACCGGACTCGGCGTCAAGGCGCTCGAGGGGTTGGCGGCTTCGGGGGCGCTCGAATCCGTCGGCCTCGGCAGGCGTGAGGGGTTGTGGGCGGCCGGCGCGCTCGCCGAGGTCGGGCCCGGGCGTCTCCCGTTGTCCCCAGGGGCCGAGCCCCCGACGTTGCCGGGGATGAGCGAACAGCAGGCCCATCTCGCCGACCTCTGGGCGGTGAGCGCCTCGACCTCGCATCCGATCCAATTCGTCCGTGACCGGCTCCGTGATGCCGGGTGCATCACGGCGGCAGAGCTCTTGACGCTCCAACGGACGAAGAAGGGCGTCCGGGTTGGAGGAGTCGTCACGCACCGTCAGCGTCCGGGAACGGCGAACGGAGTCAGGTTCTTCAACCTCGAGGACGAGACGGGCCTGGTCAACGTCGTCATTCTCCCTCCGGTGTGGGAGGCGAACTACGAAGTGGCCCGAAAGGCTCCGGCGATGATCATCGAGGGACTCGTGGAGTTCCGGGATGGTGTGACCAACCTCGTCGCCCACCGTTTCGAGCCGCTTCCGGTCGAATCGCCCGGATCGAGGGACTTCCGCTGACGTTCAGACGTCGACACCCTGAACGATGCGGTCCTCGAGCTCGGCCAGTCTGGCGCCGCCTTCCAACCCGACCTCGCCCAGAACCGCTCTCAGTTGCGAGCACGTCTCGAGCGCTTCGCGGCGTCGCCCGTCCCGCCCGAGCGCCTCGATGAGTAGATACCACAGCCGTTCGCGATAGGGGTTCTCAGCCACGGCAGACTCCAGGGCGCCGATCACCAGCTCGGGATGATTCGATGCCAGCTCTGCCGCCAGCTGGGTCTCCATCGCCAGCATCCGCAGGTCGTCGAGTCTGATGGCCTCCAGTCGGAAGGGATCGACGTCCGCGAGCTCTCCGAACGGGACACCACGCCAAAGCCCGAGGGCCTCATGACACAAGGCACGTGACTCGGCCGGCGGGCAATCGTCGTCGGCAGCCGCGCGGATCAGCCGTTCGAACCGCAACGCGTCGATGTTCTCGGCATCGACGTGGAGTTGGTATCCGTGGTCGACCATGCGGATCGAGTCGTCTCCGAGCAAGCGGCGAAGGCGCGAGACGTATGACTGCAGCGTGTTCATGGCGCTCTCGGGCGGATCGTCACCCCACAGGACCTCGATGAGATGGTCGCTCGACACGATGCGCCCGGCCGCCATCGCAAGGGTCCCGATCAGCATCCGTGGCAGGCATCCTCCGAAAGAGACCGATCCATCCCCGGTGTCCAGATCGACAGGACCGAGGACTCGGATTGTCCAATCATGCCCCACGTCGTCTGCTTTCTCTGACGAGACCATCCTCGTGCCGAATGACTCTCCGGTCCAGAGACGAAGGTCACGGCCGAATGGCGAGGTCATGATCTACAGAAGCGGCCTGGAGAGGGTCGCCGATCAACCGACGTGGTTCGACCCGTCGTCGCGAGAGAAGAGTGTCTCCAACTCGGCTCGTGCGCGTTCCAACTTGGCCTGTGCGACGAGTATCCGTCGCTCCAGGGTCGCCAGCCGATGTCGGGCAGCCGAGACGTCCTCTGGGGAGGAGTCCGCTGTGCTTCGAGTCTGCAGTTCCATCTCGAGCCGGGGGCGCATCCGCTCGAGGGTCCGGAGCCGCAGACCGATGACCTCGACGCGCTCCTCGGCCTCTCGCATTTGTGCATGGTGTGCGGACTCAGGTCGGGTGATGAGTTCGACAGGGGCTCCTGCGAGGATGGCTGCCGTCGAAGGCAGACGCACGAGCAAGTCGGCCGTCGTCAGGCCGAATGGTCCGGAGAAGTCCCCGCGGCGCATCGTGACGGGAACGAGGACGAACGCGGCATCGCTCGACAGGTCGACGATGGCGGCGATGTCTGCCTGAGGGGCGCAGTGCACGGTTGCGGAGATGCGAGCCTCGTGGAGGAGGTCTCGGATCGCCTGTTCGTGAACCTCGGGATCTGTCGAGGTGTCAGGGATGCTCAGTACTCGTATCGTGCCTTGCGCCCACGCCTTCGTTCGAGTGAACAGGTAGGCAGACAGCAAGGCCAGACGGCTGGCATCATCGCCTTGCCACCACACGTCGATCCGCCGAAGCCGAGGCTCGATCGCTCCAAGCCGCGCCCATCGTTCCTCGTCGCTGAGCATGTTCACCACGTTGACTCCGAGGCGTTGGACCTCTCGCACTGCCTGCGAATAGGCGCCGAGATGGTGAGGGTCGTCGTTCTCGGGCCATCCGAAGAGCACGGTGTTCGCTCGGAGCGGGCCGAGACCGAACGACTGAACGATCACAGGGAGGGCCTCCATTGCGTCCGGTGCCAGCACGGCTCGCGCATGGACGTCGAAGCCAGAGTTGCCGATCTCGGCCTCGAGATCTCGTTGGCGGTGTTCTCGATCACGCCGTTTGACGGCGCCTTCGCCCACGATGATCTCGACCATTGCCGTCATTCCGCTCGAGCCCTCGAGCCACGATGCGAAGTCGAGCAGTCGCTCACGGCGCCGGTGATCCGCCGAGAAGGCGAGGATCTGCGGTCGCCAGCTGCGAGCGTTCGGCACCTCCGTTCGCATTGCCGCGATGCTCTCCTTGGCTCGCTGGAAGTGAAAGGCCGTGTTCGAGTCCGTCCACCTCTGAGGACGGTCCACGCGGCGGAGGTACTGATGGATCGCCATGAGCAGCACCAGCGCGATGCCCCCAGCCACTGCGTTGATCGCCAGCATTGCTCCAAAACACACGAAGGTGCCCGTCAGGCTCACTCTCCGGTCGAAGAAGCGGAATCTCGGGCGAAACGACGGACTCGCAGCACGTGCCTCGAAGTAGGTCGCGTAGTTGAGGAGCCCATACGAGATCAGAAAGAACATCGAGACGATGGGGGCGATGGCGTTCAGGTTCCCGACAGCCACAGTGCCGAGAGCGATCACGAGCGAGAGCGCCACTGCTCGCCGAGGATTGCTCGTCGGTCCATGCCCCTTCGCGAAGAACGTGAGGAGCGGAAAGATGCGGTCCGATGCCAGTGATTGGAGAATCCGTGGTGCCCCGAGGAACGATGCCATGGCTGAAGAGAGCGTTGCGGCCACGACTCCGAGGTCGACCAACGGCCTGACGGCGGCGACAGAGTTCATGATGGCGTTGTCGCGTTGGAGAAGCCCCGTCGACGCGTTCCCCGCAATCAACAGCGCCACTGAGAAGTAGATGACCAGTGAGAGACCCACCGCCGCAAATGTGCCCACGGGGATGCTCCGGCCGGGATTCTTCAGGTCGCCGGACATGCTGACACCCTGGGTGAACCCCGTGACCGCGGGGAAGAAGATGGCGAACACGGCCCAGAAGCCGAGCGACCCCTCAGGGCGCGCCCACGACTCGGACAGCTGCGCCGATTCGAAGCCCCCGACCGCGCCCACATAGAACGAGATGAGTGCCGCCACCAGCAGCGCCATCACCACGAATTGGAAGCGGCTGGCCGCATCGGCACCCAGCCATGCGAGTCCGAACAACGCGACAACCGCCACCGCTGCAACCAGTTGCGGTCCCCAGCCGGCCTCGATGCCAAGGATGGATGTGAGCGCCTCGCCGAAGCCAACGGCGTAGAACGCAATCGACACGGACTGGGCGAGGAACAGCACTTGGCCGATCGCGCCGCCGAATTCCACTCCGAGCGTTCGCGAGATCATGTAGTAGTCGCCGCCACCCTTCACGTCGATGTTCGTGGCAATGGCGGCGACCGAGAGGCTGGTCAGTATCGAGACGCCGTTCGCGATTGCGATGATGATCAGCGCGTTGCGCAGTCCGGCATTGCCCACCACATACCCGAGACGCAGGAAGAGGATGATGCCGAGGATCGTCAGGATCGAGGGTGTGAACACTCCTGCGAATGTTCCGAGAGTGCCTCGAGAGTCGTCCACGTCCTCGCTCATCGTAGGAAGTGGCCGGTCGGTGCGCGTGTCATGCGATGCGGATTCGGCCGCAGATCGCCCTGGGCGTCTGCCGGCGTCTCTGCTTGAGCCCCGGTGCGACGGCCAGGGCCCGCCGCAATCCGCAGGCGGACTCGACCACCCGTGCCGGATCGATCGCGGGCCGAGAAGCGGCCACCCGGTGCAACCGGTGTGCAACCGGAATGCAATCCGATCTCATGCGCCCAGATGGAGGATGAGGCCAGAGGAAAGGAGGGATCTGATGACAAAGGTCCTGGAGCGAGAGACGACCGGTGGCACATTGCAGCGCCCGGTTGAGATCGAGCGGCCACCCATCGAGATCCCGCCGCGGCCCGAGATGCCGACGACACCTCGTCGGCCTTACGTCCGCTGGATGGGATGGATGCTCGCAGTGGTCGTGATCGCAGTAGCAGGCGTTCTGGTGGCCATCCAGGGTGACGAGGCCGTCCTCACCGACGACGGCTCGTTCGCAGCCAACGAACACGCTCGGATGTTGGCGTTGGCTCCGACGGTTGATACGTCGTTCGAGTCGAATGAGTTGGCTCGGATGTTGGC
>JAHEDH010000223.1 GCA_024641285.1 bacterium | reverse complement strand
TATACGTTGCGCGAGCGACGGTCGATCGCGACCTCATCCCCGCCCCTCGGTACGTCGACGCCGAACTGCTGGTCGAATTGCGGGGTGGCGAATGAGGGTCCTCGCGTTGGCGGTTGTGGTGACGATCCTCGGCGCCTCGACCGCGCTGGCAGATGATGCGGCGGGGTGGATCGAGCGCAGTCACGATGCGGTCTACGACAGCTCGCAGACCGTGTCCTGTCAGACCCCGGCCGGCCAGGTCGACGGCGTGTTCTCCGTCGCCGGCACCGGCGTCGCAGTCCAGGCCGGCCAGGGCAGCGATCCGCGCGTGTTCGGTGTGAACGGTGTGTTCGCATCGACGGATACACCCTCTGATGCGATCGGGGTGCCGACGGAGGACCGGGCGGGCATCGGGATCCGGTACACGTCGAGCGAGATTGCCGCGGAGCGTTTCGAAGGTCGGCGCACTAAGTACTTCAACCTGCTCCGAGACGACATCGTGCGTGCGACCGTCGGCTTCGACTTGGCCACGGGCGCGCTGATCGCCATGACGACGTTCAACGCCGACGGTTCCGTCTACTGCTCGATCCAGACGACATCGTTCACTCAGCCTCTCGGCTTGGTCGAGATCACCGACCCGGTCGGGTCCGAGCCGACGCAACGCCTGGAACCAGTCGACGCCGACCCGGCGGTGGCTCCCGCCTCGGTCGCGGGTTTTGCCCGGCTCGACACCTACCGCTGGAGGGAGACCGGCGCCGCCTCTTTCTACTCGGACGGATTCTTCTCCTTCACGCTGTTGAGCTCTCCCCAGACCTTCGCTCTCGATGACACGGACGCATCCGACGTGGAGCTCGCGGGTGGGATCTACCGCCGCCTGTTCGAGCCGGGCCGGGCGACCTACGTGTGGGAATCCGAAATGGGCGGCATGTCGATCGTGGGGGATCTCCCAATCGACATCCAGGAATCCGTGCTGTCCGAGCTCGCGCCGGCGGACCGGCCCGGGCTGCTCACCCGGATCTGGCGGCGACTCTTCCGCTGATTTCAGCCGATACGGTCGAGCGCTCCGACGTAGTCGTCGAAGTCCCTGGCGATGTTGAGCGCCTCGGTGCTGAACACGTCGGTGATCGTGCCGTGCTCATCAACGGTGTATGTGGCGCGGATCGGAACCCCGATGCGCTCGTCGAAGCAGTCGTATGCCTGAGTGGTTGCACCGTGTGGCCAGAAGTCCGAGAGAATCGGGAAGTCGAACCGCTGTGCCTCCGCCCAGCGCTTGTTGACGGCGATGTTGTCGCAGGTGATGACGAACAGTTGGGTGTCGCGTGCGGCCAGGGCCCCCAGGTTGTCCCTGATGGTGCACAGCTCTCCTTCGCATGTGCTCGTGAAGGCCAGCGGGATGAACACGATCAGGCGCTTTGTCCCGTCGAAATCCGAGAGTGTGACCTTCTGGAAATCCTGGTTGCGGAGGGTGAAATCGGGGGCGGTCTGGCCGATCGAAAGTGTCATGCCCCGAGCATATGAGGCGCTCGGTGTTGTGGGAAGTCCGCGGGTGCGTGCTCGTTGGGGTGGTTGGATTCTTGGGCAGAGACTCCTCCAGCTGTCCTGGTGGTTCATGGAACGGTCGCGTTTTGAGTTTGCCCCGAGAACAGGATGCGCGTCCACCGTCTCGAGGAGTGCTGCCGCCGCGTCACACGGCCACGACCGTCGTTCTTGTCAGTCGGCGCGTGGCCCGGCGGGTTCGTGGGTCGATGGTGCATCGGCGGCGCACCTCCCAACAAGAACTTCTTCCGGGAACGTGAGGCGCGCTGCGTGAGGCGTGGAGCGCTAGGACGGATCGATGTCTGAGAGGAGGACTCTCGCAGCCCAGGCGACGGGGTCCTCGATCTCGGACGCGACCGGGAAACGGCCGTCTTGGGTGAAGATCGAGTCGAGGGCGTCGAGCCCGAAGCGGCGCTCGACCTCCTCACAGAACCTGTGGCCGGCGGCGATCGAATGCGCACCTGCGAAGATCGGGGCGAACGCCGAGGCCTCGGCCTGGTCGTCGAGCCCTCGTTCGGAATCCCGGAAGGTGTCGAGTCGTTCGATGTCGGGCAGCAGCTGTCCGCCCGCTCGGCGGGTGAGCAACTGTCGGTAGCCGGCGACGAGTCCGAGAAACGCCTGGAGGTCGGCCTGGGCGGCGCGGGTCTCGGGCGTGTCGAACATCGAAGCGAGCTTCTCGGGGTCGAGGCCGGCTTGCGGGTTCGTCGGGTCGACGCCCTGCATCATCTCCATGAGGCTCTGCGGCGCCATCCGGAGAGTGTCTGCGTAGGACTTGATCAGCCCGACCAGATGCTCCTTCGTGAACGGGACCCGGTAGATGCCACGGTGGGCCACTTCGTTCAGAGCCACCCACAGTCGCACGTTCTTGGGATCCAGGTCGTGGGCTGCGGCGAAAGCCTCGATGGTCGGGACGACGTAGGTGACAGGCCCGTCGATGGGGACCCCGGCGTCGAAACTCGACATCGCCCACTGTGAAAGCGATCCGACCAT
>JAHEDH010000024.1 GCA_024641285.1 bacterium | reverse complement strand
TGCAGCAAGCACGTCGCCCACCGTGGCCGGCGTCACGAGCACGGCGATCACGGTCCGGTCCTGGATCTCCTTGGCGATGAGCGACGCCATGACGAACATCTCCATCATGAGGATCAGGAAGACGAAGATCGGCCGGAACCCGTCCCTGGCGGACGCCTGATCGCCCGCCCGGTCCTGGCCCAACACCACGAAGGTCTGGGTGACGGCGCCCGTGTCCACCGGCAGTGGTTCGCCGGCGACGGCGAAGGCGATCTCCCTCACCAGGCTCGCCATTGCGGTCTCGATCTCCTCCGGGACGGCGCCGTCGACGTAGACGGTCACCTCGGTCGTCTGCCCGGCGGCGGTCACCTCGATGAAATCTGTCGGGAAGGCCAGCCCGATCGAGACTCCCACCCGTTCGGCACCCTCGGGCGGGTCGGACCCGTCCGGAACCACCAACATCTCGCCGTTCGCCATCCAGGCGGTGGCATCGCCTGCGACCACCGATCGGAGTTCGTCCTCGGACTCGAACCCCAACGGCAGCAGTCCCTCCTGGGATTCACCCATGGCGGTCAGCGCTGCCGGGTCGAGGCCGGAGACACCTGCACTGATCGCCTCCTCGACCTCGTCGGGGAGCACCCAGAAGAGCGCAATCACGATGACGATCACCAAGACGGTGAGGAAGGCCCAGAGCCGATCCCTGCTGTACTCGGCCAGGTCCTTGCGGACGATCGCGCCGATGACCGTTGCGTGCGACACCGGCCTGCTCATCCTTCGAGCCCCCTCCCCGTCATCTCGATGAAGATGGCCTCGAGTGTCGCCTCCTCGGTGTGAATCGTCATCAGCCCCTCGGACTGAACCGCCGACCGGAGGAAGTCCGCTGCACCCGAGTCATCGAGCGAAATCGCACGCTCCTCGACTCCGTCGCCGGACCGCATCCGCACCTTCACCGAACGGTCGCCGTACTTCAGCTTCAGGTTCTCGGGGGTATCGACGGCATGTAGCCGGCCCTCGTTGATGAACGCCACCCGATCGGACAACTCGTCGGCCTCGTGCATGTCGTGGGTGGTCAGCAGGACTGCTGCGCCCCGAGCCGCCTCCTTCTCGATGAGGGTGCGAATGGCTTTCGCAGACACCGGGTCGAGACCGTCGGTCGGCTCGTCGAGGAACAGAACGTCGGGAGCGTTGACCAGGGTGCGCGCCATCATCAGGCGCTGACGCATGCCTTTGGAGTACTTCGCCACCCGGTCGTCGGCCCGATCGGCGAGACCGACCCGTCTCAGGAGCCCATCGGAGTCGATGTCCTTCAGCCCGAAGAGACTGGCGAAGAACCTGAGGTTCTCCGCGCCCGACATCGACTCGTAGAGGTTCTTCTCCTCGAAGCACACGCCCATTCGCGCCTGGATCTCCTCCCGGTGCGCACCATGATCGAGGCCGAGAACCCGAATCGAGCCGGAGTCCGGCTTGAGTTGCCCGGTGAGCATCTTGATCGTGGTGGACTTACCGGCGCCATTCGGTCCGAGAAAGCCCATGATCTCCCCGGGCGCCACCGAGAACGAGACCCCGTCGACTGCCGTGACGTCACCGTACGAGTACGAGAGGTCGGATACCTCGATTGCCTGGTCGGCCATGACTGCTCCCGGGTCGATACCGACTCCCATCCTGACATCCCCGATTCCGGGCCGCTTCCGCCAATGGTCCCTATCGGTCAGGAACCCGGAGTGACCAGTCCGGCCTCGTACGCCGCAACGACCGCCTGCACGCGATCACGCAGGTCGAGTTTGGTGAGGATGTGGGATACGTGGGTCTTGACGGTGGTTTCCGAGACGTACAACTCCTCGGCGATCTCGGCGTTCGACATGCCTCTTGCGATGAGAGCGAGAACTTCGGTCTCCCGCTCTGTGAGATCGTCGAGACCGTGCACCGGCTGCTCTTCGCGGCGCCCGGCGAACTCGGCGATCAGCCGCTTCGTCACGGACGGGGCGATCAGAGCGTCACCACCGGCGACGACGCGGATGGCGGCGATCAGATCGTCGGGTGGGGCGTCCTTCAGCAGGAAGCCGCTCGCCCCCGCACGGAGCGCACCGTACACATAGTCGTCGATGTCGAAGGTGGTGACGACGATCACCTTGGCGTCCGGTACCGCCTCGAGCAGACGCCTCGTCGCCTCGATGCCGTCCATCTCGGGCATGCGGACGTCCATGAGCACCACGTCGGGCCGCTCGCGTTTGCCGACCTGGACCGCCTCGGCCCCGTTCGAGGCTTCGGCGACCACTACGAGATCGGGCTCGGATTCGAGCACCATGCGGAGACCGGCGCGGATCATCGCCTGGTCGTCGACGAGGAGCACGCCGATCACGCCGGCACCGGGATCACCGCATGCACTTCGAAGCCGCCGCCCGGGCGCGGACCTGCCCGCAGCTGGCCGTCGAGCAGCGCGACGCGCTCGCGCATGCCGACGATGCCGTGGCCGCCTCCATCGTCGTTCAGAGACGATGCGGCTCCCCTGCCGTCGTCGGCCACGTCGACCTCGATGCTGTCCGGGATGTATCGCAGTGTCACCGCTGCAGTCGCGCCAGGCCCACCGTGCCTCAGCACGTTGGTGAGTGACTCCTGGACGATCCGGTAGACGTTCACATCGACACCGGGAGCGAGCGGCCGGGGCGTGCCCTCTCGCCGGAGCTCGACCGAGAGCCCGGCCTCTTCCATCTGGCCCACGAGCTCGTCGAGCCGATCGACTCCCGGTTGTGGAGCGAGCTCGACGTCATCCGGCTCGGTTCGCAACAGCCCGACCATCCTTCGCATCTCCAGGAGCGCCTCGTGGCCGGCGCCGCGGATCGTGTCGAGGGCCTCGAGGACGCGGGCGTCAGAGTCCTTGGCGATCCGGCGCGCCCCCTCCGCCTGGAGCGTCATGACGGTCATCTGGTGCGCCACCACGTCATGGAGCTCCCTGGCAATCCTCGCACGCTCCTCGGCAACCGCTCTGGCAGCCTCTTCGGTCCGCTCACGCTCTGCGCGTTCGGCTCGCTCCTCGAGCATCTCGAGCGTCTGACGCCGCTGATAGACCTCACGCCCCAGTGCCAGTGGGATCACGGTCGAGAGGAAGGTGAACCCGATGTCCTCGATTCCGACGGACGCGACCGTCAAGTAGCCGAGGAAGGTGTACACGGTCACGAAGGCCACCATCACCCCGCCGAAGCGAAGCGACACGTCGCGATCAAGCTCGCTTCCGACGGCATGGATGGCGAGGATGAGCCCGGCCGTGGCGAGAGTCGACGGATAGTCGAGAGCACGATCGATGACGAACGCCGACAACACGACGAGCGTGATCGACCTGGGGTATCTCCTGCGAAGTGCCAGCGGGAGCGCCTGCGCTGCGATCAGCAGCTTCGCCCACACGTCCGGTTCGCGAGCGAACATCTCCGGCGCCATGTCGCTGATCTCGACCTGGCTGGTCAAACCGAGCACGAACACGGCGACCGCGAACAGCGAATCGACCACCAGCGGAGACATTCGACGACGGCGTTCCATGCGGATCAGCGTACCGAGGGGACCCTTCGAGATTCATCGTCCGTGAGAACGATCTGGTCCTCATCCGCTCGCACGAGTGGCCATGCCGGTTGAATCTCCCCGGTACCTCTCGCCGTCGTCCGGCTCCGGGCGTAGGTTCACCCGATCGAGCCGAGCAGCCCGAGTGCCTGGAGATCCGTGGTCAGCTCCTCGAGTCTCTCCTCGCCGAGCGGGAGCAGCGGAAGCCGTACAGGCCCCTGGGGGAGCCCCATGAGGCCCAGCCACGCCTTGAGCTCGGCGTCCGGCACCGCCCCTGCCATGTTCAGGAGCCACGGGTCGCGCATCCATTTCTGAAAGGCCCGCCGGTGCGGCTCGAGGGACGCCTGCACCTCCCAGGCCTCCTCGATTCGGCCGGAATCGGCCAGTTCGGTGTATCGCTGGATCCGTCGGTCGGCCGGCGTCTGGAACATGGCCAGCGCCGGCGTCGACATCAGAGCCCGGAAGCCATGATCAAGATGGAGCTCCAGCCAGTCGTCCTCGGCGGCGTCACACACCACGATCCGGTCGGCGCACAGCTCCTGCACCTTCATGAGATGATCCCGTGGTTTGGGATTCTTGATTCCGCAGATGCCATCGAGGTCGGACAGTTCGGAGATCAACTCGGGCGATATCGCATAGCCGGAATACGAGGTGTTGAACAGAAAGGTCGGGATCGATGTCCGCTCGTCGAGGGCCCGATACCACGCCCGCACCAGATCATCCGACGGTTTCGGAGGGAAATACGGATTCATGACGATTGCCAAGTCGATACCGATCTCCTCGGCGTGGTTCGAGAGCGCGACGCATTCGTCGAACACGTGGGAACTGGTCTGTGCCATCAACGGAATCCGGCCGGCGGTTGCGTCTGCAACCACTTCGTGAACCCTCCGGCGTTCGTCGATGGTCATCGACCAGAACTCCCCCATCACTCCGCCGCAGAAGATCCCGTCGACGCCGAGGCCCTCGATGTAGTAGTCGACGGACCGCCGGATACCGGCTTCGTCGATCTCGAGTTCGTCGGTGAAAGGCGTGGGGATGGCCACCCAGAGGCCTCGCACCTTCTCGAACGCCAATTCCTTGGCTCGGCTGAGCGACATGGGCGGGCCTCCTGCGTCGGTGACCGAGAGCATATGTGATCCTTGGCGTCGGCGACACCCGGATGCAAGGCTGGGCTCCGCTAGCGATGGACCAGCGGGAGCTCCTCCCAGGCGGCGGCCACTCCTCGGCGGTGGAGCTCCTGATACCGAGCGGTCCCCAACTCCTGCTCGACGCGATGCTGGGACTCCTCGAGCCTACGAAGGTCGAAGTCGAGTGGTGCGACAGACCCGGCTGCGCCGCGTGCGTACGCGTAGCCGGCGAGCACGGCGGACGCCTCGAAGGCGCCTCGTCGTTCTGCGACCATCGAGAAGAAGTGGGCGTCGAACGTTCTGTCGAGAACCGTGACTGAGGCCACGGGTGTGTCCGTGTACTCGGTGACGGCCTCGTCGAGCCGGCCCATGTCGATCAGGAGCATGCCGAGCTCCCAGAAGGTCGGGCCCTTGCCGGCGATCCGCAAGGCGTGATGGGCACGCCGGATGGAGCTCAGCGCCTCCTCGGACCGCCCCAAGGCGCGGGCGGAATGCCCTGCGAGCGTCAGCAGCATTGCCTCCTCCCACTCATCGATCGGCGTGTGAACGGCAACAAAATCGAGAACCGTCTGGTGGTCACCTTCGATCGTCTGAAAACACGCCCGCACGACATCCCCGTGGATGTTCGTCTCCTCGGATTCGGCGACTGCTACCAACTCGAGGACCTCGGCCTTCGACGACCCGTCGTTCATCAACCACGCCGTGAGCAGCCGGTTCTGAAGTGGCGCGGTCCAACGGCGGGATCCGGCTTCTCTGAGGGCCAGATGAGCCTCTCGAAAGAGCTGATCGGCGATCTTGACGTCATCGGACAGAGCGAGGGCGGCCAGCGCGTTCGAGAGCAGCCCGGCGTCTGCTCGACCGCTCGCCCCCACGAGGCGTTCCGCTCGTGGTTTCAGCGAGCCGATCGCTGCCTCGTCCCCGAGATTGCCGGCATCGGTGAGCGCGAACGCCAACGCTCGTGGCACGCTCGCCGAACCGTCATCCACCATCTGGAGCGCGCTCGTCAACCACTTGAGGGTCTCCCGGTACATGAGCCGGTTCCAGAAGTAGGGCCTGAGGTCGGATGCGAGCTGGAGCGCGAGCTCGCCCCGTTTGGCGTCGATCGCCCAGGTCATCGCGGCGCGGAAGTTGCCGAGATCGTCTGTGGCGATCTCCATCCACTCCGAGTCGGCACTGTTCAACCGGTCGTCGACCGTGACGGCCAGTGACCGGTAGTACTCGGCATGCCGCTCCCTCGCCTCGTCGGCCTCGTCGGCTTCGACGAGTTTGTCGAGCGCGTACTGGCGGACCGTCTCGAGAAGGCGATATCGAGGGCGCAGATCGGCTTCGAATGTCACGATCGACGCCTCGACGAGTCGACCCAACAGGTCGAGCACGTCGAACCGCAGGAGTGTCTCGCCCGAGCACACCTCTTCGGCGGCTTCGAGTGTGAAGCCGTCGTAGAACACCGCGAGGCGGCGGAGCAGAGCCTGCTCCTCGGCGCTGAGAAGGTCGTATGACCAGTCCATCATCGCTTTGAGCGTCCGTTGCCGCTCGACCGCCGTACGACTGCCGCCAGTCAGCAGCCGGAATCGGTCACCCAGATGCTGTGAGATCTGGTCGACGGTGAGCATCTTGAGTCGCGCCGTGGCCAGTTCGATGGCGAGCGGAATGCCGTCGAGCCTCACGCACAGCTCGGCGACGGCCGCAAGGTTGGCCTCCGTCACCGTGAAGCCCGGTTGCACGAGGCGAGCGCGCTCTCCGAAGAGCTCTACGGCAGCCGCATCGTCATCGACCCGAAGCGATGGCACCCGCCACAGCACTTCGCCCATGACGGCGAGACCTTCACGACTGGTGGTGAGCACATGCACATCCGGACATCGGCGCAGCAAACGGTTCACGAAGTCGGCGACATCATCGATCAGGTGCTCGCAATTGTCGATGACGAGCAGCGCGCGCCGGTCGGTGAGAAACCGCAGCAGGCGCTCCTCCGAGCCCACGGTCGAGTCGGGCGTGACTCCGAGAGCGTCAGAGAATGTGTCTGCCAGCAATCCCGCCTCACCGAGCGCCGCCAACTCGACGAACCATGCCCCATGCTCGAACTCTCCGAGCAGTTCAGCCGCCACCTGCAGAGACAGTCGCGTCTTGCCGACGCCTCCGATCCCGGTGAGCGTGACGAGCCGGGAGTGTCGAACGAGGTCGTTGACCTCCTTGATGTGCCCCTCCCGACCGACGAACGTCGTGAGTTGGATCGGCAGATTGTGAGGAGCACGCTCGAGCGTTCGCAGCGGGCGATCGTCCTGGGCACCTGGACAGATCAGGCGGTGGAGGCGGATGGGCTCACCGAGATCCTTCAGCCTGTGCTCACCCTGGTCGACCAGCACGATGCCTTCGGGCACCTGATCTCCGATGAGCCTCCGCGCCGTGTCGGCAACGACGATCTGTCCCCCGTTCCCCGCATCCATGACACGGGCGGTCCGAGTGATGGTCGAACCGAAGTAGTCGCCGTCGATCGGCTGTGCTTCACCGGAGTTGACTCCTATCCGAACCGTGAGTGCCGGCCCATCCCAGCGTTCGGATGCGAGCGCCTCCGACACGGCCGCTGCTGCTGCCAACCCGCTGGTCACCGACTCGAAGGCTGCGGCGAAGCCGTCACCGGTGTGTTTGAAGACGTGCCCGCCGGCGGCCAACACGTGATCTCGAAACACCTCGTCATGACGGGCGAGCGAGCCCCGCATGCCCGAAGGATCAGACTCCCACAGGCGTGTGCTTCCCTCGATGTCGGAGAACAAGAAGGTGACCACACCGCTGGGAAGGCTCATGTGGGCACGTTAACCCGGTTCCCTCAGGGCCAACTGACCCAGAGCGCGTTCACGACGAGCTCCGTCACTTCATCGATGTCCAGCGACGTCGTGTCTATCTGGAGATCGGCCGCCCGGCGGTACGAGTGGAGCCTCCGCTCGAACAGGGCGTCGCGCTCGTCGCGGTCGGTCGCTCGACGGTGCGTCTGCATCGAGATGCGCCTCGTGCACTCTTCGGGTGATGCCGTGAGGAGCACGATGAACTCGCGCCCGTCCCGCAGCCGCTCCACCCTCGTTGTGTCGTCGACGATGCTGGCCGCAGCCGGGATGACGGCACCGCTCGACCGTTCGAGTGCCCGATCGAAGATGGCCCCTTCGAGATCGTGCAGGTATCGGATGCCGGAGCGCTCTGCGATCTCAGCTCCTGTCATGCCCAGTACCCGGCGGATGATGTCGTCGGTGTCGAAGAGCGGACGATCGAGACGCACAGCGAGACGCCGCCCAACGGAGCTCTTCCCGGCGCCCATCGGGCCGGTGAGGACGATCGTTCGGCTGCCGGTCACGACTCCCAGTATGCCGAACGCCCCCCGCAGGGGTGGCGGAACACCCGCTCCGCCACCCCTCGCTCCCCCTGGCGACCTACTTGGGCTGGCCGTCGAGCCGCGTGAAGGAGAAGCCCTTCGCGTTCCCGAGCGAATCGGCCACCACGACTTCGAAAGGCTGACCGACCGGCGCAGTCTCGAAGAAGACCTTCATCTCCCAATTGCCGCCCTCTCCCACCTCGGCGCGACCGCTGCCGTACGCAGAGCCGACCTCGACGGCCGTTCCCGGCACCCCCGTGCCCCAGAAGACGTCGTACGGCGGGTTCTCCGTGCACGATCCGTATTGCTGGTTGGCCGTGAACTCGTGGGTCTTGGCGAGATAGCTGAACCAGTAGGTGCCCGAGAACCCCTCCGTCGTGGAGATCGTGATCGGGAAGGTCTTCGACTCGAGCAGACCGGAGAACTCGATCGGCAGCCACCACTCGCCGTTCTCACGGACCCTGGCATCAGCCACACCGAACTCGCTCCGGGCGACCACACCCATGCCCGGCGTCCCGGTCCCGTAGAACTTCTCGAACGGTTCGCGACTCTCCAGATACTTCTGATGCACCGTGAACTCGTGGGCCTTGGGCTTCTCTTGTCCGGTCTCGAGGCTGACCGTCACGCTGTCGGTTGCACGGTTGCCTGCCGGATCGATTGCCTTGAACTCGACTGTCTGGGTGCCGGGAGCGAGAAACAGGACGATCCTCCAGCCCCCGTCGTCGTTGATGTCCGCCTGATACTCCCCGGCATAGACCTTGGCTCCTTGCTCGGCTCTGCCTTCGAACACGACACTCTTGTCCTCGAACACCTGACGGTCCGTGGGGAAGAGCACCTCGATCCAGGTCGCATCATCGGTCGCTTCTTCCTTCTCCAGCGGCTGGTCGCTCCTGCCTTCTCCGTCGGTGGGCTCGTCGGCCCTCGCTTCCTGCTTCTCGGCTTTCTTCTCATCCGCTGACCCGTCCGGAAGTCCGGTCTCCCGGGCCTCGGTGGTCTCAATGATCGCTGTCTCTGGGTGCTGGGACTCGATCTCACCCCCGAAGTCGACGGCGAAGGAGCTCTCTTCCAGCCCGCGGCTCGATTCGGATTGCCCGCCGATTGCGGCGAAGGCCAGTCCCGAACCCATCACGACGATGAATGCCGTGACGAAAATGACGAATGGGTTGTTCTTCATGTGGTGCGTCCTCACTCTGGGCGTTCATCGATAACTCGTATCAAGGGGTGCGTTTGGTTTACCGATGGACAACGAGAGGCCCCATTTGGGCCTAGGGAACCAATTCCGAGAAACCGGTAAACCTCGAACGGGTCGCCACACGAGTGACTGTTGAACCCCGAGGTCCGGGGTGGAGGCTGCGTGGCCATACCCAACGAGACAGAGGTCGTCGTCCGACTCGAGCCATTCGAGTCGTTCTATCGACGCGAATTCTCGAGTCTCGTCGGGCTGGCGTACGCATTGTCGGGCAGCAGGTTGGCCGCCGAGGATCTGGCGCAGGAAGCGCTGATGGTGGCCCACGGGCGATGGGATGAGGTCAAGGGTATGGAACGACCCGATGCATGGGTGAGGAGGGTGCTGTCGAATATGGCGGTGTCTTCGTACCGGAAGCGCCGATCGGAGTTGAAGGCGATCACGAGGCTCGCCGGGTGGCGTCAACAGGCCGTCACCCTGATGGAGCCCGAGGACCAGAAGTTCTGGGCTGCGGTGCGCGACCTCCCGGATCAACAGGCCAAGGCGATCGCACTGCACTACGTCGACGACCTCCCCGTGTCCGAGATCGCCGAAGTGCTCGACTGCAGTCCATCGACGGCCAAGGTCCACCTCTTCAGGGGACGCCAGGCCCTGGCCAAGAAGCTGAAGCTGTCGGGAGTCGGAGCATGAGCGTCGACTTCGAGACTCGAGCCCGCCAGGCCGGCGCCGCTGTCAGGAGTGCCATCGTCGAGACCGACCTCCAGCTTGCGACGCCGCCCACGCGACGCGCATCGGCAGCCCCCCGAAGCCGGCCCGTTGCTCATCTCGGCTGGGCGCTGTCAGGAGCGGCACTCGCGGTTGCCGTGCTGGTATCGGTCAGCGGGCTGTTCGACACCGAGGTCGTCGCCGGCGACTCCAGCACTGTGACCACGGTCCCGGTCACGGTGACCACGGTCACCACGCCGCCGACGACCGAGCCCACCCCGGTCGCCCCTGTCGAGCCGGAAACCACGCAGACGACCGTCGAGCCCGCCACGACCACCACCGTCGATGCGGTCGCACCGATCATCGAGATCCTCAGCCCCGAGAACGGGCAGGTCTTCGAAGAGAAGACGATCACGTTCACCGGGCTCACCGAGCCGGGCGCAGACGTGTTCGCCGGCCCATACCAGGCGACCGTTGGCCCGGACGGATCGTGGTCGATCAAGCTGGTCTTGAGCGAAGGCGAGAATCGCGCCGTGTTCAGAGCGGTCGACGAGGCCGGAAACGAAGCGACGGCTGCCGTGACGGCCGTCTACCAGCCGCCGACGCCACCGACGACCAAGCCAGAACCGGAGATCGCCGCCTTCACGGCAAACGCCACCTGGATCGAATGCAGCAGCGAACCGCCGTTCGACGAGTACTACGGAACCGGTCAGCCGGGAAGCTGGGTCGAGGTGATCTCGCCGTACGGCACCGGCGAGACGATCGTCGGACCCGACGGCAAGTGGTACGTCAAGGTGACGTTCGACGTCCCACGCGGCAAACGTATCGAGATCAAGGTCAAAGACCAGTACGGCCGCTCCAAGTACTTCCCGTTCGTGGCGGTCGAGCCCGCCTAGCCCTCAGCACTGGAGGACCTCCGCTTCCGGGAGTTCTCAACGGCTATGACGAAGTCCTCATGAACGTTCTGAAGGTGGACCTGTGAGCCCCCGCCGATCAATGTCGGAATCGGTTGGCTCTGTTTCAGCTCCCAGCCACGGAAGCCGGCAACGACGATCGCGGCGATCGAGGCAACGGCGACCACCGGCGACCAGGGACCCGAAGCCCAGGCGGCGAGGACCAAGAACACCAGCCCCGACCAACGGGTCACCTGCCAGACGCCGCGCTCCAGCAGTCTCCTTCGGAGCGCCTTGGGGTCGATCGGGAGCCGGCCGAGGAGCATGTGCTGCGGCCTGCGCGGATCCATGGTGCTGAACACGCCGTCGAGCGAACGTAGCAGGCGCCCGGCCGGCTTCGATCCCGTGAGGGGGTCACGCACCGCAGTTCTCACGACCATCCGATCGACGGTGGCCGCACCAGTGAGCACACAGACGCCGGGGAGCGAGCCCGACTGGTAGTCGTCGAAGTCCACGGTGACCTGAGCCATGGTGGCCGATGGTACGGGTCGCTCAGCTTCTGAAGGCAGGGATGATCCGATCGCCGTATGCCTCGATGGTGCCCTCGATATCGTCGTGCATCAGGTAGAGCCCGAAGTGGTCGACGCCCAACTCTCGGAGTTCATGCAGCTTCTCGACATGGGCCTCGACGGGACCGAGGACACAGAAGCGATCGACGATCTCGTCGGGCACGAAGTCAGCATGAGGATTGCCGGCCTTGCCGTGATGGGCGTAGTCGTAGCCCTCCCGAGCTGCGATGTACTCCGACAGCACCTTCGGCACCATCGACTCGTCTTGCCCGTACCGCTTCACGAGGTCGGCGACGTGGTTGCCGACCATTCCACCGAACCATCTGAGTTGCTCGCGCTGGTCGGCGATGTCGTCACCGACGAATGCGGGAGCGACGACGCAGACGTCGATGTCGTTTGGATCCCTTCCCGCCTCGACCGCCGCTTCGCGGACCGCCCCTACCGTCCATTCGAGGATCTGCGGATCGGCGAGCTGTAGCACGAACCCGTCGGCGTGCCGGCCCACCGTTGCGAGCGCTTTCGGCCCGTATCCGGCGACCCACATCGGCAGATCCCAGCCGGCGCCGTGCAGCCAGGGGAAGCGGAGCTCCTTGTCGTTGTACGACGTCTCCCGACCCGCGACCAGGCTCTTGATGACCCGCATCGACTCGACCATGGTCGCAAGCGTGGTGGGCTTTTTGCCGATGTAGCGCAGGGCCGAATCGCCGCGGCCCATCCCACAGATGGTGCGCGGTCCGTACAGCTCGTTGAGCGTGGCATACATCGAGGCCTGCACCGTCCAGTCGCGGGTCCCGGGATTGGTCACCATCGGCCCGACGATCATCCGCTCGGTCGACGAGAGGATCTCCGAGAAGATCACGTAGGGCTCTTGCCAGAGCACGTGAGAGTCGAACGTCCAACCGTGGGTGAACCCGTGCCGCTCGGCAAACTGCATTCGCTCCACCAGCTTCCTCGCAGGCGGATTGGCCTGAAGGACGGCCCCGAACGTCAACTCGTTGGATCGGCCCATCAGATGAGGTACTGGTTCGTGTCGCGGGCGATGAAGGATCCATCGCCGGGCGAGCCGTGATAGGTGTCGTTCTCGATGAGGACCCGGCCCCGCGACATGACCATCTCGATCTTGCCCTTCACCGTCTTGCCCTCGTATGCCGAGTAGTCGACATCCATGTGGTTGACGTCGACCGACATCATCGTCTCGACGTCGGGGTTCCAGATGACGATGTCGGCATCGGAGCCGACTGCGATCGTGCCCTTCTTCGGGTACATCCCGAACATCTTGGCCGGTGTCGCCGAGCACACCTCGACGAACCGCTCGAGCGACATCCTCCCGTCGGAGACGGCTCCGTCGTAGATGAGTCGCATCCGCTCCTCGACCCCCGGGATGCCGTTGGGGATCTTGGTGAAGTCGCCCTCGCCGAGGCGTTTCTGCGTCCCGAGAGTTGGATGGTCGTTCATGCAGAACGGGCAGTGATCGGTGGAGATGACCTGGAGGTCGTTGGTGGCGAGCGCCATCCACAGCGCATCCTGATGGCCGTCCTCACGTGAACGGACCGGGGTGGAGCAGACGTACTTCGCTCCCTCGAACCCGGGCTCGCGCAGGTTGTCCCAGTCCAGGTAGAGATACTGCGGGCAGGTCTCACCGAAGACGTTGAGCCCACGGTCACGAGCCAGGGCGACCTCGGCGACCGCCTCGTCGGCCGACATGTGGACGACATAGAGCGGGCATCCGGCGAGCTCCGCATAGGCGATGGCCCGGTGGGTGGCTTCGGACTCGGTGATCGGTGGCCGGGTGATGGCGTGATAGATCGGATCGGTCTCGCCACGCTTGATCGCCTGATCCCGCAGCACGTCGATGACGATGCCGTTCTCGGCGTGCATCATGATCGTGCCGCCGTTCTCCGCCGCCTTCTGCATCGCCATGAAGATCTGACCATCGTCGGAGTAGAGCACCCCCGGGTACGCCATGAACAGTTTGAAGCTGGTCACACCCTCCCCCATGAGGATGTCCATCTCCTTGAGGCTCTGCTCGTTGACATCGGAGACGATCATGTGAAACCCGTAGTCGATGGCGCACCTGCCGTCGGACTTCTCCCGCCACGCCTCGTAGCCGGCCATCATCGGCTCGCCGATCGTCTGCACCGCGAAGTCGACGATCGTCGTCGTCCCGCCCCACGCCGCCGCTCGTGTGCCCGACTCGAAGTCGTCGGAGGCGAAGGTCCCGCCGAACGGAAGCTCCATGTGGGTGTGGACGTCGACACCGCCGGGAAACACGAAGCGCCCCGCGGCGTCGATGACGCGGTCGGCGGTCCAGCCGTGGGAGCCGGAGGCGGCGATACCGACGACCGTCTCCCCATCGATGAGCACGTCGGCGGTCATCCGCCCGGCATGGGTCACCACGATTCCGTTCTCGATGAGCGTCTTCATTGGCTGACTACCTTCCCGCCCGTTGCGGGCGTCCGATGACCGTTCTTCGCTGTCGACGTCAGATCTGTGTGGCCGCCTCGATGGCCGCTTCGAGGATCCGATAACCCTCGTCGGCCTCTGCCTCGGTGAGCGACAGCGGAGGCGCGATCCGCAGGACATTGCCGTACATCCCGCCCTTGCCGACCAGCAGGCCTCGGCGTTTCGCCTGCTCCATGACCTCGGCGGCGCCGTGTTTGTCGGCGCGTCTCGAGCCGGGCTCGACCATCTCGATCCCGATCATGAGACCCTTGCCACGAACCTCGCCGATGCTGTCGACCCGCTCGGCCAGACCGTCGATTCTGTTTCTGAGGTGGTTCCCGACCTTGTAGGCGTTGGTCTGGAGGTCGTGCTCGAGCACGTACTCGAGGTTCGCCAGCGCGCCGGCTGTCGACAGCGGATTGCCACCGAACGTCGAGATCGAGTTGGCCGGTAGAGAGTCCATCAGTTCGGCGGATGCGATCACACCGGCCATCGCCAACCCGTTCCCGAGACCCTTGGCGAAAGTCATGATGTCGGGCGTGATGCCATGACTCTGATATCCCCAGAAATGCTCGCCGGTTCTCCCCCATCCGGTCTGCACCTCGTCGGAGATGAACAAGATCCCGTTTCGGTCGAGCACCTCCTTCATCGCCGTGAACAGGCCGTCGGGAGGCGTGATGAAGCCGCCGACCCCCTGGATCGGCTCGACGATCATCGCCGCCACGTCCCCGGACGTTGCGACCTCGAGCATGTTCTCGAGATCGGCGACACAGGCCGCGATGTACTCGTCGTCCGGCAGGTGGCCGAACGGGCTGCGATACCGATACCCGCCGTGGATGTAGGTCACGTTGAACGGGCTGTACCCGGTCGAGGACCAGCTTCGCTGGCCCGTGATCGCCACCGCCGAGTGGGACTTGCCGTGATAGCTCCCACGCAGAGCCAGCACCTGGTTGGACTTGCGCTTCTGGGTGGCCAACATCAGTGCGGCGTCGTTCGCCTCGGTCCCCGAGTTCGTGAAGAAGACTTTGGCGTCGGGGATGCCGGAGACCTCCGAGATCCGCTCGGCCAGCGCGATCTGACTCTCGATCAGATACAGCGTCGACGTGTGCAACATCCGGTCGGCTTGGCGTTTGATCGCCTCGACCACCTCGGGGACCTTGTAGCCCGACATGGTGGTGAGGATCCCGCCGAAGAAATCGAGGTACCGATTGCCTTCGGCATCGACGACGTGTCGACCCTCGCCGTCGACGAGAGAGATCGGTTCGTCGTAGTAGAGGACCATCCAGCTCGGCAGGACCTTGCGGTGGCGCTCAAGCAGCTCTGCGTGCTCGCTCATCGCCGGCCTCAGGGTGCGGTGAGCGGGCCGTAGGCGTCGGGACGTCGATCCCTGTAGAACGCCCAGGTCTTTCGGACCTCTTCGAGCATGTCCATCTCGAGATCGCGGACGACGAGCTCTTCTTCTGTGTCCGACGCGGTGTCGCCGACGAACTGGCCCCGCGGGTCGACGAAATACGAGGACCCGTAGAAGTCGTTGTCACCGAACGGCTCGATGCCGACCCGGTTGATCGCACCGATGAAGTACTCGTTCGCCACCGCAGAGGCCGGCTGTTCGAGATTCCACAGGTACATGGACAGGCCGCGGCTCGTCGCTGACGGGTTGAACACGATCTTCGCGCCGCCCAGGCCGAGCGCCCGCCACCCCTCGGGGAAGTGCCGGTCGTAGCAGATGTACACGCCGATCCTTCCGACGGAGGTGTCGAAAGTGGGGTAGCCGAGGTTGCCGGGACGGAAGTAGAACTTCTCCCAGAATCCTCCCACGTGGGGGATGTGGGTCTTGCGGTACTTGCCGAGGAAGGTGCCGTCGCGCTCGATGACTGCCGCCGTGTTGTACAGGAAGCCGTCGTCCTCTTTCTCGTAGACCGGAACGACGAGCACCATCTCGGTCTCCTTGGCCAGCTTCATCATGCGCTGGATCGTCGGACCGTCCGGCACCGGCTCTGCGGAGTCCATGTGCTCCGCCTCCTGCACCTGACAGAAGTAGGCGTTGTCGAACAGCTCTTGGAAGCACATCACCTGGGCGCCCTGCTCGGCCGCCTGATGGGTGTAGTCGATGTGCTTCTGGATCATGGACTCCTTCTCACCGGTCCATTCGGTCTGCACGATCGCTGCTCGCACGACGTTCGCCATCGGTCTCCTTTCTCGTCGGAGATCAACGATCCCGACCCGGTACGCCCAGGATTCGTCGTTCGCCGACCCTGTGACGTCGATTCTGGATCCAACCGTATCAACTCGGCCGTCCGCAGGGGTGGAATCTCAGACGAGTTGATCCATCGTGCACTCCACTGCGGGTTTGTCGGCCCGCATCCCTTTGAAGACCGGGGCCCGCAAATGACCCGCAGATGTGACCTCGCGATACTCGACCACGGCGACCAACTCGGGCCTGACCCATCGCACCTCACCGGCGTCCGGGACACGATCCGGTGTCAGTGAAGGCACCTCAGTCGACAGCAGTCCGAGCAATTCCTCCATCGCCTGGAGCGACCGCTGGTCGAAGCCCGACCCGACCGAGCCGATGTAGTGAAGCGATCCACCGTCGTACAGGGCAGTGACCAACGAGCCCAGCGTGTGTGACCGCCCTCCGGATCCGACTCGCCAGCCGACGATCACGGCATCGACGTCATGGACGATCTTGATCTTCCTCCAGGTGGGGTGGCGTCGGCCGGGGACGTATGCCGAGTCCAGCCGCTTGGCGACGATCCCCTCGAGATGCTGCGCCTTGGCGGCCTCGAACAGTGCCCGGCCCGAGCCGATCGTCAGCGGGGAGATCTGGATTCGCTCGCTCACCGGCACGACGCGCTCCAATCGTGCTCTGCGCTCCGAGAACGGCAACCGCGTGAGGTCTCTCCCGCCGTCGGCGAGAATGTCGAACGCCATGAAGACCACTGGATTGTCGATCGCCGCCTGAGCGACCCTCTTCCGGTCCCTGAGATGCATCCGACTCTGGAGGCGTTCGAACGAGGGCCGCCCGTCGCCAAAGGCCACGACCTCCCCATCCACGATCGTGCCGTCCGCCAGCCGGTCGAGTTCCTGGACCTCCGGATACGCCGTAGAGATCTCGTTGCCGTTCCTCGACCACATACGCGCCCGCCCGTCCGAAACCTGGAGAAGTGCTCGCACTCCGTCCCACTTCGGCTCAAACCCCCACTCGGGATCGTCGAACGGCTCATCGACCGGGACGGCCATCATCGGCTCGGGAGGCGCAGGCATCAGACCGCTGTCGGCAGCGGTCGCATTACTTCGATCGCGCCACTGCACATCCGGATCATGTGGCCGGGATCGGCTGCAGTCGGTGCCGTGCGAGCATCCCGACCAGGCACAGCACCAAGGCTGCGCCGAGCAGGCTGAGGAAGGTGTAGCCAGGTCCGGCGAGGAGGACACCGCTACCTGCGCTGGCCAACGCGCTGGAGCCCCACACCATCGAGTCGACCCGACCCTGGATGAGCGGCCGGAGGGACGACTCCACGCTCACGCTCAGGAGGGTGCTGCCTGAGACGAACCCGAGGTTCCATCCGATGCCGAGCAGGAAGAGCGCGAACATGAGCACGCCGGTCGCCGACGGGTCGGCGGTGGCGGCGAGGAGCGCCGAGCCGACGAGCACGGCCGCACTGGCGCCGATCATCGGCACGGCACCCACCCGGTCGACGATCCGGCCGACGAGCGGAGCGAAGGCGAACATGCCGAGCGTGTGGGCCGAGATGATGCTGCCGACCAGGCTGAGGCCGAATCCGTTGTTCTCGACGTGGATCGGCGTGGCGGTCATGATCAGCACCATCACGAGCTGGCCGATCACCATGGCGGCGAGGGCGAGTTGGACCGGCCTGCGGCCGAACACGTCTCGCGCCACCACCGGAGCCGCTGTGGCCACCGATCCGAAGACCTCGTCGTCGACCACGGCCAGGGTCGACGGGTCAGGCCGCAGCGCGAGCAGGAAGAGCAGCAATGCAACCCCCATGAAGACGACGGCACCCAGATAGCCTCCGGCGTACTCCGACGCTCCCATCCGCTCCGCGATGTCTCCGGCAGGCCCGAGCAGACGCGGCCCGACGACGGCACCGATGGTGCCGGCCCACACCACGAGGCTGAGTGCGCTGCCACGGTGCTCGGCACTCACGAGGTCCGCCGCCGTGTAGCGCGACAGGTGGGAGGCGGCGTTGCCGAACCCGAGAATGGCCATCCCACCGATGAGCACGACGAACCGGCTCTCGAACACGGCGAACACGGATACCGCGGCACCGACGATTGCCGCAGCGGTTCCCACGACGAGAGACCTTCTGCGCCCCGCCGAGACCACGACCCGACCGAGCACCGACGTCCCGATCGCGGTCGAGATGACGGCGAGAGAACCTGGGACCCCCGCCAACAACTCGGAACCCGTGATCGACCGCGCAGCCAGCGTCGCAACCGTGATTGCAGCGATGTATCCGGTCGTCATCGAACCGACGGCAGCGAACAGCACCCAGCGCAGTCGGGTTCGGGTTCGATCGTCGGAGGTGACCTGCATCGGCAGCAGATTACGGCCGGGCGCCGGGTGGTGGAGTGAACCGTTCCTCTCGGGACCAATAGGATTCGCCCATGGCGGGCCTCACCGACGAAGCAGTGGAACGGTCGCTCGAACTCCTGATCTCCGCATCCACACCATCCGGATTCGTGGCGTCACCCGACTTCGATCACTACGCGGTGATCTGGGCTCGCGATGCGCTCATCAGTTCGCTGGGCGCGCTCGCCAGCGGGGACCCGGCCCTCACACAGACGGTGGCAGCCACGCTGGACACGCTCTCATCCCGTGCGAGTTCCCTCGGCCAGATCCCGGCACTCGTCGACCCGACGCACGGAACCTGGGATTTCGGAGAGGGCGGGGTCGTCGACACGACTGCCTGGCTGCCGATCGTCGTCGCCGAGTATCTCTCGGCTACCGCTGACATCGATGGCGTGCAACGCTGGTGGGAACCGGTGCGCTCGGCGATCCGGTGGCTGTCGTACCAGGACGTCACCGGCTCTGGCCTGATCTCCGTTGCCCCGTCGACCGACTGGATGGACGCGGCGCTCACCAGGTCGGGCCGCACCCTCCACCTCAACGTCCTCTACGCCTGGGCGATCCGCTCGACGGTGGAGATCGCCGGTGCGCTCGGCGAGCCGTTCGACCCTCCCCTGGTCGATCCGGTCTCCCTGGTCGACGCCTGGTTCTGGCCGGTGCCCGGTGTCGGCGTTGCCGACCTCTATCCGAATGGCTTCGCCCATTCTGCGCTCGTCGGTGAGTACGAACGGCTCGCCGCCCGTCCTCGGGCCCATTACGTCAGCCACATCGTGCACGCCGCGTTCATCGATGTCGTCGACGTGCTGGCAAACAGCCTCGCGATCGTCAGCGGCATGGCGGGCGGGCCCCGCGCGACGGCGATCCTCGGGTCGCTCGAGCCCTCGTCTCACCCGTGGCCGTCGAAGACCTACCCCGAACCGCTCCCCCCAGGAGACCCATCGGCGATGCTGGTCGATGCCGTCGATTCAGCCATCGACCCCCGCTGGTCGAACCGCCCGGGTCGGTACCACAACGGCGCCGCCTGGCCCTATGTCGGCGCATTCCACGCCGCGGCCGTGGCCCGACACCACGGCGCTTCGGCAGCGCTCCCGCTGCTGGAGCGCCTCGCAGGGGCGAACGCCCTCGGCAGATGGCGTTTCTCGGAGTGGATCGGCGACGACGGACCGGATGGGGCGCCGCGCCAGACGTGGAACGCCGGCGCCTTTCTCTACGCCTGGAACATGCTCGGCTGATCGACCTCAGTATCTGGCGGGGACGAAGGTCTGCTCGCCCATCGGGGGACGGACGTAGGGGAAGTCGTCGCGCTCCGGCAGCACCACCGGTTCCGGCATGACGTCGTCGTACTGGAACTGGGAGACGAGATGGCTCATGCAGTTCAACCGGGCCGTCCGCTTGTCATCGGAAGGCACCACGTACCAGGGGGCCTGTTTGATGTCGGTGAACTGGAACGTCGTGTCCTTCGCCATCGAGTACTTGGTGTACAGGCGGTGCTCTTCGAGGTCCATCTCCGACAGCTTCCAGCGCTTGAGCGGCTCCTCGTTGCGCGACTCGAATCGCCGGTGCTGTTCGGCCCAACTCACCGAGAACCAGTACTTCAGGACGATCATGCCCGAGCGCGTGAGCATCCGCTCGAACTCGGGACAGCTGCGGAGGAACTCCTGGTGCTGCTGCTCGGTGCAGAAGCCCATCACCCACTCGACGTTCGACCGGTTGTACCAGCTGCGGTCGAACAGGACCATCTCGCCGCCGGCGGGCAGGAACTCGACGTAGCGCTGGAAGTACCACTGGGTCTGCTCGCGCTCGGTCGGTTTGGGCAGGGCCTCGACACGGACGATGCGGGGACTGGTTCGCTCGGTGATCCGCTTGATCACGCCGCCCTTGCCCGCCGAGCCCCGGCCCTCGAAGATGACCAACACCTTGAGCCCCTGGTCCTGGATCCAGTACTGCAATTTGACGAGCTCCTCCTGGAGCCGCTCGAGCTCCGACTCGTAGTACTTCTTCTTGAGCCGGCCCTCGCTGGTGTAGTTCTCCTCGCCGGCGGGATGGGTCTTCGGCGCTACGGGGTCGTCGGCCCCTTCGGGGATTCCCATGGCGTGATCGCTCATCTGTGATCTCCTTCCGAAGCCAACCGTACCGCCGCGAAATCGTGCGGTGGCGGAGGAACGCCCAGGACCTTCGTCGGCTTTTGCCGACTGAGTGTCGACAAGATCGCCGGACATACTCATTCGAACACCGGGGGTTCCCATGCACGAAGTGAAGGCGATGATGCTCGTCGAGCCGAGGAGGCTCGCCGCGACGCGTCTCCCGGCCCGGGGTGTCGAACGCGGAGGCTGGCTCGCCATCGAGGCCACCGGGCTCTCGGGGGCCGAAGTGCAGGCCTGGCGGGGAGACCGTCACAACCTGGTGTATCCGCTCATCCCCGGCCAGCAGGTCGTGGGCCGGATCGCCGACACGTTCGACGATTCCATATCGCTGCCGATCGGCACCCGCGTGCTCGTCGAGCCGATCATCCGCTGTGGCTCGTGCGTCCAGTGCGTGCGGGGCCTCGCCAGTTGCAGCCACCGCAAGCCGTTCAACGCCTACGGCGCCCTGCCATCGACCGAACCACCCGGGCTCTGGGGGGGCCTCGCAGAGCGCTTGTACATCGATCCCGACGCCATCCTGCACCCGATCTCCGACGACACCCTCGCCGAGGTCGCCACCTTCGCCCACTCCCTCGCCGCCGGCTACACGTGGGCCGTCGAGCTGCCGAAGATGCAGCCCGGCGAACGAGTGCTCATCCTCGGGCCGGGACCTCGCGGGCTCGCCTGCCTGCTGGCCGCCCAGGAAGCCGGTGCCGAGTGGATCGGCATCGCCGGACTCGACCACGACGCCGACCGACTCGAGCTCGCCCGCCAACTCGGGGCGCACCTCACCGTCAATGCCACCGAGGACGATCTCGCCTTCGCAGTCGCGAACAGTCTCGGCACCAGGCCAGACATCGTGATCGATGTCACCTCCGACGATCCGGAGGCGATCTACACCGGCATGGACCTCGTACGATCAGGCGGCCGGCTCGTGCTGGCCTCGACGAAGGGGAATCGGCCACTCGGCCAGTTCTTCTCCGACGTGATCGTCGGCAAGCAGATCCTCATCATCGGTGCACTCGGCGCATCGAGCGACTCCTACCGGTGGGCCGCGCGCAAGCTCGAGACCGACCCGCGGATCGACGATCTGGTCAGCCATCAGTTCCCCCTCGACGAGTCGAACCGGGCCATCCAGGCCACCGCCGGCCTGCTCGGCCACGATGAGCTGATCTCGGTCGCCGTCACGTTCTGACTCCGCCTTCCGCCGAACAGGCCTTCCTCCTCTCTTCACGCAGATAGCGGATGGCGGAGACCGGACGGCGGAGAGCGGACAGTGGGGAGCAAAGCAAACCGGCCATACTCACGTCGTGACCACCGCACGGACACCTGATCGACGCGCCACGACCTCCTGGATCGTCTACGACCTGGCCAACACGATCTTCGCCCTCGGCGTGGTCGGGCTGTACTTCCCCGAGTGGCTCACGACCTCCGGTCTCCCGGACTCCTCCCTCGCCGTCACGGCGGCGGCGGCGGGTCTCCTGGTCATCTTCATCGCCCCCTGGGTCGGCGCCGTGACGGACGTGCGTGGCGGCAGGGTGCGTATCCTCACGATCTCCACGGTCGTTGCCGTGACGGCGACATCGCTCCTCACCCGCGGTCCCGATGTCGTGACCTTCCTCGTCCTGGCGGTGGCGCTGGTCGCGGTCAACGTCGGGTCGGTCGTGTACGACGCGCTGCTTCCGTTCGTATCGACGAGGGAGAACCGTGGACGTGTCTCGGGGAACGGGGTGGGCGTCGGTTACCTCGGATCGTTCATCGGCGTGGCCATCGGGGCTTTCTCGCTCGAGGCCCTGGGTCTCGGCTACGCATCGACCTTCACCTTGCTCGCAGCCGGCTTCCTCGTGTTCGCGATCCCGGCGTTCGTGTACGTGAAGGAACCACCGACGGACGTGACCGACCGGCGGCCGCCGGCGATCACCTCGGTCGTCGGCGACCTGATCCGCTCGTGGCGGCGGGCAGGTCAGTGGCCCAACGTCATCCGGTTCCTCATCGGGCGCTTCCTGTACACCGATGCGATCAACACGCTCATCGGCGGCTTCCTGACGATCTACGCGATCCAGGAAATCGGCCTCGACCCGTCCGGTTCGCGGACCCTGCTGTCGCTGGCAATCGCTTTCGCCATCGTCGGAGGTGTCGGCGGGGGGCGAGCCGTCGAGCGATTCGGCTCGAAGCGGGTGCTCCGGTGGGCTCTGGGAGGCTGGGTGATCGCGATCCTCAGCGGTGTCGTTGCGGCGGTCACCGGCGTGATCGCCCTCGCATGGCTCATCGGGGCGATCGGCGGAGTCTCGCTCGGAGCCACCTGGGCCTCGGATCGTGTCACGATGCTCGAGGTCTCTCCCCCACAACACCTCGGCGAGTTCTACGGCCTGTACGCCACCGTCGGGAGATTCGCCACGATCCTGGGGCCGCTCGCCTGGGCGCTCATCGTCGACGTCCTCGACCTCGGGCGAAGCGCCGCCATGCTCGTACTGGCAGCATCGATCCTCGCTGGTTGGTTCACCATCGGGAAAGTGGAGCTCTGAACCTCACAGGTCGTTCGACGGAAGCGCGTCGAGTCTGAGCAGCGGGCGCTCCTCGACGGCGTACGGGATGGGGAGGTCCCTCGTCTCGGTCTCGCCGCTCACGAGACGACGTCCGATCTCGGCAAACCACGTGTCATTGGGCACCCGCCACGGCCACATCGAGGTCGCCTGGCGCGCACCGACGATCGCGCCCGTGATGCTTCCCACGTCCGAGCCACCCACCTGAGCTGCCGTGTCGATCAACCGCACCGCATCCTGGGTCTTGTTGCCTGCGATGGCAATCGCCAGCAGCACTCCGTCGATCCCGAGCGGACCGTTGTCGTCGGACAGTGAGCCGACCACCGACCGCAGCTCGGTGTCGACCAGTGGACAGAGATCTCGGATCCTGCTTGGGAGCAGAGTCGCCGCGTCCATGTCGGAGAATCGGAATTCCTCGCCTTCGAGATCCGCCAACGCCCGATCGGCCGTCTCGGCAACCCCGAGGAACAGATCCTTCCCGACCTGATGGAACGTCGAGGCCGCCACGGCGCCGGCCGCCGCGGCAGCAGCCACGACCGAGGCCGCATTGAGATTGGTCATACGAGCCGCCCGCAGGACGGCAGCGATGAGCGCATCGGGATCGGTTCGAAAGCGGAGCCCGGCCGGGAGGGCACGCACAGCCGGGCCGGGTGTGGCGAGCGTGCTCGGAATCGGAGACCCGGCCTTCACCGAGTCCATCCAGACCCGGAGATCGGAATCGAGTCCCCGATACACCTGGTGGGTCTCGCCGACGCCGTCCAACAGCATCACCTCGGCCCGGAACACATCGCGGTCGACTTCTCCGTTTCGCATCAGGTGATAGGCGAACACGGTGCTGATCTGGGTGTTTGCGCCGTATGTGCCCCCGACCCGACCGCCGGCGACGTCGCCTGCTGCTGCAGCGAGGAGCGCCCCGGCCCCCCTGTCCTTGAGCAGGGACTGCAGCGGGGCGTTGGGATCGGGTGCTTGTCCGGCGACGACCTGGTCTGGTTCGGGCATCGTCCCAACGCTAGCCAGGCGGCCCCGTTCTGCGGCCGCTTCCCCGCCCAGGCCCGGCGAGTCCACGGACGTCGCCGGGTAGCCTGCGGGCATGTCCTCTGCGCTCCTCATCGCCAACCCGGCGGCGTCTCAGTTCACCGGGGGTCTCCATCGGACCGCGATGAGAACGCTGGCGAAACGTCACGACGTCACGGCCGCATGGCCACGGAACTCGGCCGAGTCCGAGAGCCTCGCCGCCGAAGCCGTGGCGGGCGGAACCGAGATCGTCATCGCCATGGGAGGCGACGGGGTCGTCCACCACGTCGCCCAGGGCCTCGTGAACACCTCTGCGGTGTTGGGCATCATCCCCGTCGGCACCACGAATGTCCTCGCCCGGATTCTCGGCGCCCCGTCGAACCCGAAGAAAGCGGTGAAGATCCTGTCGAAGGGGTTCGACTCCAAGCGCGTTCCCACCCTGGCCGTCGAAGGCAGGTCGTATCGGACCGAGTTCTCCCGATCGGTGCTCTTCTCGCTCGGAGTAGGCCCGGACGCCGCCGTCGTCCACGCCGCCGAGCAGGACCCGCTGAAGAAGCGGTCGTTCGGGTCGATCCACTACGCCCGCACCGCCGTGACCACGATCCGACGCGATCTCAGGAAGCGCCGCCCGACCGTGTCGATCCTCACCGCCGACCGCGAGCTCCACGGCATCGGGCTGCTCGCTCAGTTCCACGATGTCTACTCGTATTTCGGAAACAGGCCGCTGATCCTCGGCGATCCCAACCCGATCGCCGTGCTCGTCGTCGAGCAACTCCGCTTGCGGAGGGTGCCCGCCATACTCCGGGCCGCCGGAAAGAAGGGGTCGTTGGACGCCATCGAAGGACTGACCGTGTTGGAAGACGTGTCCAGCTTCGAAGTCAGGTCCCCCGTCCCGGTGGAGGCGCAGGCCGATGGGGAGCTCCTCGCCGCCATCACCCAGATGCGCGTCACCTATCAGCCGGACAGCCTCACCGTGGCGGTCTCAACCCCCGGCTGAACCGCTGTCTGCCTGATAGAGGGTCACATGCGGGAAGGGGATCTCGATCCCTTCGGCATCGAACCGGTTCTTGATTCGACGCAGCGCCTCACGTTTGACGAGCCAGCGGTCGTCGGCCCCGACTTTCAGCACGCCCCTGAGTACCACGGCAGAGTCCCCGAGCGCATCGACTCCGAGGATCTGGGGCTCTTCGGTGATCCTGTCCGACCACTCCGGGTCTGCTGCGAACCTCCTGAGCTCGTCGCCGAACACGGCAAGCGCGGAATCGACGTCGACCCGGTAGGCGATCCCGACGTCGATCACGACCTGAGAGAACTGCTGGGTCAGGTTCGTCGTGACGGCGATCTGGCCATTCGGCACGTAGTGGACATACCCGTCCAGATCACGGAGCACCGTGACCCTGAGCCGGATGTCCTCGACCGCCCCTGCGACCCCCGCGACCCTGATGACGTCGCCGATGTGATACTGATCCTCCGCGAGGATGAAGAACCCGGCGATGATGTCCCTGACCAGGTCCTGCGCCCCGAAGCCGACGGCCACGCCCACCGCCGACCCGACTGCCAACAGCGGCGTGATCGGGATGCCGACCACGACCGCCACCGTCAAGACGCCGACGGCGACGAACAGGATCTGGATGACGCGCCGCAGCATCGACCACAGCGTCTCCGCTCGGGCGGCGGAGTCGCCGCCCTTCTCGGCGATGCGATTGACGATGCCACGCGCCAGACGAGCGATCAGCAGATAGATCAGGAATACCCCGATCGCGACGGCGATTGCCGCCAGGATCCGGTCCCCGTTGTCGTCGATGAAGTTGTCGATCATGTCAGTCGACCATAACGCGGTGCGACGACAGTCCGAATCGAAGGCGCCATCACCGTTCGGAGCGTGCGGCGATCCCCGAGCGCATCAACTCGAACTCGGTCAAGGCGGCACCGACCGAGGCTCGAACCCGCAACGCATCGCGCAGCGGCCTCCCCAGTCTCCGGTCGAGCTCCCGCCCCGCCATCCCGGCCAGCTGCTCGCGATGAATGCTCACGGCCATCGAGCCCCAGCGGCGCCCCGATGCGGAGACCAGTGCCCCGATTGCGATCCAGACGACCGCGCCCGCCACGAGGGCGACCATCAGCGGGACCGGGCCGGCGAGCTCGAGGAGGTTCGCCACCCAATATCCGAGGCCACCGGCGGCGGCCGCTGCGATCGGTCTGAGGTATCCGGCCGTTCGCCACCAGCCGGGCGGCGAACCGAGGTCCACGCTCGAAGAAGAACCCGCGGCGACCACCGCCGAACGAACCTGTTCCTCCACCCCTGAGCGGACCTCGCGCAGCGGCCCGGCATGGGCGGGTCCAACCGTCTCGATCAGCGTGGCGATCTCACGGTCGACGGTGTCGATTGCCCGTCGTGCCCCGCCGCCGGGGGACGCCGACACATCCACCATGGCCACAGGAGCCGACCTCGCCCGCAACGACGCAGAGAGCCGGGCGACACGCGCCCCGATACGACCTGCTTCGGCCACCGTCTCGCCACCGAGAAGATCGGAGGCCAAAGCTTCCGACGCCGCAGACAGCACGCCCTCCCAGCGCCGGCCGAACCCGGTCCCGGAAGTGTCACTCACGCCGGCGGATCGCCCGAGCGTCGTCGCGGCCTCCTCCAAGTCGGCGATCAAGCCCTGTTCAACGACCGTCTTGGCGTCACCCAGGGACTTCATCGCGGCGATGAACTCGTCGATGCCGATCGGTGCCCCCATCGGTGGGTCGGCTGCCGTCGTCAGGATCTGCGCGCCGCCGACCCCGTCGACTCCCAGTGTCTCCGCGAGGTCTGCGAGGAGCCGGGGAACGTCGCCGGTCGCGACCCGGTCGATGTGATTCACGACGAAGACGAACCGGTGGGCGTGCCGCGCCAGCGGGGCCAGATAGCGTTCGTGCAGCACGCGGTCTTGGTATTTCTCGGGATCGACCACCCACACGACGGCATCGACGAGAGGCAGCACCCGCTCGACCGTCGCCCGGTTCTCCTCCGACACCGAGTCGGTGTCGGGCAGGTCGATGACGGCCAGCCACGGCACGCGATCCTGCCCCACCCGCTCTACGACCTCGATCGAGTCGAGTAATCGGACGAGACCGGGCTCGGGGTTCGCCGGGATCCAGGCGAGTGGCTCGAAGGTCGTCGGCCGCTGTGCACCCGTCTCTGCCACGATCTCCCCTGCGAGAGCATTGATCAAAGACGACTTGCCGGACCCCGTCCCTCCGGCGAGCGCGATGACGACGGTGTCGCCCAGGAACCCTCGGCGATCGCGCGCCCGGCGGCCGACTCTCGCGGCGGACTCGAGCACGTCGTCGGGCACCAGGCCGTCGGCGACGGTGACGAGTCGGTCGAACCGGTCGATCAGATCGCGCAGATCAGCCATCGAGCCACTCAGATGCACTCGTGGAGACGGTGGTCCTCGCCGCAGAGATCCCGTCGGCGACGGCCGCGGAGTCGGCGATCGCATCGAGCGCGTCGCGGAAGCGGTCGCCCTCCGACGCCACGATCGTGCCCAGCCGGTCGATCAGGTCCTCCTGGGCGGTCTCCGCGAGCCGCCGGGCGGCCGCGCTGCCGAAGATGTGCTCGAGGAGGCTCTGCTGCGCGGCGGCGGCACCGGCCGTGACACCGACCTCTGCTCCCGTGATCCCGCCTGTCGTCGAGAAGATGGCGAGCAGGAGCATGGTTGCGGCGGCATTGACCCCGACGGACGCCGCCCGTGCGAGCTTGAACCGGCGTTGTCCCTGTTCGGCGACGAGGTCGACCAGGGAGGCCAGCCAGGCGTCGATCTCGTCACCGGCGGCGTCGCGATCCTCGCGGGCGACGAGGAGTTCGCCTTCGACCAGTCGCGCGCCAGAGGGCTCGAGCCGCCAAGCGGTCGCGATTGACTCGTGAGCACGGCGCACGCGCAGCATCGCGATGTCGATCATCGCCTCTCTGGCCTCACGACCGACCTGCTGCACGGTCGAAGCCGAGACGGCGTCGTTCGGGGCGAGAATGTCGCGCACACGGCCGAGCCCACGCGCCACGACGGCGGCGAGATCGGAGACGCCGATCAGCCGACGCCACCGCTGGAGCACCTCGGCACCGACGAGATCGCCCTGATCCAGCTGTGCGGCGATCTCGGAGCGCTGCTGACGGACCGCCAGATCGACGGCCTCGGCCAAGCCGGCCACCTCGGTTCGTTGAGCCTCCAGATCGGCGAGCACCTCCTCGACGTCCGATGCAACGGTCTCGATCGCGCCCCGAACCGACCGGCGGACCACGTCGGCGTGGTCGGCTGCGAGGTCGCTGAGGTATGCGCTCACCCGCTTGACGGCCGAGGCGGGCAGCCGGCCGTGTTGTTTGAGGCGCTGTTCGCTGATGGCCACGATCTGATCCGACGAGATCCCCGGCACGATCCGCTCTTTACGGAGCAGGGATGCCAGATCCGTGACGGCCCCACTGGATCTGCGCGCCAGCCGGTTCGTGACGATCAGCATCGGCACGTTGCGCCTGGCCATCCGCTGGAGGAACTCCCAGGGCACGGCGTCGGCGTAGCGCTGGGGCGTCGTCACATGGATGGTGGCATCCGCCATGCCGAGGATCCGCTCGGTCTGCTCGCGGTGGCTCGTCACGATGGAGTCGACATCGGGCGTGTCTACCACCGAGACCCACCGCAGATCGGGATGGTCGTCGGTGAAGTACGCCACCGCCCCGGTCGTCTCGAGCCCCGAGAGTGAACCGGCATTCTCCGGGTGACACCACACCGTCGCATCCCGGGTCGTGGGACGGAGCGCGCCGGCGACGGTGACATCTGCCCCGGCGAGCGAGTTGACGATCGTCGACTTCCCACTCCCGGTCGACCCGAAGAGGGCCACGAGCAGCGGCCCGTCGGGATCGGCGAGTCGCGGGACCAGATACCGTCGGATCAAGGCGCTCACCCGCTCGCGGCCTCTCGCCCTGCGCCCGTCGTCGGAGAACCGGAAGGTCGCGGCGTCGAGGGCGTCGGCCAACGCATCGAGATCGGCGCGCACTCGGGAAGCTGGGGCGATGGACGGCGGCATGACACCACCATTCTCGCAGCATCCCCGACCGCGTCCGCAGGCGGGGGTCGCCGAAAATGTCACACCCCCCGGATACGGTGACCCCATGGCAGACGCGACAGGAGCCAGGTCCGGTACTGATCACATCGATTCGGGCCAAGACGACTCGAAACAAGACGACTCGAAACAAGACGACTCGAAACAGGACGAATCGGGGAATCGCGATCGCGTGACGGTCGCAGGCGCCACCGTCAGGATCGAGTCGCTCGTGCTCGAGGACGCGGTCCTCGCCGATCTGGTGCGCAGATCGGATGATCCGGTCGGCCTGATCGAGCGGATCATCGCCGTCGGGACCCGCGGAGTCGCCTCGATGGGCGCCACGCTCGACCTCGCCGATGTCGAGGCGAGGATCCGTCAGACGGCCCGGGAGACGTCGGCCGCCTCCGAGGCGCGGGTCGCCGAGATGCTCACCGAGGCCAGGGTCGCAATCACCCGGCTGCTCGATCCGACGGCCAAGGACTCGTTCACCTCGACCACGATCGAGGAGTTCGCAGCGTGGCGGGACGGGCTCTTCGAGCGCTTCGACCCCGAGCGTGAGAGCAGTCACACCGGTCGAACCATCGCAGCCGTCGCCTCGCTGCTCGGGCCGGGAGGCGCGCTCGAGAGCCGGTTGACCGAGGCTCTGGACCCGAACCGGTCCGGGTCGGGGATGGGTCAGATCGCCGACCTGCTGGAACGCCGGATCGGCGAGATCCGAGAGCTCGTCGCAGAGGAACGCGGCCGCACCGAAGAGGCCGAGCGTGGAACGATGAAGGGCTTCGAATACGAGGACGAGATCGAGGAGGCGCTCCGCTCGTGTGCCAGACAGATGGGTGCCACCGTCGAGCGAACCTCCAAGACCCCCGGTGGCATCGACCGGGTGGTCGGGGACTTCGTCGTCGAATTCGACACGGGAGTCAGAGTTGCCATCGAGGCAAAGAACAAGCGCAACCTGTCACTCACCGGCAGCTCCGGCATCCTCGAAGAACTCGATCTCGCCATGTCGAACCGAGATGCCACCGTGGCGATCTGCGTGTCCAAGGACCCCGACGCCTTCCCGAGGGAGGTCGGTCCGATCAACGTCTACGGGCGTCGCGTGCTGGTCTCCGATCCGGGCGACGGCACGATGGTCTGGGTCGCTCTGCGATGGGCGCGCCAGCTCGCCGCCCAGTCGTCCTCGTCGACACTCGAGTTCGATGCCCAGGCGGTGCGGGACGGCCTACAGCGCTTGAATCAGCTGGCGGAGCGTTTCCGCTCGAATCGCTCGCACCTGACCCAGATCAAGAGCTCCGTCGTCGCCGTGCACGAGTCTCTCGGCGACATGCGGCGAGATCTCCTCGATCTGGCCGACGATCTCGCCGCAGAGATATTCAGAGTCGAATCCTCGGCCACGGTGGTCGACCTCTCCAGCGTCGGGTGATCAGAAGATCGCGTCCAGCGCACCCTCGAGATCTGGATGGGCGAACTCGAAACCGGAATCGATGAGCTTCTTCGGGAGCACCCGGTTGCTCACGAGAATCGCCTCTCTGGCGAACTGCGGGCCCACGATCGCCTTCAGGGCGAACCCCGGCAACGGCACCACCGTCGGCCGCTTCAGCGCGCTGCCGAGATGCTTGGCGAACTCCCGCTGCCGCACGGGACCGGGAGCGGTGAGATTGACCGGGCCGGAGATCGATTCGGTCTCGAGGCAGTGGACGATCGCCCGCACCTCGTCCTCCAGCGATATCCACGACCACCACTGACGACCGGACCCGAATGGTCCGCCGACCCCGAGCTTGAACGGCAGCAGCAGGTTCAAACCGGGAATCCCGAACAGGCGCTCAGTCATCAGACCCCCCGAGGCATCGATGACGAGCCCGGTGCGGATCATCACGGTGCGGACCCCGGCTGCCTGAGCCGGTGCCGTCT
>JAHEDH010000139.1 GCA_024641285.1 bacterium | reverse complement strand
CGACCCGGCCAGAACTCGGGGTGCATGGCATCGAGATCGTCGGCGGATCTGACCTCTGTGACCGACATGAGCCGCTGGAACTCGTCCGAGTATCCCTTCTCGATGACGCTGGTGAAGACATCGAGACCGGCCCGGCGCTCGGTCAAGGCCAACGCGGCCGCGAAGGGCGCACTGAACTGGGCGTCGACCGGCGATCTGGGATGCCGCTTGGCATCTATCGGCGATCCGACCAGTTGAAGTCCATACGTGGGCATCTCGATGAGGATGGACTCGATCTCCGCCGCCGACACGGAGCCCTCGTTGGCCAGACCGATGAGAAGTTCGAGCGTCTGATGGGTGTACCGGCAGAGCGAATACGGCTTGATTGCCACCCTGAGGGTCTCGAACTCCGATCCCAGCGTGGCGGTGGCCCGGTCGGGAACGGGTCGCAACGCGTAACCCTGGAGGAACCCCTGGTCGCCTTCGAAGACTTCGGCGGCGCCGAGGAAACCCGCCTGGGCCAAGGTCACTGCGATGAAGCCGGCATGGGCGGCCAGACCCGGATGCATCCGCTTGTTCCATGCTCCGTTGACGACGTATTGCATCGAGCCGGCCGCCTGGCTGCCGTTGAGGCCCATGGCGTTGACGATCACCTCGGGCTCACAACCGCGAAGGCGACCGATGATGGCCGAGGCAGCGAAGGTCGCACAGGTGCCGGTCGGGTGGAATCCCATCTCGTGGGAGGAGTGCGGGCCGAGGGCCATCGCGAGCCGACATGCGATCTCGTATCCGATCACCACTGCGCAGATGAGGTCCCGACCGTCGGCGCCGGATTCCTCGGCGGCAGCGAGCGCAGACGACACCACCGAGGAGCCGGCGTGGATCACGCCTGCGGCGTGGTGATTGTCGTAGTCGAGGCTGTGCGCCATGGAGCCGTTGGCGAGCGACGCCCACTCCGGGGCCATCGTCTCGCCGGTGGCGAGCACCGTCGCTCCGGTTCCGCCTCGATCGAGTCTTCGCACTCCCTCGGTGATGACAGGGCCAGAGTCCATCCATTCGTGTCCGCCGATCGCATTGGCGACGATGTCGAGGATCAGCTTCTTGGCGTGCTCGACGACTTCGGGCGGCAGCTGGTCGAATGTCAGATCCGCGGCGTATCGGGCGTACTCCTCGGCGATCTCCATCGATTCCTCCCTGGCGATTCCGTCGGGCGACTTCCTATACGATGCAACATACATGATCGGGTCAGTATGAAGATCGGTGGAATCGATGTCTCTCTCACAGCGATTCGTCCCGTGAGCGCGTGACGCACATCGAACCCACAACAGTGGCGTCACCGGGCTGGAGACGGCGCATCATCCATCCGATCGGCGTGTCCTCATCACGCTGGGAGCGACTGGCCATCGCCATTGCCGCTGGATCGATGGGCACGCTCGGCTTCTCGATCACCTCACCGCTCCTCCCGGACCTGGCCGACGCCCTATCGGTCGATACCGGAGCGATCGGCCTGGTCCAGGCTGCCGTCTCGGTTCCCGGAGTGCTGCTGTCGCTGCTCATCGGCTACTTCGCAGACAAGGTCGGGCGGCGGAGAGTCGTGCTCGTCAGCCTCATACTCTTCTCGCTGGCGGGGACGGCCGGATTCTTCGCCCGGACGTTCTGGTTGCTCGTCGCCGCCCGGCTGGTTCAAGGGATCGGCACATCGGGAATCCTCGGCCTGTCGATCGTCCTGGTCGGGGATCTGTTCCAGGGCGCGGAGCGCACCCGTGCCATGGGGTTCAACATGGCAGGGCTCACCCTGGTCAACATGGCCGGCCCGACGCTCTCGGGTCTCATCGGTCGGACCGATGTGTTTCGCCCGTTCCTCATCTTCCTGATCGGGTTACCCCTGGCGATGTGGGTCACCCGGATGCCCGTGGAGCCGCTGCGGCAGGCGGAATCCCCGCTCCGTCATCTCGGCGCCGCGTTCCGGTTCGTCCGAAGCACGGGCCACCTCGTGGACTACATCGGAATCCTCGGCGTGACGGTCGCCACCACCGTGCTCCTCCACGGATTCGGCTACACGACCACTCCGCTCTACCTCAAAGAGGTGTTCGAGATCGACTCTTCCGGTCGGGGCTTCATCATCGCGGCATTCCAGGTCGGAACGGTGGTCGCGGCAATCCAGATCGGGAGGCTCAGGGCGCGCAGATCTGGCGGGTCCCTCGTCAGCATGTCCCTCGGGCTGATGGCGGCCGGTGCGGCCGTCACCGCCTTCGCACCGGCATGGTGGTTCGTGGCCGTAGGCCTGGGAATCTCCGGAGTCGGCTTCGGGCTGTGGGTCCCGATCGCCCAGGAGCACACCGCCGAAGTCGGCGGCGACGTGTACCGGGGGCTCACCGTGCTGATGTGGGTCACCTTCGTGCGGGTTGCGCAGGTGATCGGCCCACCATTGGGAGCCTCGATGTCCGAGTCGATCGGGCCGCGCACGACCTTCTTGATTGCCGGCATCGGAATGGCAGTGGCGATGGCGGCGTGGCGGCCCGTCAGAGCGGCGTCCACAGCGCGGTTCAACAGCCACGCCACCGGGACTGGATGAGCACCGACAGGCCCGAGCGCGGCTCGTACGGGGATTCCCCCGCACAACGCATCGAGATCGCCGATCCGAAACCGAAGGCGACCCCCATCCAGAGAGATCGTGCATTCTGCAGGATCTAGGATGCCGTCATGCGACTCGTCAGGTTTGAACGGCAAGGACAGACTCGAATCGGAGCCCTCGAGGGCGACCAGGTGGTCGACCTCAACGACGGCGACCCCGACCTCCCGACCGACATGGTCGACTTGATCTCGAAGTGGTCGGATGACGCGGTTGCCGCCGCCAGCGAGCGAGGCGCCCGTCATGCGCTCAGAGATGTGCGGCTCCTCGCTCCGATCGAAGTCCGCAAGAACATCATCGCCGTGGGCAAGAACTACCGCGATCACGCCGCCGAGTTCTCCAAATCGGGGTTCGATGCGTCGGAGAAGCAGCTCATCCCCGACGACCCGGTGGTGTTCACGAAAGCCCCGACGTCGGTGATCGGACCCGGCGATGCCATCGTGCTCGCCAACGATCCGACAGGGACGACCGACTACGAAGGCGAGATGGGCGTCGTGATCGGGAAGATCGCAAAGAACGTCTCCAAGGAGGATGCGCTCGACTACGTGTTCGGATGGACCATCGTCAACGATGTCACGGCCCGAGACCTGCAGAAACGCCACGTCCAGTGGTTCATCGGCAAGAGCCCCGACACGTTCTGTCCGATGGGCCCCGCGATCACCACACGTGACGAACTGCCCGACATCCGGGAGTCGTGGATGACCACCACGGTCAACGGTGAGCAGCGCCAACATGCCCCGATCTCTGCGCTGATCTTCGACACCGAAACGCTCATTGCAACGCTATCCGAGGTGATGACCCTCGAACCCGGTGACGTCATCGCCACCGGAACCGGTCTCGGAGTCGGGATCGGCTTCGAGCCACCGGTCTATCTCGAGTCCGGAGATGTCGTCGAAGTGAGCATCGACGGAATCGGCACCCTGTCGAACCCGGTGAAGTGAGGACGACATGACGGACGTACCCACCTGCCTCGCCCCCATCCGAGACACCCGGCACACGACCATGGACGTGCCACCGGGTGCAGTCGACTGCCACACGCACCTGTTCGAGGACAAATACCCTCTGTCGCCGAACCGTGGATACAACCCGCCGGAGTCGAACCTGGGACACATGCTCGACATGCACCGGGCGCTCGGCATCGAGCGGGTCGTGTTCACCCAGCCGTCCGTCTACGGGACCGACAATTCGGCGATCCTCGACGGCATGGCGGCCCTGGGCGACCGCGCACGGGCGGTGATCGCAATCGACGGCTCGATCACCGATGAAGAGCTCGCCGCCCACGACGCAAGAGGGGTACGCGGCATCAGGCTCAACCTCGACAACGTCGGCGGCATGCCGGTCGAGCTCGATGAGGTTCCCGATCTCGCCAGACGGGTCGCCGTGCTCGGGTGGCATCTCGAGTTCTTGTTCCCGGGCCCCAGCCTCCCCGATCTGGCCCCGATGCTCCGCGAACTCGTCACTCCCATCTCGATCGGGCATTTCGCCTACATGCCCGCAGCCGAGGGAACCGACTATCCCCCGTTCCAGCTCCTGCTCGAACTCGTCCGGGAGGGAAACACCTGGATCAAGTTGTCCGGCCCCAACCGGTTGGGAGTCGGCGACCTGCCGCCGTGGCCCGAGGCTGTTCCGTTGGCGCACGCATTGATCGAGGCGAATCCGGATCGGATGCTGTGGGCAACCGACTGGCCGCATCCCAACAAGTTCACCGCCCAGCCGAACGATGCGGATCTGCTGGAACAACTCGAATTGTGGGCACCGGATCCGGAGATGCGCAGGCGGATCCTGGTCGACAACCCCGAAGCGCTGTATCGGTTCTGATGCCGCGACCCATCGCCGTGATCGGGCTCGGGATCATGGGCTCGAAACTCGCATCGCGAATCATGGCGGCCGGCAACGTCGTCCGCGGATTCGACATCGACCCGGAGCGGATGTCCACGTTCGTGGCCGCAGGCGGACAGCCGGCGACGTCTCCTGCCGACGCCGTAGCCGGTTGCGAGATCGCGGTGCTCTCCTTGCTGACTTCGGACATCGCCCGCGAGGTCTGCCTGGGTGAGGCGGGCATCTCGTCGGCCGTCGATCGACCGCTTCTCGTGCTCGACACCACCACCGGAGACCCCGCTACGTCGGTCGAGATCGCAGGCGCCCTGGCCGTCGTCGGGATCGAGTTCGCCGACATGACCATCAGCGGGAACGCCGCCGTCGCAGACCGTGGTGAGCTCGTGGTGATGCTCGGCGGGTCGAACGCTGCGTTCCACGATGCCGGAGAGGTGATGCGCTCCATCGGACGCTCGTGGCATCACGTCGGGCCGGTCGGGGCAGGGGCCAGGACGAAGCTGATCGTCAACCACGTGCTCGCGGTCAACCGGATGGCACTGGCAGAAGGCCTGGTCACCGCCGAGCTCAGCGGTCTGGACCCGGCAGCGACGCTCGAGATCCTCCGTGACAGCGCAGCGCGCTCGGGCGCCATGGAGCTGTGGGGTGACCGAATGGTGGCCGGTGATCACGAGAGACCCAACGCCCGGCTCCGCCAGAGCCACAAGGACGCCCGACTGATGATCGAGCACGCCCAATCGGTCAACGCCCCGACACCGGCCCTGGACGTGGCGAGAGGAATTCTCGCCGAAGGGGAGAACAGCGGACTGGCTGACAAGGACAACTCCTCGGTGATCGAAGTGCTGCGACGCCGAGCAGGTATCGGCAGGATCGTGACAGAATCCGAAGAAGAGAAGGACCAGAGATGAGCAACGAAGCCACACCTCAGGGCTGGGCAGAGCGGTGGAAGCCGAGCGCCGTCGCGAAGCCGCCGGTCAAGACGATCGACGTCCACACCCACATCCTCGTCCCGGAGTCGGCGAAGCTGACGGCGCCGCATTTCAAGCCGGAGATGGACCCTCGCACGTTCTTCTCCTCGCCGGTCACCAAGGAACTCAACGGCGAGTTCTACAAATTGGTCGCCGCCAAGTACACCGACATGGACACCCGACTCGAGGACATGGACAACCTGGGCATCGACACCCAACTCATCGGGCTGTCGCCGTTCCACTACTTCTACTGGGCCGACGCCGACCTGGCGCCGGCGGTCGCATCGATGCAGAACGAGCGGATCGCCGAGATGGTTGCCGTCAACCCGCGGCGGTTCGTCGGGCTGGGGACGCTGCCCATGGGACACCCCGACGCGGCGGTCGCCGAGGCGCGGCGTGTCAAGGACGAGTACGGGTTCCCTGGCGTGTACATCGGAGCCGACATCACCGGCATCGACCTCGATCACGAGATGTTCGAACCGGTGTGGGAAGCACTCGAAGACCTCGGTCTCGTGATCGTCCTGCACCCCGCCGGCTTCACGCACGCCGAGCGGATGACCGACTACTACCTCGTGAACGTGATCGGGATGCCCCTGTCCTCGACGCTGGCGGTGACCCGGATGATCCTCGCCGGGGTGTTCGAGCGGCACCCGAACTTGAAGATGGTCGTCGTGCACGGCGGCGGATACCTCGGCTTCTACTCGGCCAGAACCGACCATGCCTTCAAACACCGGCCCGAGCTGCGCCAGCACATCGACCGACCGCCCTCGGAGTACCTCGCGAAGCTGTACTTCGACATCACGGTGTTCGACCCCGGGATGGTCGAGCATCTCGTGGCCACGTACGGCGCCGACCATGTGTTGCTGGGGACCGACTACCCGTTCGACATGGGCCTGCCCGACCCCCTCGCGCTCGTGGCCGACGCCAGGCTCACAATCGAAGAACGAGACCTCATCGTCGGCGGGAGCGCGCGCCGACTGTTCGGTATAGGAGACTGACATGGCGAGAATCGAACTGCTGACAGAACGCGAACAGCTGCATTCCGATCCACAACGGGAGCTCTTCGACCGGATCGTGGCAAGCCGCGGAGAGATGATTCGGCCGTACCAGGTGCTGGCGCACGCTCCGGCGGTTGCCGGCGCGATCGGCGACGTCGGGGCCGCCATTCGCTTCGGCGGAACGCTGGCCGACCACGACCGCGAACTGGTGATCATCACGGCCGCAGTCGTCAACGACTGCCAGTTCGAGTGGGACAGCCACCACCCCATCGCACTGCAAGCCGGCGTGCGGCCCGAGACGGCCGAGTACCTCCGATCAGGCGGCGATCACGATCTCGATCATCGCGAGAGCACGATCATCGGCTACGTACGCGAGCTGTGTGAAACCGGGAACGTCTCCGACGCTCTCTTCGCCCAGATGGTCGAAATGCTCGGTACTGAAGGAACGGTGGAGCTGACTGCGACCGTCGGGTATTACACGATGCTCGCCTACGTCATGAATGTCGCGGGCGCATGTTGATAGAGATCGTGGCTCGGTGAGACGGCCGACGATCAGACGCTTGGCTGCGGTCGTCGTGCTCGGGCTGCTCGCTTCCGCATGCTCCACGAGTGGCTCGGCTGCCACGATCGACGGTGTGGAGATCACATCGGATCGGATCGAGACATTGCATGCTGCGGGCGCCGAACTCGACGAACAACAGCGTGCGTCGACCCTCTTTCTGATCATCCTGCACCACCTCGTGACCCGCGAGGCGGAAGCCCAATTCGACCTGGTTCCCTCCGATGCGGAGATCGAGGCCGCGCTGGCGGTGCGGTTGAGTGACGACGAAGAGGTGGCTGCAGCAAGACTCGCCGACCGCGGCGTCTCGAGGGAACGTGTGCTCCTCGAAGCCGAGCTCGACGTGCTGAGGGAGAAGCTCCAGCGCGCCTTCGTCGAGCGCGGCGGTCCGGACATAGACCTCGATGCGGCGTATCGAACGTTCCTCGGCGTGAACTCCCGCGCATGTGTGACACTGCTCGCACCTGCCTCCGACGAAGCGATCCCCGACATCGAGCGCGCAACGACTGGAGCGATCACGCTCCAAGCGGTGCAGGATGAGCTCGGGAATCTGGTTGAGCCGGTCGATCTCGGATGCGACCTCCCGACTCAGCTGCCCGGTCCGGTACAGCCGATCGCCCTCGACGGCGAGGTCGGACGCGCCTACCTCAGCACCTTCAGTGATGGCACGGTGTACGTCGCAGGGGTGACCTCACGCGACGCCCCGCCCTTGGAGACGGTGATCGAGGAGGTCAAGGCAATCGCATCGGACTCGCAGGGCTCCGACTTGTTCGACGAGTGGGCGTTCGACCTCCTTCGGACGGCCGATGTCACAGTGGATGCGAACCTGGGCGCGTGGAAGCCTCGGGACGGAACCGGTGACGTCCCGACCGTGGTTCCGAACGGCGACAGGTCGGACTGAAGACAGCCGGCAGGGCCCGTCGGGCGACCCTATATCATGTCAGATCTCGTTGAAGGGACTTTTTTCGTGTTGACATCCTGTGCGCTCAGGGCGCCGATGACCGACGGCTCCACCGGTTCGGGCCGGGTGGCGAAACCCGGTGGTCTCGTCGTCGACCTCCACTGCCACTGGGAGTCCCGGCCGGTGATGCAACGAATGCACGCAGAGGCCGACCGGCTCGGCAAGGTCTCGCTCAACGTCGGCAGTGATCTGACCCGCGAGGTCAACAAGCGCCAGATGGCTGCGATCCGGCCGCAGATGGAGTCGATCGATCGACGGCTCGAGGACATGGACAGGATGGGCATCGACATCCAGGCCGTGGCCAACTTCCCGCCGCAGATGTACTACTGGGCCGACACCGACGTGGCAGCAGAGGTCTTCCCTCAGATGAACGACGACATGGCCGCCAATCTCATCGCCCAGGTCCCCGACCGATTCGTGGGAATGGGCAACGTGCCGCTGCAGGACACCGACCTGGCCATCTCCGAGCTCAGGCGCGTGATCAACGATCTTGGGTTCCGAGGAATCCAGATCGCATGCCGTGTCGAGGACGAGGAACTCGGTGCCGAACGCCTCGAGCCGTTCTGGGCGGAGGTCGAGAAGCTCGGTGCGGTCGTTGTGATCCACTCGTCAGGTCACGACAACAAGCGGCGACTGAACCACCACTACCTCATCAACGTGGTGGGCCATCCCATCGAAGGAGCCATCGCGGCCAGCCATCTCATCTTCAGCGGCGTGATGGAACGGCACCCCGACCTCAAGATCGTGCTGGTGCACGGTGGCGGCTACCTGCCTGCGTATGCCGCCCGCATGGATCACGCCTATCACGCCAGGGAGGACGTCCGAGAGAACCTCCCGAGGCCGCCGGGCGAGTACCTCCGCCGGTTTCATCTCGAC
>JAHEDH010000222.1 GCA_024641285.1 bacterium | reverse complement strand
CCGGTGCCCTCTCCGTCGGCTGAGCTGCTCCCACGCCGACCGTACCCCGGCGTGGGCGTTGAGGCCAGGGCTGTTCGACCGAACCCCGTACGACCAACGACCGATGGTTGACATCTCAACCAACATCGACCTACGATGTTGAACATTCAAATATTGCACCGATCGGATCCAACTCCATGAGCATCATGAACCCCATCGAGCCAGGAGCGGCCTTTGACCGGTTCATGGCGGAGCAGGCACCGACGAGTGTCGATCAGGAGGTCTGGCAGCCCGGAGACCAGCCGCTCCCGGCGCTGTATCTCAGTCACGGGGCGCCTCCGGTCTTCGACGATGCCCATTGGATGAACCAACTCTTCGGATGGGCTCGATCCATGACGAAGCCGAAGGCGATCCTGGTCATCAGCGCGCATTGGGAATCGGCCCCGCTCGGCCTCTCGTCACCGGAGCCGGGTACCCCGCTGGTCTACGACTTCGGCGGGTTCGCGCCGCGCTACTTCTCGATGCGATACCGGACCCCGGACGCCACGAACCTCGCTCGCAAGGTCGCCGCCGTCATCCCCGACGACGAAGCCCTCCATGAGCACGCTGGGCGGGGCCTGGACCACGGCGCCTGGGTGCCGTTGAAGGTCATGTATCCGTACGCCGACATCCCGGTCCTGCAGCTGAGCATGCCGACTCACGACCCCGAACGCCTCTTCCAGCTCGGGCGACGCCTCCAACCACTCCGCCACGAGGGGGTGCTCATCATCGGATCCGGATTCATGACCCACGGTCTCAGACATGCCACGAGGGAGATGTTCTGGGAGAACCAGATTCCAGGCTGGTCCAAGGAGTTCGACGCCTGGGTCGCCGAGGCGCTCGCCCGCGGCGACTTCGACACTCTGGCGGGTTACGACCAGGCGCCAGGGATGCCGTACGCCCACCCCACGGTCGAGCATTTCACGCCGTTGTTCATCACGCTCGGCGCTGCGACGGATCCCGAGGCGGCGCCGACCACGGTGATCGACGACTTCCAATTCGGATTTGCCAAGCGCTCGGTGCAATTCGCGTGATGGCTGTGGAAGCCGACGTCGAGTGGCTCTCCGCCGACGAGCAGGCCACCTGGCGGGCCTTCAACACCGTCTGCCGGTTGATCGAAGGCGGTCTGGATCGCCAGCTCACCAAGGACTCGGGGATGAGCCACGCCCACTACGCCACGCTCGTGGCGCTGTCGGAGGCCGAGGGACAGCGGGCGCGCATGGGAGACCTCGCGGCCTTCCTCCAGTTCTCGCCCAGTCGGATGAGCCATGCGGTCCGCCGGATGGAGCGCGATGGGTGGGTCGTCCGGCGTAGCTGCGTGACGGACGGTCGGGGCCAGGAAGCTTTCCTGACTCCGGAGGGTCGCCGGGCGCTCGAGGCTGCCGCGCCCGGTCACGTCGCCGAGGTGCGGCGGATGGTCTTCGATCGACTGGCGCCGGACCAACAACATCAGCTCAGGTCCATCGCTTCGACACTGCTGGACGCGATCGCCGAATGACGGCGCCGCTCAGACGATCCGACCGAACCAGCGAATCGAGCCGGCGATGGCGAGGGAGACGAGCGCGAGTCCGGTCACTGCGAACCAGTCGGTGACTTCACGGTCCTCGGTCTCGAACGCGACCTCCGATCCGATCGTCGACAGGATCTGGGCGAGTTCGGGCTCGTTGGCCGTCTCGAAGAACTGGCCGCCGGTGGTCTCGGCGATCTGGCGCAGTGGTTCCGGGGCGACTGGGACGGAGATCCGCTCGCCCTGATAGTCCACCGTGCCCGAAGACGTCCCGAACGAGATCGTGTAGACGGGGACGCCGGCGGCGACGGCCGCCGAGGCCGCCTCGGAATCGGGTCGCCCGACGGTGGTTTCACCGTCCGAGAGGACCACGATCGCCTTCGGCACGTCAGGATCCGGCACCGACGACTCGAGCTGGTCGAGCGAAGTGAAGATCGCTTCGCCGATGGCGGTTCCTTGTCCGAGGCCGAGCCGGTCGACGGCCGTATCGAGAGACGCCCGATCGGTGTCCGGCGCCAGCACCGGCAGAGCCGTGCCGGCGAAGGCCACGAGCCCGATATTGAGATCGTCCGGGGCGATCTGGGCAAAGCGGACCGCTGCCTCTTGGGCTGCGTCGATCCGGCTGGGTTCGACGTCGACCGCGCCCATCGAGAGCGATACGTCGATCGCCAGGATCAGGCTCGCCTGCTCCTGTGGGATGGGTATGGCGATCACCGGCCTGGCGAACGCAACGGCGAGGACCAGCACACCGGCGAGTCCGGCAATCGAGGTCACCCATCTCCGCCAGCCCGAGCTCGACGGTGCCACCCGCTCGGCGAGATCCAGGGAGCTGAAGACGACGATCTGCCTCGTTCGGCGGGTTCGCGCCAACACATACCAGGTCGCGAGCGCGGCCGGGACGACGAGCGCGAGCAGGCGGACCGGCGCTTCGACGCTCATGCCGACCTCCCCGACGAGACGCCTGCCCGTCTCCGACCCATCACCCAGGTGACGATGTCACCCACCCA
>JAHEDH010000138.1:6921-9084 GCA_024641285.1 bacterium | reverse complement strand
ACGAGACACCTGAACACACCATGTTCCGACAGGTCGTTCGTGACTTCTGTGAGCGCGAGATCAGTCGCGAGTACGTTCGTGAGTGCGATCGGGAGCGCCGCGCTCCGGTCGAGCTGTACCGAAAACTCGGACAGACCGGCTGGTTGGGGATCAACATCGCCGAGGAATACGGCGGTGCCGGCGGCGGCGCCACCGAAGTCGCCATCCTGCTCGAGGAGCTCGGAAGGTCCTTCCTCGACCTCTCGTTCTGGGTGTTCCGAGCGGTCACGTGGGGCGGGCTGATGATCGGGACCTTCGGGACGGAGGAGCAGAAACGCGAGCTCCTGCCCAAGATCGCCTCGGGTGACCTGTCGGTCTGTTTCTCGTTGACCGAACCCGATGCCGGGTCGGACGCGGCGTCGGTGTCCCTGACTGCAACCGAGGACGGAGACGACTACGTCCTCAATGGTCAGAAGGTGTTCACTTCGGGATTCAAGGTGAGCGATCTCGATGTCGTGGCCACCAGGACGGACTCGGGTGGCAAGAAGCACCACGGGATCACGAACTTCCTCGTGGACACGAAGAGCGCAGGGCTCGAATGGCAGCCCATCGAAACGCTCGGACACTGGCCGCTCGGCACCGCCATGCTGTACTTCGACGACGTGCGAGTCCCGAAGTCGAACATGCTGGGGCGCCTCCACGACGGGTGGCGTGACCTCGGCGTCTCGCTCCGATACGAGCGTCTGTGCCTCTCGGCGGCGCGGACCGGAGCCGCCAAGTCGGCGCTCGCCGACGCTCTCCAGTATTCCCAGGACCGACGGCAGTTCGATCAGCCCATCTCCAGCTTCCAAGCGGTCTCTCACCGGCTCGCCGAGATGCAGATGATGACCGACATCTCCGAGATGTTGGTGTACCGCTACGCAGCCCGGTTGGATCGCGGCGCGGCGACCACGCGTGACGCCGCCATCCTCAAGCTCTACGCCTGCGAGGCATACAAGAGCGTGGCCGACATGGGCCTGCAGGTGTTGGGCGGGTACGGGTACACGATGGAATACGACCTGCAGCGCCATTACCGAGAATCACGGCTCGGCGTGATCGGCGCCGGGACCTCCGACATCCAGCGGAACATCATCGCCAAGACGATGGGGATCTGATGGCTGAGCCCGTTCAACGTTTCACGGTCCACGTTCGGAGGAGACGATGACGCTCATCACCGACGAGGCGCGCGAGTGGGCGGGGCGCTCGTTCGAGCCGTTCGAGTTCCTCGTGGATCGGACATCGATCGCCCGGTACGCCCACGCGATCGGCGAGACCGATCCGATCCACTTCGACCCGGACGCGGCCCGCGCGGTCGGCTACGAGGACGTGATCGCACCCCCGTTCTTCCCCTACGTGATTCGCATGCACGCCGCACATCTGGTCGCGAAACCCGAACTGGAACCCGACGGTTCGTTCGCCGGCGACGTGCCCCCCGTCGCGACGACGCGGGCGATGGCCGGCGAGACCTCGATCGAGCTCGGCGTGCCGGTGGCTGCGGGTGATCGGATTCGACTGGAGAAGCGGATTTCGGACATGTACGAGAAGGTCGGGCGTAGCGGGCCCATGGTGTTCGTCACGATGGAGTTCACGTTCACGAACCAGCGCGACGAGCTCGTTGCTCGGGAGCAGTTCACGAGGATCTACCGGTGATCGAGATGACAGACGACAGACGACAGACGACAGACCCTGTAGGGGCGAGGCTTGCCTCGCCCGCGGCGCATCACATCGAACTCGTCGATCAACCCGCAGGCGCGATCCCAGCCTGGACGACACACCCGTCCCGGTTGCAGGGGGTGACGCCATGAACGTCGGAGACGAGGTGCCGGTGGTCGAACGTGTTCCCGATGCAGTCGACCTGTTCATGTTCAGTGCGGCATCCTGGCTCATCCATCGCATCCACTACGACGAGCAGTTCACCACGACGCACGAAGGCCACCCCGGATTGCTGGTCCACGGCCCACTCCAGGGGACATACATGATTCAGAGTGTCACGCGTTGGCTCGATCGGAAGGCGAAGTTGACCGAGACGAGCTATCGCCACTTGGCGCCCGCCTACCTCGGCGATGCGCTCGAATGCGGCGGGTCGGTGACCGACGTGGATGGACAGAACGTGACGTTCGAACTGTGGGTTCGCAAGCCTGACGG
>JAHEDH010000138.1:0-6821 GCA_024641285.1 bacterium | reverse complement strand
AGACGAGCTATCGCCACTTGGCGCCCGCCTACCTCGGCGATGCGCTCGAATGCGGCGGGTCGGTGACCGACGTGGATGGACAGAACGTGACGTTCGAACTGTGGGTTCGCAAGCCTGACGGCACCGTCACTACCAAAGGGACCGCGACATTCGAGGTGATCACATGAAGACCGGAGCAGTTGTCCTCGCAGAGATGCTCGAGGCCTATGAGGTGAGTCACGTCTTCCACGTGCCCGCTGTCCTCAGGCGGACCATGGTCGAGATCGAGGCGTTGACGGGCATCAAGCGAATTCGGCCACACGGGGAGAAGCCCGCCGCATACATGGCCGACGGGTACGCCCGCGCCAGCGGGAGACCTGGTGTGTGCATGGCGCAGGTCATCGGCGCGCTCAACCTCGCGGCCGGCCTGCGCGACGCCCACCTCGCCCACTCGCCGGTGATCGCCATGACCGGCGGGCGCGATCCGTCGACCAAGTTCAGGAAGGTCTATCAGGAGGTCGACGACGTTCCCGCTTTCGAGGCGGTCACGAAGTTCAATGCCACCATCGATTCGGTCGAGCGCTTTCCCGACATGCTGCGTCAGGCCTTCCGGGCTGCCACCACGGGGTCGCCCGGACCGGTGCACCTCCAGTTCAGGGGTAACGAGGGCCAAATCGACCGCGAGTCCGCCGAGATGGACCAGACCGTCGAGCCCGGGTTCAGTCGGGTTCCCCCTTTCCGCCCCCGCGCCGACGACGGCACGTTGCTCGAGGCACTCGCCCACATCGGTGGCGCAGAGCGCCCTGTGATCGTGGCCGGGGGAGGCGTTCGGGCGTCCGGGGCCGGGCCGGCGGTCGTTGCGTTCGCCGAGCGATGGAACATTCCCGTTGCCACGTCGCTGAACGGCAAGGATTCGATCCCTGGCCTTCACCCGCTCTCGATCGGCGTCGTGGGCACATACTCGCGCGCGTCGGCGAACCAGGTCGTCTCCGAGGCGGATCTCGTCATCTACATCGGTAGCGAGACCGGAGGCATGACGACCCATTTCTGGCAGGTTCCTGCGTTCGGCCGCCAGACGATCCAGATCGACATCGACCCGGAGGCGATCGGCCGCAACTACACGCCGCTCGTCGGTATCAACGCCGATGCCAGAGAGACCTTGACGAGGATGCTCGAGCTTTCCGTCGACCCCCCCGACCGATCGGCGTGGGTGGGTCGCGCCCGGTCGGCAGTAGCCGAGTGGTACGACGACTTTGCAGGTCTGATGGGGTCCGATGACGTTCCCATCCGCCCCGAGCGCATGTGCGCCGATCTCAGCGACGTCGTGCCAGACGACGGCATCGTCGTGGTCGACACCGGTCATGCCGGCATGTGGATGGGCGGTTTCTACGATCTTCGGACCCCCGACCAAAGCTACATGCGCAGCGCCGGCCATCTGGGTTGGGCATTTCCCGCCTCCCTCGGCGCCAAGTGCGGTGCACCGGACCGGCCGGTCGTGTGCTTCACGGGTGACTCGGGGTTCTGGTACCACGTCGGTGACGTCGAGACGGCCGTGCGCTTCGGAATCAACACGGTCACCGTGGTGAACAACAACCGGTCCGGCAACCAGTCGATGCGCGGGTTCGATCGGGCCTACGGCGGGAAACAGACCGAACAGGCCCGAGAGCTGTGGGTGTTCACCGACGTCGACTTCTCGAAGGTCGCCGAGGACATGGGCGCCATTGGGATCAGGGTCGAGAAGCCTTCGGAGTTCCGTCCGGCGATGGAGCGCGCCCTGGAGGCCGACCGGCCGGTGATCGTCGACGTCGTCACCGACATCGAAGCCGTCGCCCCGGCGGCCTACACCCCCTGACGTCCCGCCGGAGCGGGATGATTTGATCTCCCCCAACGGAGTGGGCGAAGGCGCCCGCTTGCGGGCAGGGGGGTGTCGCGCCTTGACGGGTCTCCACGTGGTCGTGTGCTCGCGGTGGGTTCGGGCCCCTTACCTCCGGTCCTCGTTCCTCGGACCGCAGGGACCTTTCCCCACTGCGTGGGGAACACCACATGGGTTGGTGTCCCCCAGCTCGCTGGGGGAAGGGACCCGCTTGCGGGTAGGGGGCAGCCGCGTCGATCGAGGTCTCCACAAGATAAGGACTCGCCGCATGTGCTGGCCCCTTACCTCCGGTCCTCGTTCCTCGGACCGCAGGGACCTTTCCCCCTCGCTTCGCTCCGGGGAACACCAGTTGGTGTCCCCCAGCTCGCTGGGGGAAGGGACCCGCTTGCGGGTAGGGGGCAGCCGCGTCGATCGAGGTCTCCACAAGCCAAGGACTCGCCGCATGTGCAGACCCCTTACCTCCGGTCCTCGTCCCTCGTCCCTCGGCCCGCAGGGACCGTTCCCCCTCGCTTCGCTCCGGGGGAACACCTCATGATTGATGTCCCTCACGGAGTGGGGGAAGGGCCCACGAAGTGGGTAGGGGGCCGCCGCGCGGGCAGAGGTCTCCACGAGACAAGGTCTCGCTGCGGGTGCAAACCCCTTACCTCCTGACAGCGATGGTGGCTGCAGCGTCGTTCCGACGCAGCCACCTGCAGACACCATCGCGTCTCGTTCTGCGTGGGGAACAGCGCCGGTCGCTAGAACAGTCCCGACGTTCCTCCTCCATCCACCGAGATGGACGTGCCATTGATGTGTCGGGATTCGGGAAGACACAGGAACACTGCGAGGTTGGCGATGTCCTCGGGCTCGGCAAGTCGCCGAACACCCTGCTTGTCGATGAGCCGTTGCTCGAACTCCTCTGCTGTGGTGCCCGCTGCCTCTGCCCGGGCCTTCATCAGCATGTGGTGACGTTCGGTCCGGGTCTGGGCGGGGTGGATCGTGTTGACGTTCACGTTGTCCCTGAGGCCCTGTCCGGCCAGTGCCTTCGAGAAGTTTGCGAACGCAGCGTTCACTGCCCCTCCGATCATGACATCCGGAGTCGGGGTCCGCGCCAGCCCGCCGATGATGTTGACGACCGTCCCCTCCGATTCCTTGAGTTGCGGCCAGAACAAGCGGGAGAGACGCACCGCCCCATGGAACTTCAGGGCGAACCCGTCCATCCAGATGTCGTCGTCGAGATCGAGGAATGGTCCGGCTTTGGTTGCACCCGCACTGTTGACCAGGATGTCGACGCGTCCGAACTCGTCGATGGTCGCTCCATGGAGGTCGACACACCCCTGCTGGGTCCGGAGATCGCCGGCCGATGTCTTCACGTGCACGCCCGTCTCGGACGCGATGTCCGCTGCAGCTGCAGCAAGGTCTTCAGATGTCCGAGCCGCCAGCATGCAGTTGACGCCCTCGTTGGCGAGCGCCGTGGCGATTGCCCGGCCGATGCCCTTGCTTCCTCCGGTGATCACGGCCACCTTGTCTTCGAGCCTCTTCATGTGTTTCCTCTCTTGTCGGCGTCGGATCGACGTCCTTCGGGTTGACTGGCTCCGGGGATGAACAACGCGTCGAGCGCGACCCATTCGGTCCCGGACCAGGAAAGCGGGTTGATCTCGACTTCGACGGCGTGTGACGCGTTGAAGCCGATGCAAAGCCGGAGGAGGGTCGCGGCGAGCGCTTCCGCAGCGCCCGCGTCGATACGTCGCAGTGCCGTGGCCAGGCCGGGCACCCGATCGATGAGTGCCGTCGCCTGTGCCGGGGTGCGGGGAATGAGCCCCATCACCGGCTCGAACGCCTCCGCGGCGATGCCACCGAACCCGACCAGCATCATCGGTCCGAACACCGGGTCTGTCACCGCGCCAGTGATGACCTCGAAGCCCCGAACCTGCTGCTCGACGAGGGCGCCGACGATGTGCGCGGTCGGGTGATGGAGTCGTGCCCGGTCCGTGACCATTGTGAACGTCTGGGCAACGTCTGCTGCGCCTACACCGGTCTCCACGCCGCCTGCCTCGGTCTTGTGTGTGATGTCGGTCGAACACACCTTGACGACGAGTGGTCCGTCCAGGCCCGCTGCGATCGTCTCGGCGTGCGCGGCCGAGGTCGCCACCTCGCCTGGCGGAACCGCGATACCCCACTGCGCAATGATCCCCTTCGAGGCCCCTTCATCCATGGGCGTTCCTTGGTCTGAATCGAGCGAGCCGCTGCCGATCTCGAACACTCCACGATCCGACCCGAAGGAAGTGAGACCAGCCAGGGCGCGCATGGCGGCCCGGGGTTCGATCGTGACGGGCAGCCCGGCGTCTCGAAGCATGTCCAGTCCCGTCGCCCCGACATCACCCGCCATCCAGAGATGAATCGCCTGATGTCCCAGCGCCTCCAGCCCCTCGACCCGCTCGACGGTGTGTGCACGAGGGTGGGCTGTGGAGACGGCCAGGACGACATCGAAGTCATCCGAGGCGGCAAAGGTCTCGACCACCTGAGCGAAGCGGGAGGCCCCTCCGATGATCCCGCCCATGTCCAGCGGATTGGCGGCCACTCCGTGCTCGAGGAGGTCGTCGAGTTCGGCCTTCATCGTTTGGCTCGGCTGGGGAAGCTCCAGTCCATGTCGCTCCGCCAGGTCGCTGAGGAGTATCGCCACCCCACCGGAGTGCGTGATGATCCCGACACGTCTCCCAGACGGGATGCGACTCCTCGCCATCACCTCGGCGACGTCGAGCAGTTCGCCCGGTGTCTCTGTCATCGTCACGCCGAGCGAGGCGAGCACCCCGTCGAGCACGCGAGCAGGTCGCGCCATGGCTCCCGTGTGGGTGGTGGTCATCGCCCGCCCGTGGTCGCTGCGCCCGAGTCGACACGCGACAACCGGCTTTCCTGCCTCCGAGGCAGCGCGTATCGCTTCTGCGAACCGCCGACCGTTTCGGACCGTCTCGAGGACGAGGGCGATCACCCGGATCTCGTCGAGTTGGGACAGTGAAGTGATGCCATCGGCAATGTCGATGTCACACTCGTTCCCGGTCGACATCGACACCCCGAGCCCACCACCGCGCTCGGCCGCGAGATTGTGGATGTAGCTTCCCGTGCCGCCGCTCTGGGTCACGAGTCCGACGGGGCCTGGGCGTATCTGGTCCTTGGGTCGATCGAGGCAGGTGAGGAAGCTGACGGCGAGTCCACTCGACGGCCTGATCACGCCCCCCGAGTTCGGTCCCAACACCCGAACACCGCCTCCGGCGGCGATGGAGGCCAGCTCGAGCTGAGCGTCTCGTCCGGTGGAGCCGGTCTCGGCGAAGCCGCCGGCGAAGACGACGACGGCTCCCGCGCCGATGGCGCCGGCATCGGCGACGATCCCCGGGACGGCGCCCGACGGCACGGCGGACGCAATCAGGTCGGGTGCGCCCGGCAACTCCCGGAGCGTCGCGAACATCTCCACCTCGGCGACCTCCGGCCTCCGCGGGTTGACCCCCCACACCTCACCTGAGTAACCGACCTTGCGGAGCGACGAGAGGACACGGCCCCCGTGCTTCGAGCCATCGTCGGACAGGCCGACGATGGCGATCGACTTCGGTTCGAGGAGGCGGTCGAGATGGGGCATGGTCGGCGGTCAGTCCCTCAGTTGAGGGGCCACCTCTGCAGCGAAGAGCTCGAGGCTGTCATGGGCCCCCATGTCGTAGAAGTACAGCATCATCTCGTCGGCGCCGGCATCCCGGTATCTGCCGAGTTCCTCGATCGCCTGGGGAACGGTGCGGGCGAAATGCTCTGCAGCGAAGGCGGAGGGGGTCGAGTTCCGACGGATTGCGGCCGTCTCCAGCTTCGCCGCCAGGTCTGCCTCGTCCCGACCGATCACCGACATCAGGTGTACGGATCGGCCGATCTCGTCGAAGTCGCGCCCGACGGCTTCGCAGTGTCCGGCCAGCACGTTCGACTTGTGGATGAACGATTCGACGCTGTCGCCGAAGTTGGCGTGGTCGCCGTACTTCGCAACGATCTTGAGGGTTCTCTTCTCGCCCCCGCCGGCGATCCACAGCGGAGGGTATGGCTGCTGGAGGGATTTGGGGTGGGCGATGGCACCGTCGAGCCGATAGTGGTCGCCGGAGAACGTCGCCAATTCTTCGGTCCACATGGCGATCAGCACCTGGGCGGCCTCCTCGAGCATGTCGAGCCGGACACCTGCGGGAGGGAACTCGTACCCGTACCCCTTGAACTCGCCTACCGACCAGCCTGCGCCGATACCGACGTCGAGCCGGCCGCCCGAAATTGCGTCGACCGACAGCGCGATCTTGCCGAGCAGTGACGCCGGCCGATAGGGGACACAGGTGCACATCTGCCCGAGCCGAACCCGATCTGTGGCCACTGCGAGGGCCGCCATGAGGCTCCACGCTTCGAACACGCTCTCCTGGCTCGGGACCGGATGGGTGTGGAAGTGGTCGTAGACCCACAGCGAGTCGTAGCCGGCCTCTTCGATGAGTGCGGCGGTCCGGGCGATGTGTGGCCATTGCTCTGCGACCGGCCTTCCCACCTGATCCATCTTCCAGCCCTGCGGGACGAATGTTCCGAACCTCATGTGTGCATCTCCTCCGCTGTCGTTGTCATGGTTGTCGTTCTGCGTTCGAGCCAGCGACCGCCGCCGAATGTCAGGATCGAGGCGATGCCGAGCGACGCGGCGGTCGCCGTCCAGGCGCTCTGATAGCCGCTCCGCTCGACGATCAATCCGAAGGTCAATGGACCGAGGATCCCTCCTCCGAACTGACCGGTGCCGAGAATGCCGGACGCGGTCGCCGGGCCCCTCGGGTTGCGTGAGACCACGCCGAAATTCAACAGACTCGGCCATGCCCATCCTGCACCGAACACCAGGATCGTCGCGACCACCAGCGCCGGGGTGGAGCGGACCGCACCGATCAGCGCGAACGCCAGCGCTCCGGCGGCGAGGAGCGAGGGCACGACGACGAAATGC
>JAHEDH010000137.1 GCA_024641285.1 bacterium | reverse complement strand
ACACACTCGCACCGATCGTCGCCGAGCCAACCGAAGCCGAATCGACCGTCACCGTGCAACTCAACGCACTCGACGTCTGGTTGTCCACACAGGTATCAGATGTGATCGCCCCCGCGTCACCGGTCGGGGTGATGTCGACATGATCGACAGTCACACCGGCCGGCGCATACGTCGTCACGTCGATCGTGAACACATGCTCATCACCAACCAGGTTCACCGCATCATCGCCGATCACAACGGACGCATCCACCCAATGCTTCTCAGCTGGACCCGAATTCGGAGACACCCCATCAGTCGACGCCGTGGCAGTCGCGGTCGAAGAACTCGAGTCATCCGAGAACTGCACCGACACGTTCGCACCAATCGTGGTGGAACCAACCACATCAGAATCGACCGTCACCGTGCAACTGACCGCCGAGGACGTCTGATTGTCGACGCAAGTCGTCGAGTCGTAGGTTCCGGTCGGGGTGATGTCGACATGATCGATCGACACGCCGGCCGGCGCATACGTCGTCACATCGATCGTGAACACATGCTCATCACCAACCAGATTCACCGCATCGTCACCGATCACCACCGAGGCGTCGACGAAGTGCTTGACGGCCGGCCCGGAGTTGGATCCGGTTCCATCGGTAGAGATGTCCAGCGTGTCGCCGAGCACCTCGATCGAGGCACTCGCCGATCCGGTCACCGTTCCAGGGCTGTCCGACGTGAACTGGACCGTGCAGATCCCGCCCACCGTCCCGGGCGCGGCGCATGTGTCAACGACGTTCGTGACAGCGGCTCCCTCGGTGTCGGTCAGGTCGACGGTCACGATGGTGCCGTCGGGTGCCGGCGACTCGACGCCGGCGATCACCTGGTTCACGTCGACCGTGAACGTGTGGGTGTCGCCGACCGCGTTCACTGCGTCCGGTGTGATCTCGATGCTGGCGTCACACAGTCGGACCGAGCCGCCTGCGACGTCCTTGAGGTCGGCGCCGCCGAGGGGTTGCGAAGACCGCGAAGTGAAGATGAGACTGGAGAAACACTGCGAGGCGATGTCGAAAGCCGAGAGGTCCACGACTGCTTCGATGAACTCCTCCTCGGCGATCTGCCAGTACCCGTCGCCGCCGATTTTGTTCGCTCCGTTGGCGAGCCGGAACGTGTTCTTCCCGCCGTCACCACCGTCCTTCACCTTGTCGGTGGGGTCACCGACCGGGACGTTCCACGGGGGCGCCAGCACGGCTCCGCCATCGTTCGTCTCCAGGATGCTTTCACCCTCGGGCGGGGTCGATGGGCAGTTGGCCTGCGACGGGGAGAATGTCGCGGTACCACCCTCGGTGCCAGGATCGGTGACCTCATAGACCTCGAGCAGGTTGGCGCCGGGTTCGATGGTGAACGAGATCAACAGGTCGTTGAGTTGGCGATCGAAGTTGAGGGCGAACGGATCACCACCGTTCGCCGTCAGCAGGTTGAATCCTGCCGGGGGGATCTGGTTGAGCTCGAAGCCCCAGAAGGCCTCGCCCTCTGCGTTGGAGCGGTTGCCACCGAGGTAGAGGAAGATGTTGTCCTCGTCGGTGTCCTCGTCACAGATCGAGTCTCCGACCCTGAACAGCGCATAGGCATGTGAGAACTCGTTCTTCGGGGAGTTGTTGCCCGCCTTGATCGGCCAGATGTCGTCCGGTGTCTTTCCTGCTGGGCTGACGATGTTGTTCTCGGGCTGATCGAACGAGTTGGAGGAGTGCCCGTCGCAGATGAAGACGGCTGCGCCTTCAATCGCAGCGTTCAGATAGATGTCAGAGCCGTAACAGTCTTCGGCAAGCAGGGCGCCCGCTCCAGCGGGAGCGCCTGATCCGGTTGGCACGCCCAGGAAGACACCTTCCCCCGATCCACCCTGAGCCCAGTCGTCGTATCCCTGGGTCCCTGAGTAGTAGGCGGCGCTGTCGGGGGAGTCTGCTGCGTCCACCTCGAATCCGTTGACGAACGTGGCCGTTGCAAGCCCGAAGAGGAGTGCACCCAGCACTGCTCCCGAGACCGTGACCACCGACGCCCGCTTCGTCTTCCGAGCGCGCGTGACGCGCCTGATGTGCCGAGCCCTGCCCATGTTTCTCTCCTCACCATGGCCCCATTGGTTGAAGGGCTTCGTGCAGCAGACCGTGCCCGCGGTGTAGCTACGCCCTTCGGCGCACCATATCTCGCGGCATCAGCACCGGTGGATGCCATTGGAGCCGCGAACAAAGTGTCTAGTCACTTCGCTCACGCGGGGCGTCGACGACAGAGGGTCTCAGAACTCCCACGGCTGGATCGGCTGGAACCTGGCCTGGAAGAAGCGGAGCTCCTCTGGCTCGTAGGTGAACCGGAGGCCGCCGACCTTCTCGCGGTGCTCGTACACCTCGACGACCGACTCCATGACGACGTCCATGTGGGCCTGGGTGTAGACCCGGCGCGGAATCGTGAGCCGGACCAGTTCGAGCTTCGGATAGTGATGCTCACCGGTCACCAGATCCCGGCCGGCCGAGACGACGCCACGCTCCATTCCCCGCACACCCGAGTCCAGGTAGATCGCAGCCGTCAGCGCCTGGGCGGGGAACTCGTCCTGGGTGAGGTGCTCGAGGATCGCCCTGGCATCGAGGAACACGCCGTGACCGCCGATCGGGCGGACCACGGGCACACCGGCCTTCAACAGGCCGTGCCCCAGGTATTCGACCTGGCCGACCCGTGCGGCGATGTGGTCGTCACCGTCGACCATCTCTCGGATGCCTCTGGCCAATGCCTCCATGTCGCGCCCCGACATGCCGCCGTACGTGTGCAGGCCTTCGAAAGCCACCAGCAGGGCACGGGCCTTGCGGGCGAGCTCGGGGTCTCTCAGCGCCAGGAACCCGCCGATGTTGACCAGATTGTCCTTCTTCGAGGACATCGTGGCGCCGTCGGTGAGCCCGCACATCTCCAACAGGATCTCTGCCACGGACCTGTCCGAATAGCCGCCCTCTCGCTGCTTGATGAACCAGGCGTTCTCGAGCGCCCGGGTGGCGTCGAGCATCACGAGGATGCCGTTGCGCCGGCACAGCTCGGACACGGCGCGGAGGTTCGCCATCGACATCGGCTGACCGCCCGCCATGTTGACGTTGGCCTCGACAGAGATATACGGGATCCGATCGGCACCGTAGGTGTCGATGGCGGCCTGGAGCTTGGCGAGGTCGACGTTGCCCTTGAAGGGGTGGTCGGAATAGGGTTCGTGGGCTTCGTCGATGATGACGTCCACGAACCGACCCCCGGCGTACTCCTGGTGGAACTTCGTCGTCGTGAAGTACATGTTGCCGGGGATCACGTCCCCGTCGGAGATGAGGATCTGACTGAGGATGTGCTCGGCGCCGCGACCTTGATGGGTGGGGATGAGCTCCTCGTAGCCGTACACGGCCTGGACGGCATCGACGAGGTGATAGAAGCTCTTCGAGCCGGCGTAGGCCTCGTCGCCAAGCATGAGACCCGCCCACTGATGGTCGGACATCGCAGACGTACCGGAGTCGGTGAGCAGGTCGATGTAGACGTCGTCGGACTTGAGCAGGAAGGTGTTGTAGCCGGCGGTCCTCGCCGCTTCCTCTCGTTCGGTCCTGGTCGTCATCCGGATCGGCTCGACCATCTTGATCTTCCAGGGCTCGGCCCAGGTGCGGCGTGCGCTCATGTCGTGTCTCCTTGTCGTGATCGTCATACGGCGCCGAGCGCCTGGCTCAGGTCGGCGATGAGGTCGTCGGGATGCTCGACACCGACGGACAGTCGAACCAGTCCGGCGCTCACGCCGGTTCGCTCCTTCTCCTCGAGCGGGACACCCGAGTGCGTCATCGACGCCGGGTGCTCCGCCAGCGACTCGGTTCCTCCCAGGCTGACCGCCAGCTTCACCAGCTTCAGCGCGTTGAGGAATCTGAAGGCGGAGGGCTCGCCGCCATCGACCTCGAAGGAGATCATCGCTCCCGGGCCGAGGCACTGGCGTCGATAGACGTCGTATTGGGCGTGGGAGGGACCCAGAAGATCGAGATAGCGGAGAGCCCGGACCTTTGGGTGCTCCTCGAGGAACCGGGCCACCTTCGCTGCGGTGTCGCCCTGGCGGGTCATCCGCATGTGCAGGGTCTCGAGACTGCGCATCAGCAGCCAGCCGGTCCAGGCATCCGCCATCGTCCCCATATAGGTCCGGGTCGCGGCAATCGGCCTGACGTCGGCCTCGGAGCCGATGACCGCTCCGGCCACGAGATCGGAGTGCCCCCCGATGTACTTGGTGGCCGAGTACAACACGAGGTCGGCGCCGTGCTGCAGTGGATGCTGCCAGAGTGGCCCGAGGAACGTGTTGTCGACGGCGAGCAGCGGCCGACGACCGTCGGTCGCCCTGGCCGCAGCGATGTCGGCGCACATCCGGATGTCGATGAGATCGAGCGTCGGGTTGGCCGGCGTCTCGATGAGGATCATCGCCAGCCGCCCGTCTGGCTCGTGTGGCGCCAGGCAGGCTTCGATCTCGCTGCGGCTCATGTCGGCACGGAACGGCACGGAGACGATCCCGAACTCGGGGAGCGTTTCGTTCACCAGATGAGTCGTGCCGCCATAGAGCGGCTCGGAGTGCAAGAGGATGTCCCCGGGACGGAGGTAGGTGAGAAGGGTCGTTGCGATCGCCGCCATTCCGGAAGCGAACACGAGTCCCATCTCGGCGTCCTCCCATAGACAGAGGCGGTCTTCGAGGATCTCGAGGTCGGGGTTGTTGAGCCGGGAGTAGATCATCCCCGGTGTCTCCCCCTCTTCGGGCTCGATCTGCCCGGTGGCGATCTCGAAGAAGTGCTTGCCCTGCTCCGCCGTCTTGAACACGAATGTGGACGTCTGGAAGATCGGCGACTTGATCGACCCCTCAGACCACTCCGGCCGATAGCCATATCCCATCGACAGCGACTCCGGCTCCAGCCGGTGGCCGGCGATGACTTCTTCACGCCGATTTCGCATGTTCGAGAACCTCCATACGACCGAGAGCTCAACGGCGGTCCGTCGACCGGCAGGTCATCGGCTCGATCTCCACCCAAGCTAAGGGATCGACGGCGATCGTCAAGTTCTACCGAACAGGATTCGCTCACAGGTCGCTACAGACGAATCGATCCGAATGGACGGTCCGTCGAGCACTCTCCCGCCGGAGAAACCGCGGCTGGAGCACGACCAACGGCATGGGTTGTTCGACTCCTTGTCGCCTCGTCTGCCGAGGGGCGAGGACGGGCCCGATCCGATCGAACTTGCGTTGGATAGCTGAGCATCCGAGGCGCAGAAACCCTCAATAGACGGCGCCAAACGGCCGAAGTGTCGAGGAACAGCAACTCGTCGGCTGTCGGGGAGCGCCACGAGATGAACAGGAATCGAACACGCTCCGGCGTTCGGCTGCTCCCGTTGGTGCTCGTCGCGCTCCTCGTCGTCGGCTGTGGCGAGAGCCTGCCGGAGAGCCGTTCCCGGATGAACGACGAGGTGACAGCTCTCGAATCGTCCCTGGCCGAAGCCATCACGACCAGCTACCAGGCGAGTGCCGGGCGAATCGAGGCCGTGCTCGGGCCCGAGTCGATCTCCGAGGTGCGTGCTGCAGCTTCGCGTCTCGCCGAGACCGCCATGGTCGTGGACCAACCTGCGCAGACCCTGGCACAAGAGCTGCTGACGACCACTGAACACGCTCTGGTGTTGGTGGCCGAATACGAATTCGAGGAGGCCGAACGGCTACGCACCGACGACTTCGCGGCCACTGCCGCCCAGCTCGCAGACCTCCCTCTCGACCCGGAGGCCCAGCCGGCTACGCCGTCATCGTCAGGCCCCGGCCGCATAGCCCTTCTCGCAGCAGGGGCCTTCGCCCTTGCCGGTCTCGCCGTAGTCAGCCGGCACCGGGCGCGACCGCGGACAGAGGGCCAGCCTGCCCAACCTCGCCGCGACGATCGGACGCAACCTTCGCCTTCACAGATGGATCGGGCCTGGAGCGAGATCCCGCCGATGTTCAATCCCGCCCGACCTACCGAGCCGGCGGACGTAGAGGAAAGCGAAGGCCACCGCTCGCCTACGGCCAGGATGGTCGAGGTCGACCTGCGAGAGCTCCTGCGCTCTGCGCTCCATCAGATCAGGGACTACGACATCGAGACGAGCATCACCTGCCCGAGCGTCGAGATCTCCGTGGATCCCGTCAAGTTCCGGCGTGCGGTTCTGAGTGCGCTGGCCAATGCCCACCTCGGGGGAGCGCAACGGGTCGGCTTCCTCGTGGAACTCATCGACGACACCGTGCTGCTGACGATCGGACGCGACATCCCCCCAAAGGACTCGGATGCCGAGGGGTTCGCCGAGCGCTTTGTGAGTCAGATGTCGGGTGCTCTGGACACAGAGGAACTCGAATGGTCGCTCATCAGCGACGATGAGCTCTCGCTGACAACCGTGGTCATCCAATCGAAGGTGAACGCCGGCGAAGTGTCCGGCACGGTCGTCTGACGAGCGGCTGTGCCGCGCCAGCCTGACCCGATGCTCTGAGCGCTCGACCCGCTTGCGTCCCTCCGGCCGCCGCTGGTTGCGCCTCGACCGCTACCGTCCACCGGACAGAATGTGGCTCGGCAACACGTGATCGAACTCGACCAGACAGATCGCGCGCTGATCGCACTGCTCACCGAGGATGCGAGACGATCGAACAAGGAGCTCGCCGCCGCAGTCGGTATCGCACCGTCCACGTGCTCGGAGCGGCTCAAGCGACTCGGAGAGGCCGGCGTCTTCCGGGGCTTCCATGCAGACGTCGACCCCCACGCCCTCGGGATCGAGCTCCAGGCCATGATCGCCATCCGGCTGCGAAGACACGGCGCCGACGAAGTCGACGTCTTCAAATCGAAGGCGTTTGCTCTCCCCGAGGTCATCGGCGTGTCGCATGTGACCGGCGGCAACGACTTCCTGGTGCATGTCGTCGTTCGGAGCGCCGACCATCTTCGTGACCTCGCGGTGAGCTCCTTCACGTCGTGGCCCGAGGTCGCCCACATCGAGACTGCCCTCATCTTCGAGCACATCGCCAAGTCGGGACTGCCGGACCTGACCTGAGCCCGGCCGCTGCAGTCGTGAGATCAGCCCTCGAGATTCGCCTTCAGCTTGGCGAGTCCCTTCTCGAAGTCGGGTCCGAGCAGGCTGTCCATCGACTTGAAGATGCCCATCACCCTGGTCATCAGGCTGTTTGGCCCGGTCATCGACCACGTCACCTCCGAGCCATCGCTACGCGGTTCGATCGTGAACTCGGTCACACTGTGGGACTTGAACGGCTTCTCGAACACCAGGTCGATGAGCACGTGGGACGGTGTCGTCGTTTCGAGGATCTGCATTCGGCCCTGGCCGGCCTTGCGATTGCCCGACCAGGTGTAGATCGCACCTTTGCCGGCGGCGGACCCCGAATACGTGCGCACCATCGCAGGATCGAGACCCTCCCAAGGGGACCACTCGGTCCACTTGTGGAAGTCGACGATCTGTTCGTAGACCGCCTCTACGAGAGCGCCGATCTCCGACGACCGCCGAACGGTGTAGGTGCTGTCTGCCATGGAGACAGACTATCCCAGATCTCTCGCGGGCGGTCGCCGAACGGTCGATCCGATCGGGGACCCGAAATGAGGCGACTCTGCACCAGTCGACCGCATGCGTTTCAGCCGAGGGCGGCCAGGCTGGTCTCGAGATATGCGGCGACGTCGCGGAACGAGACGACGGCGACCGGGCGGCCGGACTCGCCCAACAGGGGCACGTGCGAGAACCCGTGCCCTGCCATCTCGGCGATCACAGTGGCCACCGACGACCGGGCGCTGAGCGCGACGAGATCGCCGGACATCACTTCGCCCACCTTCACATCGGTCAGGTCGGGGACGTGGCAGCCGAGCTTCGTGAACAGATCGAACTCGGTCAACATGCCAACAAGGCTGTCTTCGGCGTCCACGACGAGCACCGAGCCGATCCCGCGTGCCCTCATCTGGTGGACCGCCGCCTCGAGCATGTCGTCGTGGCGCACCATCACCGGGGCAGAGGTGTGCATGCCGGTGAAATCGACGAACGCCAGGCCGTGCTGGACCTGGGGCTCCGAGGCGGCATCGCCCAGACGCTTGGCGACCATGTCGGCGATCGCCTGCATCACCACGTAGTACGAGAGGTTCCCCACCACGTGGTCGTTGCTGTCGAGCACCGGGACGCTTCGAACCCACCAGTCGTTCATGATCGCCAGACCGTCTGCGACCGAGTCGGTGTCGCGCATCGACTTCACGGTCACGGTCATCTCATCACTGATCGGACGTTGCCAGTTGCCGGGCCTCCCGACGGCGCGCTGGAGTGCGTCGCGTTGGGTGAAGATGCCGGAGATGTGGGAGCCCTCCATGATGAATGCGCACGACCACTTCACTGCGGCCATCGTCTCGACCGTCGTCTCCACCGATGCATCGGGTGTGACCGACACGAAGCGGGAGAGGTCGAGACTCGAGACAGACGTTTCGGCGAGTACCTCGGAGATGTTCACAAGCGTCCTTTCGTCGTCGCCCAGCAGCAGCCGCCGCCGGCAGGATGGTCAGACCGTATCGGACCACTCCGAGCGGTCACTAGGGGAACAGGTCCCGACGATCATGGGCATCCACGCCCTTCTCGGCCCAGGTCGGGAGTTAAGGGGCCAGCACCCACGGCGAGACCTCTTCCTGATGTTCCCCGGAGCGAAGCGAGGGGGAAAGGCCCCTGCCGTCCGAGGAACGAGGAAGGGAGGTAAGGGGCATGCCGCTCGCGGCGAGACCTCTTGCTGATGTTCCCCGGAGCGAAGCGAGGGGGAAAGGCCCCTGCCGTCCGAGGAACGAGGAAGGGAGGTAAGGGCCCAGCACCCACGGCGAGACCTCTTCCTGATGTTCCCCGGAGCGAAGCGAGGGGGAAAGGTCCCTGCCGTCCGAGGGACGAGGACGGGAGGTAAGGGGCATGCCGCTCGCGGCGAGACCGCAAGCCGCGGTGGCGTTGCTCCCAACGAAGTCGGGGGCGTCAATCAGTCAGATTTGATGAACCAGTTGGACGACGGGCTCCATCGCTTCGACGGCGGCGACGGTCTTCGGATGGAGATCGCACCGGACCTCATCGAAGCCGAGGGATGCGAGT
>JAHEDH010000136.1 GCA_024641285.1 bacterium | reverse complement strand
GCCCGACTACATCTACATCCGGCTTCCCAGCGGAGAAACAGAACGCTGGCCCCGCGCCGAAGACACCTGCGAACGCGAGGAGCCGCTCTGATTCTTACTGGCCGACTTTCGGGCGGGGGGGTTGGAGTCGGGTGTGTGTGACGAGTCCGAAACAGACGCCGGTCGGCCAGGGCTGCCGCCGCGTTGGGCCGCGGTCGGCTCCCGGCTGTCGGCTGGCGGCCTCAGCGCCTGGGTGCTTCTCACATGGTCTTTCTGAAACTCGCTGAGCTCGACACTCACCGCTCTGTCAGCGGCCGGAGGCCCGATGGCGCCGCAGGCCCAGAGCGTCGATGCGAAGCGAGGCCCACAGGACCTCGGTCATCGGGCAAGTGATCCGTCAGCGGAATACGCAAAGCTCCGTGGCCGTTACGATGCGTGATGCACGGGCGACCCGGTGACGGGCGGTCGAGGCAACCCCGATTGCGAAACCCGAATTCGCCACGTCCCTCAACCCAGGTGGGGAGATAGGAGCACCAGATGTCCGAGCACGCCCCGATCACCGTTCCGATCGTCCGAGAGCGCAAGTCCGGCCCAAAGCTGACCATGGTCACCGCCTACGACCATCCTTCGGCGTCGATTGCCTCGGCAGCGGGTATCGACATCATCCTCGTCGGAGACTCCGTCGCAAACGCCGTCCACGGCTTCGAGAAGACCCTGTCGGCGACCGTCGACCTGATGGTCATCCACGCTGCCGCCGTCACTCGGGCGAAACCCCACTCTCTCGTGGTCGTCGACATGCCGTGGATGAGCTATCACGTCTCCGATGAAGAGGCGGTCCGAAACGCCGGCCGTCTCGTTCGTGAGGGCGGCGCCTCCGCCGTCAAGCTCGAGGGCGGATCGAACCGCACAGAGACGATCAAGCGGATCCTTGCCGCCGAGATCCCGGTCATGGGTCATCTCGGCCTGACACCGCAGTCGGTCAACGCCATGGGCGGATACAAGGTGCAGGGCAAGGCAATCGAAGACGCCCAGGAAATGATCGCCGACGCCAAGGCACTCGAAGCGGCGGGTGTGTTCTCGATCGTGCTCGAAGGAGTGCCGGATGTGCTCGCCGAGGCGATCACCGAGGCTGTCTCGGTGCCGACCATCGGGATCGGAGCCGGAGATGCAACCGATGGGCAGGTCCTGGTGTTCCACGATGTGCTGGGACTCGGCGGGGGGCGGTACCCGAAGTTCGTTCGGTCCTACGCCGACCTTCGCGGTCAAGCCATCGAGGCGCTCCAGCGGTACGCCGCCGACGTCCAGTCGGGCGCGTTCCCTGCCGAGGCGGAGACGTACCATGTGCGCGACGAAGTGGCTCGCATGCTCGCAGATGGGGGAGCGCTATCAGACGCCAAGGAATCGTCCTCATCTTCGCAGTCGCCCTGATCGGCTGCTCGGAAGCAGACCCCGTCTCGACGACTGCTCCGCCTCCGACAACACCTTCCTCGGCCGCGACGGTGACCGCTGCGGTCCCCGTCACGACCACCGCGACCGGTTCTCCGATCGTCGATGTCGGAGACCTCGTGGGCTTCGACCTGGTCGAGGTGTCGCTGGGTGACGAAGCGCTGACGCTTGCCATCGCCGACGATTCCGCTCTGCGCTCCCGCGGCCTCATGGGCGTCGCCGACCTCGGTGACGTCGATGGCATGCTGTTCAGCTGGGGTGGCGATGAGGTCTCCAGCCGATTCACCATGCGAAACACCCTGATCCCGTTGACCGTCGTGTTCTTCGACAGCGACGGAGCGTATGTGAGTCGAGCAGACATGGTGCCGTGCGAAGCGGAGCCGTGCCCGAATTACGGCGCGGCCGGCCAGTACGCCTATGCAGTCGAATTCCCCGCCGGCACGGAAGTCGAGACTCAGGCTCGGCTGATGGTCGGGCCGGCGGGCTGAATCTCTGACGGCTTCGCTTCAGCCGACCCTCGCAATGGCCGAAGAAGTGAGGGATCATGCTCACCGAAACACATGCAGCCGAGGCGATCGTCAAGCCGCCGTCCCGTCTCAGTGCCTTTGGTCTGTCGAAGATGGACTGGGCCCTGATGGCGCTGGCGCTCCTGTTGGTCAGCCTCGCCGTTCTCTCGTTCATCGATCTCCGCCAGTCGGACGCCATCGATGTCGCCGCTCGCCTGGGCGCGCCCATCGGGCTCGCCATTGCGGCCGTCGGGCTGGTCCGAGCCGGAACGCCACTCGAACCATCGGAGCGACGTGCGTGGCACGCTGTTGCGATCGGGACGTGCGCGTATGCGGTTGCCGTGGGGATTCGATCCTTGGACGGGCTCCGCCTGGTCCGCTTCGATCGGGATCTGATCGCCATCGTCTCGACCGCTGCAGTGGTGACCTTCGCACTGGGAATCGCAGCCATGCCGCGTCTCAGCCCCATCCGGCATACGCGGCGCAGGGCGCTCATGGACGCGGTTGCCGGCTCTGCTGCGGTGGGTGCCCTCATCTGGGAACTGCTACGAGACAACGTGGAGCCGCTGAGCGGCCTCGGGTTTGCGTCTGCGACGTCTTCGCTCGCCGCCTACGTGTTCTTGGTGGCTGCGGCGATCTTCGGGGTCATGCGACAGGAGCGCTATCGCTCCGACCGCCCGTTCCGGATCCTGGTGTTCGCCGGCTCCGGGCTGGTGCTCTCAGGTGTCGCCTCTCGATTGGGTGGGAGCGCGGACTTCGAACAGCAGTGGCCGATCGTGTTCGACCTCCTGTTCTGCGTTGCTCTCATCGTCTCGGCCATCGAGCTGTCCCGGTCCCGCAAGCTCCGAAACTCGACGATCGGTCGGCTCCCGATGTGGAAGCTCGCCGTGCCTTACGTCCCCGTCCTCGTCCTGGTGTTCGTGACCTTCACACGGCTGCTCACCGATCCGGCGGACTTGGGGCTTCTGCCATACGCGCTCGTGCTTGTGACCGTTGCCTCCGGGTTCAGCCAGCTCTTCGCCGCTCGAGAGAACCGCGAACTCGTCGGTATCGAACGCGACCAGCTGATCACCGCCGTCTCTCACGAGCTCCGCGTGCCGCTGACCGCGGTGGCGGGGTTCTCCGAAGTGCTGGCGATGGGATGGGACCTGATCGACGAGACCGAACGGAGCGAGATGGTCGGAATCATTCAGACCCAATCGAAGTACCTGACGGGGATGATCACGGACATGAGCTCACTCGTGCGGGATCAGCTCCACACCGTCGAGCTGAACGTCACGAGACTCGACGGCAAGACCTTGATCGCCGATGCAGTGCGTGCCGTGTTCGATCTCAACGTCGGGCCGCTCCCTGTCAAAGCGCAGGTCGAGCCCTATCTCGAGATCATCGGGGACGAGCAGCGTCTCCACCAGGTCTTGGTCTCGTTGCTCAAGAACGCCCAGCGTTACGGTGGTGGCCGGATCCTGATCGTCGCCAGACGCGAGGTCGATTGGCGGGTCATCGAGGTACACGACAATGGACCGGGCCTCCCGGCACGGTTCGAATCTGCGGTCTGGGGGCGGTTCCAGCGTGGCGAGCACGACCTCAACGCCCAGCTGCCGGGGTCGGGTCTGGGACTCTCGCTCGTGCGATCACTCGCCGTTGCGCACGGAGGCACGGCCTCCTACTCGAGATCCGACAAGCTCGGCGGCGCCTGCTTCACCATCCGGCTCCCGAAGGAGCGAACCGCCGAGATCGAACGCGAGTGGCTCGACCCGGTGTGAGCGCAGGCGTTCCGACTCGACTTTCCTCCAACTCACCCTCCGGATAGACTCCGGTGGTCCCGGGATGTGGCCTCTGGCCGCTCCCATCCCCTGCTCCGTCAAAGCGGCGGGGCCTTCCGATCTTCGGATGTCCACAGGAGGAACACATGAGAAGCTATGAGCTGATGACCATTCATCGGCCCGAGCTCAGTGAGGAAGATGTCCGGTCGCTGGTCAGCGGCATGGAGAGCTTCCTCGACGAGAACGGGGCGAAGGTCTCCAACACCGATCACTGGGGCAAGCGCCGCTTCGCCTACGAGATCAACCACATCACCGAAGGGTTCTACACCGTGGTGAACTTCGAGGCCGAGACCGACGTGGTCGCTGAACTCGACCGCACCCTCGGGATCTCCGACGACGTGGTCCGTCACAAGATCTTCCGTCCGGAAGCCTGATCAGCCGACGTTCTGTCACAACCGCTTGACATGTTGTGGCAGGGCTGAGCAAAGGAGATCCCATGTCAAACAACGTGACCCTCATCGGCAATCTGGTCGAAGACCCCGAACTCCGGTTCACGCCTTCGGGTGTGCCGATGGCGAAGATCCGTCTCGCAGTCAACCGCCGCTGGCGCGACCAGGCCGGCGAATGGCAGGAAGACACCAGCTACTTCGGCGGGACCGTCTGGCGTGACCAGGCCGAGACCGTCGCGGAGTCGCTGCAGAAAGGCATGCGCGTCATCGTCACCGGTCGTCTCGAGCAGCGCTCGTGGGAGACCCAGGAGGGCGACAAGCGCAGCATCGTCGAGATCGCCATCGACGAGGTCGGGCCCAGCCTCCGCTGGGCGACCGCCAACGTCACCCGGACCGCCCGCAGCGGCGGCGCCGGAGGCGGTGGGGGATACGGTGGAGGCGGGTCGAACACCCCGCCACCACCCGCACCCGTCGCCCGCGACGACTACGGCCCCGACGAAGCCCCGTTCTAGTTCACAGGAGATTCGATACACCATGGCTCGAAGTGCCAAACCAACTCAGAGTCGACGCCGTCGCAACGAGTCGACAGGTCGCCGGACCAAGAAGAAGGTCTGCCAATTCTGCACAGAGAAGGGAACGGTCGTCGATTACAAGGACACCGCTCTGCTTCGCAAGTTCATGTCCGACCGCGCCAAGATCCGGGCGCGTCGCGTGACCGGCAACTGCCCTCGCCACCAGCGCGAGGTCGCCGTCGCCATCCGCAACGCCCGTGAAATGGCCCTGCTCCCATATGTGACGATCAAATGAAGCTGATTCTCCTCTCCGATATCCCGACGCTCGGCCAGAAGGGCGATCTCGTCGACGTGTCCGATGGCTACGCCCGCAACTTCCTGTTGCCCAAGCACAAGGCGACGAAAGCGACCGAGGGAGCGCTCGAGCAGGCCGAGAAGCTGAAGGCCTCACGCGAGGTGGCCGACCGGATCGCCAAGGACGAAGCCGAGCGCATCGCGACCCAACTCACCGGCGTCCGCGTCGTGATCGCGGCGCAAGCCGGCGACGAGGGCAAGTTGTACGGGTCGATCACGAACAGCGATGCCGTCGAGGGCATCCTCAAGTTCACGGGAGTCGAGCTCGAACGCAACAAGGTGGAGCTCCGTGAAGGCCCGATCCGGGCGATCGGGCTGCACGAGGTGTGGGTCAAGCTCCACTCCGACGTGGAGTTCCCGGTGACCTTGGACGTGATTCCGGCCTGAGCCTCGTTCCTCGGCGGCCATCGGCCATCGGGAATCAGCCATCAGCTCAGAAGGAGCTCGCTCCGCTCGCGCAGAACCCTCACGGGTGCGGGTGGAGCGGGCTCTTCGCTTCGTCGACCCATGAAGGCTTCGTCGCGTGAAGCGTGGCGTGAAGCGTGAAGCGTGAGGCGTGCAACATCGGGCCTCGAGACCCAAATCGTGTGGGCGCGAAAATTCGTGTGCTCCTCGGTTTTCGCGCTGGCTCTGCGGCTTGTACGTTGCCACCGACTTCCCCGGGTCCTGCCTGGGGATCCTTTTTTGTCCGTGTTGTGCAATAGATATGGGAGGCGAGATGCACGCGATGTCTGAACCGGAGGACTACTCGCAACTCCGCAGGGTCCCGCCTCACTCGGTCGAGTCCGAGGAGTCGGTGCTCGGCGCGATGTTGATGTCGACCGATGCCGTCAACGAGGTGATGGACAAGCTGGAGGCCGACGACTTCTACGTGCCGGCGCATCGATTCATCTACGGGGCCATCAAGCTGCTGTTCAACACAAACCAGGCGATCGACGCCATCACCGTCTCCGAGGAACTCCGTCGCCAGGGCGAGCTGGAGAAGGTCGGCGGTGTCGCATACGTCACTCGGCTGCTCGACATCGTGCCCTCTGCTTCGAACGTCGAGTACTACGCCAACATCGTCGAGGAGACATCGCAGCGGCGGCATCTGATTCGCGCCGGATCCACGATCACCGACCTCGCCATGAAGCTGGACGACGAGATCTCTCAGGTGCTCGACCGGTCGGAGCAGACGGTCCTCGGAGTCGCCGGCCGCAAGGTCGGTGACGGTATGCACCAGATCGGCCCGCTCTTCTTCTCCACCCTCGAACAGCTCGAAGCGCTCGAGGGGCGCGGCGACGAGGTCACCGGGCTCTCCACCGGCTTCCGCGATCTCGACAAGAAGCTCACCGGACTCCATCCCGCCAATCTCGTGATCATCGCCGCCAGGCCGGCCATGGGGAAGTCTGCCCTGGCGCTGAACATCGCGACCAACGTGGCGATGGAGGGAAACCCGGTCGCCGTGTTCACGCTCGAGATGTCGCGCGAGGAGGTCGCCTCCCGCATGTTGTGCGCCACCGCTCGGATCGACTCGATGAAGGTCCGCACCGGCCAGATCGGTGACAACGCCTGGCCCCGGCTCACCGATGCGGCCGGAAGGCTGTATGACGCCCCGGTGTTCGTCGACGACTCTCCGATGGTCACGGTGACCGACATTCGGGCGAAATGCCGACGCCTCAAGCGCAAGCACGGGCTCTCGCTGGTCGTGGTCGACTATCTCCAACTCATGCAAGGCTCGAACCGGGAGAACCGTCAGCAGGAGATCGCCGAGATCTCGAGGAACCTCAAGAACCTCGCTCGAGAGCTGGAGGTACCGGTCATGGCGCTGAGTCAGCTCAACCGGAACCTCGAAAGCAGGGAAGACAAGCGTCCGCGACTCGGCGACCTCCGCGAGTCCGGTTCTCTGGAACAGGACGCCGACATCGTGATGTTCATCTACCGAGACGAGTACTACAACGAGCAGAGCGAGAAGCGCGGCATCGCCGAGGTCGTGATCGCCAAACACCGGGCCGGTTCGACCGGGCCGATCGACATGACGTTCATGCCCGAGTTCACGCTGTTCTCCGATCTCGGCCGCGGCTGATCGAGCGTTCCACGTTCTACGTTCCTCGTTTCGTGTTCGACGTCGCAGGGACAGGTCCCTGGCCAGGCGAGCCACCGGCTAATCGCCAATGTTCGATCACCTGGCGATGCCCGCTGCGGTTCCGGTCAGTTGCTCGCCGCTCAGGTCATAGACGGCGCACACCACCCCGCGGTCGCCGTCGGCCCAACTGTCCGCGCTCGGGATGAGGTAGTAGATGTCGAACTCCGAGTCCGCATAGGGCTTCCCGACGAAACCTTCGAAGGCTTCGAGGCAGAGATCGAACGAACTCGCATCGATGTCGGCGGCGTCGAAGGGCCGATCTGGGAGATCGGCGACCCGGTAGATCTCGAGGTCGTGCGGCTCGGCACATTCGACGATGTCCACGTCCACCACCTCTTCCGTTGCGGGCTCGTCGAGGCACTGGCCGGTCTCGAGCTGGAAGGCGTTGCCGGTGCAAGCGGCGAGGATCAGCGCAAAGGCGGCGAGTATCGCCTGAGGCGTTCGCATGGTTCGTTCCCCCTTGTCGTTCGTTCCCCCTCGTCGGAAGGGTGACGCTAATTGGAAAGGCGGCCCGGAGGCCGCCTTTCCTGAACCGCCCGCGGAGGAGAGAGATCGGAGAAGGGAGAGGACTCCGAGGAGAGTTGCAGGCGATGTCTGTGTTGTCCTTCCTCTCATCGGCAGATTCGCCGCGGAGTTGAGGGATTCGGAGTGATTTCTTTTCGGATTTCTCAGAGCGCGTTTCGCAACGAGACCTCGAGTTTCCGATCGCCGAGCGCGATGGCGAGCTCGAGTGCTTCCTCGAGGTCCGCCCGGAGGGCGCCCGCTGTGCCGCGCGCTTGGAGCGCCAGGGTCAGAGGTCGTCGCACTCGAAGCATCCTGGCGATCTCGACCGCTTCGTCGTTCAGCTTCGCCGCCTCATGTGGTCGAGATGGTCGAAGGGCCTGGGCTACGGCGATCAGCGAGAAGGGAAGCCACACGTCGATCGCTTGTCGAATGTCGAGTGACTCCTCGAACAGCGTCAGCGCAGCTTCGTCGTCACCGCGCGCTCGGGCATCGAGACCGAGGTGGAACGCAGCGAACGCCCGCTCGGTACGGCACCCTTCCGCGCTCTGGTACGCATCGCGGAGATACGCCTCGGCGATGTCGTGTGAGCCCTGAGCTTGTTGGATCATGCCGATGTGGAGCGTGTTGTCTGTCTTCCAGCATGGATCGGCGAACTCGGAGCGACTGGCCGTCATGCACTCGCTCACCGCCTCGGACAGCGTATGGCTCCCACCGGTCATCGCCGCGTGATATTGGCTCAGACCCACGAGGTCGAGCGCTCGTGGCTCATCGAGATGCGGCGTGAGGATTGCCATTGCATCGCTCGCAGCTCGGCCGTCGAGTGCAACTGCATGCGCTGCGACCGAGCCGCGTTGGAGGTCGGCGGCGGTTTCGCCGTGATGATCGTCCAGGACGCGCACGGCTGCGTCGACGTCGCCCCGATCAAAGAGTCGCTTCGAGGCACGGACGGCCTCGAGGACGGAGGCGTTGCTCACCGGTTGAAGTCGATGTGACTTCGCGAGGGGGTCGGTCCGCGTTGGCCCTGATACTTGGACCCTGCCTCGCTGGTCCCATATGGGTGGTCGGCGTCGGTGGTCATCTGATAGAAGCTGATCTGGCCGATCCGCATCCCCGGGTAGATGGCGATCGGGAGGTTTGCCACGTTCGACAGTTCGAGCGTGAGGTAACCGTCGAACCCCGGGTCCACGAAACCCGCCGTCGAGTGGATGAGCAGACCGAGGCGACCGAGGCTGGACTTGCCTTCCAGTCTGGCGACGATGTCATTACCGAGGCGGACCCGCTCCAGCGTTGCACCCAGCACGAACTCCCCGGGGTGGAGGATGAAGGCCTCGTTCTCGGGCACGACCACCTCGGTGGTCAAGTCGTCCTGAACCGCCATCGGGTCGATCTTGGCGTACTTGTGATTCTCGAACACCCTGAACGCGTTGTCGCAGCGCAGGTCGACACTCGATGGTTGGATGAAAGACTCCTCGAACGGGTCGATCTCGATGCGCC
>JAHEDH010000135.1 GCA_024641285.1 bacterium | reverse complement strand
TGTCGGTCTACGTCACCGACATCACCGACCGGGCGGCCGTTCAGGCGCTTCCCGCTCAGGTCATCGCCAGCCTGGGGGCGGTGGACGGCGTGATCAATGTCGCCGGCATCATCCAGCCGTTCGTCCCGTTGAACGACCTCGAGTTCGAGGCGATCGACCGGGTCATCGGTGTCAACCTCTACGGGACCGTCCACATGGTGAAGGCGTTCCTCCCGGACCTGCTGACCCGACCGGTCGCCCACCTGACGAACGTCTCGAGCATGGGCGGCTTCCTGCCTGTCCCCGGACAGACCATCTACGGGGCGACGAAAGCTGCTGTCAAGCTGATGACCGAGGGCCTGTATGCGGAGCTCCTCGACACGAAGGTGGGCGTGTCCGTCGTCATGCCCGGAGCCGTCGGCACCGAGATCAGCGCCAATTCCGGCGTCGACGTGCCGAACATCGACGCCGAGGCCGCAGCGAGCTTCCCGACGACATCCCCCGAGGATGCGGCGAAGACCATCGTCGACGGCATGGAAGCCGACAAGCTCCACATCTTCGTCGGACGCGACTCGCTGATGATGAACATTCTCAACCGCGCTGCTCCCAAGCAATCGACCCACCTGATCCGCCGCCAGATGAAGGACCTGCTGCCCTCGTAGCGGCCCCGCGGGCTTGTATCTACGACGTACCCGGGCCGCGAGTCATCACCTCACAGGCCTCGTCGGCTACGGCGCCAAGGCTCGATAGAGAAAGGCGGCCATCTGACCCCGAGTCACCCAATCGGCCGGACAGAACGACGAAGCGTCGGGCGTGCATCCCACGGTGATCCCAGCCGCGAAGATCGACTCGATATCCGCCTGGAAGATCGACTCATCGTCATCACCGAACGTGTCACCAACGGAAGCCGGGAGTTCCAAAGCGCGATTCAAGAACGCTGCCATCTGACCCCGAGTCACGAAGTCTTCCGGGCAGAAGAGCCTCCCGTCGAGCGAACAGCCGCGAGTGATCTCCTGGTCCCGCAGCCACAGGATCTCGTCGGAAAAGATCGACAGCGAGATGTCGTCGAAGGGAATCTGATCGACCGCAACCAGGAACGCCGCGGATCGCGGGATGGACACGTCAACCAGATTCTCCGCCGGTGAGGTGAACAGCAGCTCAGATCCGTCGCGGTTGAAGTCGTCGGCAGAGACAGGCCCGTTCGGCAAAAGACCGTCCTCGGTGGGGAGCATTGGGATCCAGGTTGCCGACGGCACGTCGTAGAGAGAGACCTGGTCGGACGCCGTGATCGCCAGTCTCATGCCTGTGTGATCAACCGTGATCTTTGGGTTTCCGAAGCCTTCCAGGCTCCAGCCGAGCTCCGTGGCCGGGACGGCGAGCCGCTCGATCGTACCCGCAGCCACGTCAGCCATGAACAGGTCGATCCGAGCATTGATGTCGCCCGCCACGAGATTCGACGCTTCGGACACGAAGAAAACGCGATTGCCGTCACCCGAGATCGCCTCGGCGATGCTGCGTCCATTCGATGGTGCGCCGTCGTACCCGACCGTGAGAAGGACGTCGGCGCCGGTCACGAAGTGATGGCGAAGCACATCTCCAGCGAATACGAACGTCTCCTCGTCCGAATTCGTGTTCCAAGCGGAGAACACCCCATCGGAGGAGTACATCCGGGTGTACGGACCCGGTTGGCTGTAGGAGATGAGCTCGGACTGCTGCTCTACCCAGGTTCCGAGGTCGACGCGGGTCACGGTCCACGCCGTCGGCGGCCCGTATTGAATGAACAACGTCGAAAGGTCGTCCGATGCCAAGACGAACAGTTGTGGCGTTGCAGTTCCTGGGGCGGCCACAACCGGATTGGGGATCGTTGTGAGGAGTACGGTCTGAAGAGCGTCCAGGTTCCGGCGGTAGACCCGCGCCTCTCTCTCGGCGCCAGGATCCTCGACGGTCACCAGAAACAGAACCTCGCCGCCATCTGGCGAGATGCCCAGCGGAATCGCCGAGACGGTTGAGCCGTCGGGAAGCACCGAGGCCACAGCAGTCTGCCCGGCGCGATGGACGTACACCTGGCCGACCGAGAAGATGTCGGCGTTCGAGAACAGCACTGCATCGCCGTCAGCCGCGATGAATTGGCCACGGGCATCCGCGATGGGGACCCCGGCGGCATCGATGGACACGATCTCCACCCCCCCGGGCAGCACTCCCGCTCCGGCAGGCGCCTCGGCCGCAAAGACGAGTGACAGGAGAACCACCGCGATCAGCACCGGACCGACGGATAGCCTCCTCGTGCCACGACCTCGAGATCGAAGAGTCACACTTCAAGCGTATCCGACGCCCAATCATCTTGTGGCGGCCTTCGCCTGATGCCAGTCGCAGTCAGGACCGCGGCTCACCGTTCGCATCGGTCAGCACCATGCCCGAGTCGATCGGCTCCACGTATCAACGCACGTTCTCCAGGTCCGTCGGGTTCCGGTCGATGCGAGCTGCGTTGACGTAACGGATCCTGCACGCCATACTCGTGATCCGATGAGCACCGCAACCATCATCATCATTACCGACTAGGCACACACCACTCCCGGTGTGCGCCCCTCGCCCTCTGCCAACGCAGGGGGTTTTTCAATGCCCGGAGACACGACCATGAACACAGACCTCGAGATCTACGACACGACGCTGAGAGACGGGTCCCAACAAGAGGGGATCTCGCTCACCGTCAACGACAAGCTCAGGATCGCATCACTACTCGATGATCTCGGCGTCGGATACATCGAGGGCGGTTGGCCCGGTGCGCTCCCGAAGGACGACGAGTTCTTCAAACGGGCTCGCAGCGAGATCGCATTCAAGAACGCCACCCTGACCGCATTCGGCTCTACCCGACGCCCACGCGTGACCGTGTCGGAGGACCCCCAGCTCGACGCCCTCCTGGCGGCCGAGACCGAAGTGATCTGCATCGTGGGGAAGTCGTGGGACTATCACGTGCTCGAAGCACTCAGAACCGATCTGGACGAAGGCGTCCGGATGGTGGCCGAGTCGATCGAGTACCTCAAGCAGCACGACCGTCGGGTGTTCTTCGACGCCGAGCACTTCTTCGACGGCTACCGCTCGAACCCAGAGTTCGCGATCGCAGTGCTGAAGGCGGCGCAGGATGCCGGTGCCGAGCGCTTCGTGCTCTGCGATACGAACGGGGGAACGCTTCCCAGTGTGATCACGAGCGTGATCGAGGCGGTGCGCCAGGAAGTGGACGATTCGACGGTCGGCGTTCACTTCCACAACGACGCCGGGTGCGCCGTAGCTTCGTCGCTGGCGTCGGTCGAGGCCGGAGTCCGGCAGGTGCAAGGGTGCATCAACGGGTACGGCGAACGGACGGGCAACGCCGACCTCTGCTCGATCCTCCCCGACCTCGTCCTCAAGATGGACCGCCCCGTGCTCTCGCCGGACCAACTCGAGATGCTGTCACCGATCAGCCACCACATCGCCGAAGTCGTCAACATCAACCTCGACCCGCATCGACCGTACGTGGGCGGATCGGCATTCACGCACAAGGCCGGGCTCCACACCTCGGCCCTGGCCAGACGCCCCGACGCCTACGAGCACACCGATCCGGGGCTGGTCGGCAACCACACCCGGATGCTGGTCTCCGAACAGGCAGGACGCGCCTCGATCCATTCGAAGGCCGCAGAGTTGGGCCTGGAGATGGACGACGACCTCGCCAGAGAGGTACTCGACCGCGTCAAGGAACTGGAACACCGGGGCTTCCACTTCGAGGCCGCCGACGGATCGTTCGAGCTGTTGGTGCGGGCCGCAACCGGATGGAAGCAGAACTATTTCGAGCTCGAATCGTTCCGGACCTTCATCGAGCGGCGCGCCGACGAGGAGGTCATCGCCGAGGCGACCGTCAAGCTCTGCGTCGCCGGCGAACGGGTGATCACCCACGGTGAAGGGGTCGGTCCCGTCCATGCCCTCGACCAGGCGCTCCGGGCCGCCCTGCACGGCCGGTATCCCGAGGTCGACGACCTGAGGTTGTCCGACTATCGGGTGCGCGTGCTGGACTCGTCTGACGGCACTGGAGCGCACGTGCGCGTCCTGATCGAGACGTCGGATCACGAGGGCTCGTGGGGCACCATCGGCGTGCACGAGAACGTGCTCGAGGCCTCATGGGACGCCCTGACGGACGGGATCGTCATCGGCTTGCTCAGAGCCGGCCGCTCCTGACGCGGATCTCTACCGCTTGAACAGGCGGGCGAACGGACCATCGGGCGGTTCGATCCCCAGCTGCTCGAGAACGAACGACGTCGACGGGTTCGTGTACACGTCGGTTCCGATGACAACCGTCGGCACGGTCTCGTTGCCGTTGTTGACCAGCCGGACGAACTCGGCGGCATCGGAGTCCTCCCAGATGTTGCGTCGCTCGTAGGAAACTCCCGCCGACGAGAGTCCCCGCTCGAGCATCGCACAGAAGCCGCATCCCGGGCGCCAGAACACGGTCATGTCGGGGATCCCGGCATCGTTGATCGGAGCCTGCTCGGACACGGTCGACAATGTAGCCATCGACCGGCGCGACAGAGATGCCCGGCACTCGCCTGCAACTCGGCTGCCACGGGAGAAGCGAGATACGATGCTCTCAGCGAGCGGACACCAGGAGCGTTCATGAACCGCATACCCCATTGGATCGACAACACGACCTACGACGACCCCTCCGCTCGGACGTCTCCAGTCTTCGACCCCGCCGTCGGAGCTCAGTCGGGAGAGGCCCTCATGGCATCGGATGCCGACGTGGATCGGGCCGTCGCCTCGTCGTTGGCCGCCTTTCCTGCCTGGCGTGACACACCGGTCACCGCCCGGCAACGAATCATGTTCCGATACCGCGAACTGGTCGACAGCCACAGGTACGACATCGCGAAGGCCTTGACCGCCGAGCACGGCAAGACCATCGATGACTCACTCGGCGAGGTCCAACGTGGCCTCGAGGTCGTCGAGTTCGCCTGTGGCATCCCCCACCTGCTCAAAGGCGACTTCTCAGAACAGGTCTCCACGGGCGTCGACACCCTCACCATCAGGCAGCCACTCGGCGTGGTCGCGGGCATCACCCCGTTCAACTTCCCGGCGATGGTGCCGATGTGGATGTTCCCCATGGCCATCGCCTGCGGCAACACCTTCGTGCTCAAGCCGTCGGAGAAGGACCCATCGCCCTCGATGCTGCTCGCGGAGTTGTTCGCCGACGCCGGCCTGCCGCCGGGAGTGTTCAACGTCATTCAGGGCGACCGGGTGGCGGTCGAGCGCCTGTTGGCACATCCCGACGTCTCGGCTTTGAGCTTCGTCGGCTCCACGCCGATCGCCCGGCACATCTATGCGACCGGGACCGCCAACGGCAAGCGGGTTCAGGCGCTGGGCGGAGCGAAGAACCACATGGTCGTCCTTCCCGACGCAGACATGGACCTGGCAGCCGACGCCGCGGTCTCGGCTGGGTACGGCTCGGCCGGCGAGCGTTGCATGGCGATCTCGGTCGTCGTGGCCGTCGGCGATGCCGGCGACAAGCTGATCGAGGCGGTCGATCAGCGCATCGGAGAGCTCCGGGTCGGACCTGGCTCCGATGACGGCAGCCAGATGGGCCCGCTCGTGACCGCCGCACACCGCGACCGCGTGAGGGGGTACATCGATGCCGGCGTCGCATCGGGGGCAGCACTCGTCGCCGACGGCCGGACGTTGACGGTCGACGGGCACGAGGAGGGGTTCTTCATCGGCCCGACGTTGTTCGACTCGGTCACCCCCGACATGTCGATCTACACAGATGAGATCTTCGGCCCGGTGCTGTCCGTCGTCCGAGTCGACTCCTACACGGAGGCCATCGAGTTGATCAACGACAACCCGTACGGCAACGGGACCGCCGTCTTCACCAACGACGGGGGTGCGGCCCGCAAATTCCAGAACGAGATCGCCGTGGGCATGGTCGGGATCAACGTGCCGATCCCGGTTCCGCTCAGCTTCTACAGCTTCGGTGGATGGAAGGAATCGATCTTCGGAAGCCACGCGATCTACGGTCCAGACGGGATCCACTTCTACACACGTCAGAAGGTGGTCATCACCAGATGGCCCGACCCGATCCACCGCGGCGTGGACCTGGGGTTCCCTCAGCACGGATGATGACTCCCGACCCTGTTGGCCGGGGCCGGGCGGTGACACGCTGTTTCGAGGGGTGTTCGCGCGGGTAGAAACTCCCTGAACAGCAACAGCGAAGAAGGCGAAAGAGGTAAGCACATGGCTACCAATCTCCTCCAGAAGACCGCCCACGTCGCGGTCGGGCTCCCGGTTTCGGCCGCCAAGTCCATGATGGAAAAGGCTCGCGAAGTCCGGGCAGAACTCGTGAAGTCCGGCGACAAGCTGGGCGCCGACCTCCACACCAGGTTCGAGCAATGGGTCGACGAAGGCGAGAAGCTCGTCGACTCCCTGATCAGCGCCGGCAGCGAGAACGTCGACAAGGTGGTCGACCTCACCCACCGCACTGAAGAGCGCGCCGGGAAGACGGCAGAGAACGTGAGGGCGAGGGCGCAGTCGACCGCCACCAGAACCGCCGAGACCGCTCGGGCGGTCGCCAAGGGCTTCACCGAGCCCCGGATCGACGTGACCGAGATCAACGGCATCGGCCCTGCAACCGCCAAGAAGCTGGCGAAGGCGGGCGTCACGACGATCAGCGGGCTCCTCGAGCGAACGGATACCCTGCGGGACACCGAGACGCTCGCCGAGCAGACCGGCATCCCTGCCTCGCAGCTGAAGGAATGGCAGCAGAAGGCCGATCTCACCCGCATCAAAGGCGTCGGACACGAGTACCAGACTCTGCTCCAGGCAGCGAAGATCGGCACGATCGAAGCACTCGCCTCGATCACGATTCCCGAACTCGAGAAGCGCTTCGCCTACCTCGGAACGATCGGGTTCGATCAGATCCCATCATCCGACGTGGCCAAGGAATGGATCGCCCAGGCAAAGAAGCTCGTCGGCTGACACCGGAGAGCGATACCTCTCACAACTGAGCGACCCCAGCGAGGGGCAGCCGTTCTCGGCTGCCCCTCGCTGTCGACCGATCAGGGTCCGCCGACCATCAACAGTTGGCGACGTCGGGCAACCGCAAGCCAGAAGAGCGCTCCGATCACCAGCGGTGGCAAACTCTCCTCACAATCGAGGATCATCGTTCGCCCGAAGAGATCGCGCAGCCCCAGTCTTCCGATCGGCCCTTCTTTCGACACCAACACCATGCGAAACCCGATGCCGGCCCTGACGACTGTGAGCGAGCGGCCCTCCCATCGCACCGACATCTGACCGCGTCCCTCAGCGGCGATCGTGACCGCCACCTTCTCCGAGCCATCCTCGTGGACGACGAGACCGGTTCCGCTGCGGGAGATGACGAACTCATCGTCGCCTACCACAACGGATCCGCTCGAGCGAAACGCTCTGTGCTGGAAGGAGGCGACGACCTGCTCATCGGTATCGAGACAGTCGAACGCAAACGTGAACAGCGACCTCGGCCTCGCCACGACCTTGATGCCTACGCTCCCGGTCACCCGATCTCCATTCCGAGCAGTCGGCGAGTCATCCACGCAGTGGCTCCCCAAAGGACGTCCCCTTCGATGTCGAAGAACCACACGGTCCGCCCCTGCCAGATCTCGTGGCGCCAAGCCGTCGGATCGGCGAGGTGGGAGACCAGCGGTGTATAGATGCGATCGACCTCCCACGGATCCGGTGTGATCAGGGGTTCCGGCTGCAACCGCCCGACGACGGGCACGACCATCAGCGAGAACGAAACAGTGTCGACAGGAGGGAGGAATCCCAGGACCTCGACGTCCTCCGGCTTGATACCGACCTCCTCGTGGGTCTCCCTCAAGGCGGTGGCCACTGGCCCATCGTCGGCCGGACTCGGCCTCCCCCCGGGGAAGGCCAGGTGACCGGCGTGTGTCGGCATCGTCATCGGTCGCTTCGTCAGCAACAGCCGGATTCGCCCCTGAGCGTCCTCGAACAGCGGAGCCAGCACCGCCGCCTTTGCCTCGGCACCGGCCGGTGGCGGCTCCGTGACGTAGTTGAAGCGATCCCACATGTCACGCGATGGTACGAGGCTGTGAGCCCTTTTCGGCCAGCCGACTGAACGCCGTTTCCTCCTCGGTACCGGCTTCTGGCCTCATCCGCCGGTTGCTACTGGTCGAGATGACCATTCGAAGTCGCAGAGCAATGCGCCACGCTTCAACCAGGATGAGCCGACTCGTGGAGCGAAGTGCCGAGGACCAAAGGCCCAAAGCCACGGGGCCAGGAGCCAAATGTCAACGGCGGGAGGGCGCCGGCCCGACCTAGTCTGGCGGCCGTATGAGGCCGCCGGATCGGATCTACACGGAACGCTTTCTGCTCCGCCGATTCGCGCGCAAGGACGCCGATGCCATCCTCGAAGCCGTGGAGGCGTCCCTTCCCGATCTCGCCGAGTGGCTCCCGTGGGCCCATGACAACTACACCAAGGACGATGCCATCGCCTACGTCCGGGACTCGAGCCAGTCATGGAAGGAGGGGCGCGCCTACGACTTCGCCATCCGTTCCCCGAACGAGCCAGGGCGCCATCTGGGAAACATGTCGGTGTGGCATGTCTCACGACTCGGCAAGGTGGGTGAGATCGGCTATTGGGTTCGATCGGATGCGACCTCGCAGGGGATCGCCACCGAAACGGCGGCTGCCATGCTCGACCTCGGTTTCTCGACGCTCGGCATGCACAAGATCACACTGCGCATCGCGGTCGGCAACGACGCCTCGGACCGTGTCGCCCAGAAACTCGGGTTCACCCGCGAGGGCATCCTCCGCGAAGAACTGAAGGTCAACGGCAAGTGGCTCGACCACACCCTCTATTCGATGCTCGAACAGGAGTTCCAGAGGATTCGCCAATCCACCTTGAACTGAGCACCGTGCTGTCCCCCACGCAGTGGGGAAAGGTCCCTGCCGTCCGAGGGACGAGGACGGGAGGTAAGGGGCCGGCACCCACCGCGAGCACCCAACCCGGAGAGAACTCTCCACACACGACACCCCCTACCCACTTCGTGGGCCCCTTCCCCCACTTCGTGAGAGACACCAAACCCTGATGTTCCCCACGCAGTGGGGAAAGGTCCCTGCCGTCCGAGGGACGAGGACGGGAGGTAAAGGGGCCGGCACCCACCGCGAGCACCCAACCCGA
>JAHEDH010000134.1 GCA_024641285.1 bacterium | reverse complement strand
GCAGGTCGAGTTCGAGGTCGGCCCCGGCCGTAAGGGCGACGAAGCAAAGAACGTACGCCCGCTCTGAACCTTTCAGCGCTCTAGAACGAAAAGCCGCCGGTTCGCCGGCGGCTTTTCTTTTTGCTCCCTTCGCTCGCCGTTTCACGTTTCACGTTTCACGCAGGCGGCACCATCACCTGACGGCAGTCGGATCGGTTCTGGTCACAGACCTGGTAAGAGCCGGCAGGGAGCAGCGGGAGCGTGATCGTCGGTGGCTGCGGTAGAGCCAGCTCGCAGAAGTAGTTGCCTTGGCGCGGTTCATCCCACCCGCCCGCATGAGCACGAACGAAGCTCGAGCTCGCGAGCAGCTCATCGCCGTCCCACAGCTCCACACAGGCAGCGTCCCAGTCGACGGTCACGGCCACACCATGCTCTTCGCCGACCGAACAGGCCGACAGAAGGAGTGACGTGATCAACGCCAGCCACACCACCCCGCCAGAGGGCGCATGCGAACGCAACCCCGAGCGAGATGACGGCAGGTGGGCGCGACGCCGAGATGTCTCGGGGGTGTGGGGGTCGCCCCCCACAGATGTCACAGCGGGACGTCGGGTGGGGCGGGGCGGGAGCGGTGGAGTTCTTCTCGGGCGGCGTGGGTGCGTGTGAGGAGCTCGGCCATCAGCGACTCGATCTCTTCGAGTTGGTGTTCGATCTCGTCTTCGGCTTCCAGGCGGAGCTTGCGGGCCTCGCCCTCCGCCCGGCGGACGAGGATGTTGGCCTCCTCGACGGCCTCGGCGAGGATGTAGGACTCCGACACCAGGCGCTTCGACTCGGCCTTGGCGCGTTCGAGGATCTCGTGGGCGCGTTCGTTGGTGCGGGCGATGAACGCCTCGCGTTCACGCACCATCCACCTGGCGGCCCGCAGCTCGTCGGGGAGCTCCGCCCGGAGTCGCTCCAACATCGCAGCGAAGCCGTCGCGATCGACCAGGACGTTGTTCGACAGCGGCATCGACTTGGCCTCGGCCAGATGCGCCAGCATCTCGTCGATGGAATCCTGCAGCTCTCCGACGTTCGTCCTCGCCTGCGGTGTGGCGACCGGCGGGGGTGGTGGATCGTGTTGTTCGTATTCGTGATCGCTCATGCCAACTTCTCCTCGAGGGCCGCCGCGACCGGCGGGGGCACCAGGTCTCCCACGCTACCGCCCAGACGGGCCACTTCACGGACGAGAGACGATGAAACGAAACTCCAGTCGGGGCTGGTCGGCATGAAGACCGTCTCGATGCCACGCAGGTGTGAGTTCATCTGTGACATCTGCAGCTCGTAGTCGAAGTCCGATCCCGCCCTGAGCCCCTTGACGACCACATCCACCTGCTGTTCGGCGGCGAAGTCGACGAGCAGGCCGTCGAAGGACACCAGGTCGATGTTGTCGAGACCATCGAGCGACGCGCCGAGCAGCTCGATCCTTTCGGCCAGCGAGAACATCGAGTTCTTCGACGGATTGGACACGACGGCGACCACGACCCGGTCGTAGACGGCGGCACAGCGCTCGATGATGTCGATGTGACCGTTCGTCGGAGGATCGAAGCTCCCCGGGCACATGGCGGTCGTCACGACTTCTCCTTTCGATACCTGATGATTCTGGTGCCTCCGAGGCGTCGTTCGTCGTCAATCCCGAAACCTTCCGGCTCAGGAGTCGGATCGCTGGACCGCCTCGTGACCACGACCAGCGCCTCATCGGACAACTCCGGAGCGATCCGCTCGATCACCTCGCAGACGGCGTCGGCACCCATCGGCCACGGCGGGTCACAGAAGACCACGTCGAACGGCCCGTCGGCTGCGGCGTCCCATGTACGGACGTCGGCCCGCCGCACGACTGCCTCGATGCCGAGCGCGTCGAGATTGGAGCGGAGCGAGTCGAGGGCCTTGCGCCCCGACTCGACGAACACTACCGACGCCGCACCGCGGGACATCGCCTCGATGCCGAAACCACCCGCACCGGCGAACAGGTCGGCCACCCTGGCGTCGGGGATCTCGAAGGCGATCGAGTTGAAGATCGACTCTTTGGCACGATCCATGATCGGCCGGGTCTCGTCGGTGTCCGGCCCCACGAGCCGCCGCCCGCGGTACTGCCCGGCGATCACCCGCATCGGATCATGAGATGAAGAGCCATTCGGTCTTCCCTTCCTCGTCGTCGCCGAAGAACATGACGATCTCCGCCAGGAGATCTGGATGGCTCCCGAGCCCGGGATCGGTATCCACCAACGCAAACGCGTCGTCCCTGGCGGCGATCAGGCTATCCCGGTCCGACACGATGTTCGCCAGGCGAAGATCGCTCCGGCCGGACTGGCTGGCGGCGAACACGGTCCCCTGACCGCGTATCTCCAGGTCCTCCTGGGCCAGTTCGAACCCGTCGTTGGTGCGCACCATCGCCTCGATCCGCCGTTCGCCGTCGGGCGTGGTGGGGTCGGCAAGCAGGATGCACACCCCGGGATGCACACCGCGACCGACCCGACCTCGGAGCTGGTGGAGCTGGCTCAACCCGAAACGGTCGGCGTCCTCGATCACCATCACCGTTGCGTTCGGAATGTCGATGCCCACCTCGATGACGGTGGTGGCGACCAGCACGTCCAGCTCCCCCCGCCGGAATGCGTGCATCACCGCGTCCTTGTCACGCGGCGGCATCTGACCGTGGATCAGCCCGAATGCCAGTTCCGGTAGCAACCCGCTGAGCCGCCGGAACTCGGACTCGGCGCTGGCGGCCTCGATCTTCTCGGAGTCCTCCACCAGCGGGCACACCACAAACGCCTGCCGGCCCCTCGACACCGCCTCGGTGACCAACTCCCAGACCCGGTCCTCCTGATCGCGTCCCACTGCCCTCGTCTGGATCGGGCTTCGACCCGGCGGCAACTCGTCGATGATGGTCTCCTCGAGGTCGCCGTACAGCGTCATGGACAGCGTCCTGGGGATCGGTGTGGCGGTCATGATCAGCAGATCCGGGGTGGTCTCGGCGTCGCCCTTCTGACGCAGCACGTTCCGCTGTTCGGCCCCGAACCGATGCTGTTCGTCGATGACGGCCATCCCCAGCGACGCGAACTCGACCGTCTCCTGGATGAGCGCATGAGTGCCCACGATGATGTCGATCTCCCCCTGCGCCAGCATCTCGAGGATCTCGGGACGGCCGGCCCCCGAATCGAAGTTCGTCATCGCCTGGCTGCCCGTCAGCAGCGCCATCCGCACCGTCGGCTCGAGGGGCGCCTCGCCGAACAGCGAGTCCATCCCGAGCGAGGCGTCGGGACCGGTGTCGGGCGGAGTCATGTTCGCCTGGTCGAACAGATCGCTGATCCCGAGGAAGTGCTGGACGGCGAGGACCTCGGTCGGTGCCATCACCGCCGTCTGATAGCCGCCCTCGACCGCGACCAGCAGGGCGGCGACGGCCACCACCGTCTTGCCAGACCCGACCTCGCCTTGGATCAGCCGCTGCATCGGATACGACGTCGCCATGTCGCCGACGACCTCTTCGATCGCCCTCCGCTGCGCCTCGGTCAACGTGTACGGCAACCCGGATACGAACCGTTCCGACAGCTCCCGGGGTCCGGCGTGGACGATCCCGACCTGGTTCTCCTCACGAAGGCGCTTGTTGAGCGCCAATGCTGTCTCGAGCCGGAAGAACTCGTCGAAGATCAGCCTGCGACGGGCGATCGCCACGTCCTTCATCGAATCGGGGAAGTGGATCGAATTGAAGGCGTCGTTGCGGGATGCCAGCTTGCGGCGGGAGACGATCTCGGCGGGGACCGGATCCTCGATCGGGCGTGCCCGCTTCAGGGCGTTCCAGATACCGCGCCGAATCCAACCCGAGCCCACCTTGGCTGCGTTCGGGTGGATCGGGACCACCCTGCCGGTCTTCAAGCCCTCGGTCGAGGACGACGAAAGCACGTCGACGTCGGGCGACTTCATCTGGGTGGTGCCTCGGAAGCGCTCCACCTTGCCCGACAGTGCCACCTCGGCTCCAACCGTCAATTGGCGCGCCCGGAACGACTGATTGAACCAGACCGCCTTGATCGTCCCGGTGCCGTCGGTCAGCCGGGCTTCGGTCATCGTGAGCCGGGCGCGGGGTCTCCGGGTCGACACCGACAGCACCTCGGCGATCACCGTCACCTCCTCGCCGACCGGCAGCTGGGCAACCGGCTCGATCCGAGAGCGGTCGATGTATCGGCGGGGGAAGTGGAAGAGCAGGTCTCGGACCGATCGGATCCTCGCCTCGGCCAACGCCTTGCCCCGGGCCCCGGACAACCCCGACACGCGTTCGATCGGGATCTTGTCGAGATACTCGAGAGACGGCACCGGGGCGGACTACTCGACGGAGATGAGATACGGGTAGGTCGGCTGGCCCCCCGGGATGACCACCAGCTCGACTTCGGGATGCAGCTCGGAGAGATACGCCTCGAGGCTCTTCGTGGCCGGCAGTGAGGCCCCGACACCGGTGTACAGGGTCACGATCTCCGGGTTGGCGGGCGGCATCAGCTCGGCGACCAATCCGCGCAACACCGCCTCGACATCGGGACCGTTCACCACGATCGTGCCATCGGCCAGCCCGATCCAATCGCCCTTCTTGATGACCAGGTCGTTCACTCTCGCATCCCGAACGGCCGAAGTCACCTCCCCGACCATCACCGACGAAGCCGCAGCCGCCATCGTCTCGGCCGTCTCCTCGATGTCGTCGGAGCCCGTCGTGTATCCCAGCATCGCCGTGATCCCTTGCGGTACGCTCCGGGTGGGCACCACTCGGACCGTCTTCGGCGAGATCTGGTCGATCTGCTCGGCGACCGGAACGATGTTCTTGTTGTTCGGCAACAGGATGACCTCTTTCGACGGGACCGCCTCCACCGCCGCCAGCAGGTCCTCGGTCGACGGGTTCATGCTCTGGCCACCCCGAACGACACCCTGCACCCCGAGATCCCGGAACACCGAGACCAGGCCGCCGCCGTTCACCACTGCCACCACCCCGATCGGAGCAACCGCCGACTCGTCCCTGGGGAGGAAGATCTCCTCGGTCTCCAGCACGCCCGGCGACTCGGTGAGATCGGTGACCCGGATGTCGGAAGGGGTGCCTGCGGCGATGCCCGCCTCGATCGAGGGGCCTATGTGGTCGGTGTGGATGTGGCAGTTCCAGGTGCCCTTGCTACCGACGATGGCGATGGAATCTCCCAGCTCGGCCCATCGAGCGCGGAACGTCTCCATTGCCTGGTCGGACGAGTCCAGGAAGTACATCACCTCGTAGCGCAGTTCCGAGACCGGCGGAGCCGAATCGATCTGATCGAGATGCGCCTCGGCCGTCAGCAGCTCGTGCGGAAGTTCGACGACGTCGACCGCGGCGATCTCTGCGAATGCCGCGAACAACAGCACGAGCCCGGCGCCACCTGCGTCGACCACCTGCGCCTGCTTGAGGATCGGCAGCGCATCGGGGGTGCGGGCCAGCGCATCTACCGCCCGCCGGAACACCGCACCCATGAGTTGGGTCAGATCGTCGTATCCATCGGCAGCAGCCTCCTCCGACGTCTCACGGATCACCGACAGGATCGTGCCCTCTACGGGCGTGGCCACCGCCCGGTAGGCGGAGTCAGATGCCCTCGCCAGACCCGCTTTGAACTGCGCCGCGTCGACCGACGGATGATCGGAGAACGTCTCGGCCAGACCGCTCAAGATCACCGACAACAGGATTCCCGAATTGCCCTTCGCCCCCATCAGTGAGCCGTGGGCGATCGCATTCGTCACCTCGAGCATCGACTCGGTGCCGTCCAACTCGGCCATGACCCGCTTGATCGTGCCCGACATGTTCGAGCCCGTGTCGCCGTCCGGCACCGGATACACGTTCAGCCCGTTGAGCGCGCTGCGATAGATCGTGATCAGCTCGTCGAACCGGACGAAGGCAGACTTGATGTCGTGTGAAGTGAGAGCCATGGTCAGTCCGTCGATGATACCGATGGCACCTCACACTCCGAGGCGCAGACCCGACCGTTTCGCATTCCCGTGCCAGGAGGTGTTACGATTTCCGCCGTTCCCCCAGGAGATCTTTTTCTGATGTCTTATCGCTGCGAAGTCTGTGGCAAGGAGCCCAGTTACGGCAAGACCGTGACGTTCTCCCACAAGCGAAACAACCGCCGCTGGCTGCCGAACATCCAGCAGGTTCGGGTCAAGCACGGGTCCAACACCCGCAAGGCCCGCGTCTGCACGTCGTGCATCCGCGCCAACAAGATCGAGAAGGCCTGAACGTTGGCAGTCCAGGGCGTCGTCAAGACCTACGACCCGGTCACGGGTGTGGGTGTCGTCGTTCTCGATGAAGACAAGTCGGAGGTCTATCTCCGACCCGGATCCCTGCAGGGGTCCATCTTCCGCATGCTGCGCCAGGGCCAGCGGATCCTCTTCGACCTCGAAACCGAAGACGACAACCGCTATGTGACCTCGATCAAGGTCGGACAAAGCGGATACTGACCGCCAGCCGGCCACCGCTTGGGTAGAGTCCGAGACAAGTCAGTCCGAAGGAGTCTCATCGTGGTCCAGGCGTACGTATTGATCCAGACCGAGGTCGGCAAGGCTGCCATCGTTGCCGAAGAGGTCCGCACCATCCCTGGAGTCGAAGCCGCCGACGACGTCACCGGGCCTTATGACGTGATCGTCAAGGCCTCCGCCGGCGACGTCGACCAACTGGGCAAGCTGGTCGTGGCCAAGATCCAAGCCATCTCCGGCATCACCCGCACCCTCACCTGCCCGGTCGTCAACCTCTAGCGCAAGCCGCTCGTCTCGGGGACGGACGTCTATGCAATCGAGGTGCTTTCGGCCATCGGCTCTCCGCCCTCTGCTCCGATCCGGACACGACCGCATGCTCTGCCAACCGTTGGGTCACCCACGAGAACCGCCACGACACTCGTATCGCATCCCAAGGCTGATAGATAGCTGATAGGGGCAAGCCGCCAGCGCCTGAATCGACGCCCCCCGCTGAACCTCGCCGGACCCTTCAACCCAGTTTGGAGGCGATGGTGGAAGCGTTTCTCAGGGCGGTGCCGTCGGCGCCGTGGGTGGAGAAAGCCCGCGGCGGTGAGGCAAGGGCCTCGGCGACCATGCCGTCGAGGAGCTCTCTGCGCGAGACGGGCGGGTCGACGAACAGCTTGGCCGAGAGGCTGCCCGGGATCGTGTTGATCTCGTTGACAAACAAGGTCCCGGCGGCGTCGAGGAAGTCGATCCGAGCGACCGAGCGGACACCGACCAGCGCCGCGACCTTCGGGGCGATCTCGTGGATCTGCGCCGCCATGGCGGGGTCGACGTCGGCGGGCACCGTGTTGGCCGGCGCACCCGTGTCTCCCCAGGCGAGATACTTCTGCTCGTACGAATACAGTCCGTCGCCGCTCGTGCGCGGCTCCTCGATGTTCGAGAGCGACATCGTCGGATAGGTCCGCACGGCGATGTTGAGATCCCGAAACTCCAGGAGAAACGGCTCGATCACGGCACCCTGGCCGAGATGGGGCGACGTCCTCAAGAGAGCGAGGGCGGTGTCGAGATCGTCGGCGACCTCGATGCCGATCGAGCTGCCGCCGAACCGCGGCTTGACGATGTACGGGCCATCGAACCCGGGAGCGACGCCCGGCTGCAGCAGCAACCTCGGCAGACTGGGAAGGCCGGCGTTGACGACGGAGGCGCCAAAGGCGAGCTTGTCCATGCCAAGCGCCGAACCTGTCTGACCCGGGCCGGTGTAGCGGTAGCCGACCAGATCCATCGCACCCTGGATGGTGCCGTCCTCACCAGGACCGCCGTGACAGCAGTTGACCACGACGGAGATGTCGAGCGGCTTCTTCTTGAGGATCCAACCCTGTCCCGGGCGCGCATCGAACGCGAGCTCCCGGGCCTTTCGAGGCACGCCGTCGGCGAAGTCGGTCACCTCCGAATCGGCATCCACCAGATGAAACCCACCGTTCTTCGCCCAGTAGACGGCCTGCACGCCTTTCAGGGTGTGTGCCGCCTGCAACCCGGTCGATATCGAGATGTCGTGTTCGGGCGAAGGTCCGCCGAAGAGGATCGCGGGAGTGGCCATGGCAGGGAACCTCAGGGATAGTGGTCTGGGAGATCGTTCTCGTACAGGACGGCGTCACCAGGCCCGAGCTGGTCACGGACCCAGGCGACGGCTTCGTCACGCGTCGCGAAGAAGTGTACCGACGCCCCACCCGACTCCCTGACACCGGATTCGAGCGCAGTCCGGTTGGTCCGTCCCACGATGACGACATCGCTGGCGACCGTGGCTGCCTTGCGGGCGAACTCGGCGTTGGCCTCGGGTTGCAGTCGACCCATCTCGACCATGCCGGGCGTCACCACCACGCGTCGTCCCTCGCCCGCCGCCGCCAGGAGGTCGAGCGCCCGGGAGGCGCCGGCGGGATTCGAGTTGAAGGTGTCGTCGATCACCAGGAAGCCGCGATCCGACCGCGCTGCGACCTGGCGATGCGGCGGAGTCGGAAGCGACGCCAACCGCTCGGCGATCCCTTCGACGTCGAAGCCAAGGGCGACCATCGCCCCAACCGCGCATGCGGCGTTCCCGACCTGGATCACATTCGGATCGACCCTGCCGATGAGCCGACCGCCAACCGTGATCCGGCCGGACTCGGCGTCACCGATCACATCGGCCGGTCCCCCGGTCGCCGACACCGTGATCATGCGCCGGTGCTGCGCCTCTTCGACGGCGATCCGGGCCAGTCGCGGGTCGTCGACCAGGATCACGCCCACCTCGGCACGCTCGAAGATCTCCCGCTTCGCCGTTGCGATGCCTTCGAGGCTCTTCATCCGCTCCACATGGACCGGCCCGAGCGCGGTCCAGACGGCCACCTCGGGAGGGATCCACGAGCACAGCTCGCGGATCTCACCCGGCCCGTAGGTTCCCATCTCCGCGATGAACACGTCGGTGCCGGTCCCGAGATGCTCGTTGACCGACCTGGCGAGGCCCATCCGATTGTTGAACGAGGCTGGGCTGGCCGTGACGGTGGTCTGACCCGCCAGCAGATGCGCCAGATACCCCTTGGTGGTCGTCTTGCCGTTCGAGCCGGTGATGGCGACAACCCGGGCACCCGACCGGTCGAGCCCGGCCTTGGCCTGATCTACCCAACGTTGATCGGAACGCCGCTGGATCGGATTCCAGATCGAGAGACCGACGTCCAC
>JAHEDH010000133.1 GCA_024641285.1 bacterium | reverse complement strand
TCTTTGATCCCACCTCGACAACTGAGTAGCATTCCTTCTGGGCCGCTAGCTCAACTGGCTAGAGCACTTGACTCTTAATCAATAGGTTCCGGGTTCGAGTCCCGGGCGGCCTACCCATCAGAAAGCCCTCCGTTTTTCGACGGAGGGCTTTCTCGTGCGGGTGGAGGGACTCGAACCCCCAAGAGCTTTCGCCCACCAGGACCTAAACCTGACGCGTCTTCCAATTCCGCCACACCCGCGTGACGAGGCCATTGTGACAGGGATCAACGACGCCCGGGGTCGGTGGCCAGGGCAGCGGCGAGCGCCCGAAGCGCAAGGGCACGATGCGAGATGCGGTGCTTCTCATCCGGGCCCATCTCGGCGAACGTGCGGCCGCCCACACTGAAGATCGGGTCGTATCCGAAACCGCCTTCGCCGCGCCGTTCCGTGGTGATCTCACCTTCGACGACACCCTCGACGGTCAGCTCCTTGCCGTGTTCATCGACCAGGGCTACCGCGGTCTTGAAACGGGCGCTTCGTCGCTTGACGCCCTCCATCTCCTCGAGGAGCTTGGTCACGTTGTCGGAGTAGGTCGCATCGGGCCCGGCGTATCGAGCAGTGTGGACGCCGGGCTCTCCACCGAGCGCGTCGACCTCGAGCCCGGTGTCGTCTGCGACGGCTGTCAGGCCGGTTGCGCTCTGAACAGCACGTGCCTTCAGCAGCGCGTTGCCAACGAGTGTGAGCTCCGTTTCGGCGACGTCCGGCCACTCGAGCCCGCGGACGATCTCACGGACGAGGCCAAGTCCGGCGAGCACCTGCTCGACCTCGGCGATCTTGTCGGGGTTCTTCGACGCCACCACGAGCCGGTCGATCACTGTTCGGTGGCCGCCTTCTGGGCGGAGACGAGTTCTGTGATGCCGCCCGCCGCCAGATCGAGCATCCCGTCGAGTTCCTCCCGGCTGAAGGGAGCGCCTTCGGCGGTGCCTTGCACTTCGACGAGCAGGCCGCGTCCGGACATGACAACGTTCATGTCGACCTCGGCGGCGACGTCATCGACGTATTCGAGATCGAGCAGCGTCTTGCCATCGACGAGCCCAACAGAGACCGCCGCAACCTGATCGATGATCGGGTTGCGACCGAGCGAGCCCTGCCCGACGGCCCACTCGAATGCCTGGTGCAGCGCGATCCATGCGCCGGTCACCGCAGCGGTTCGGGTCCCGCCGTCTGCCTCGATCACATCACAGTCGACCCGGACCATCGCCTCGCCCATCGCCTTCATGTCCACGACGGCGCGCAGTGCCCGGCCGATCAGGCGGGAGATCTCTTGCTGGCGGCCCTTGGTGTACGAATCGCGGCGGATTCGGCTGTTGCTCGAGCCGGGCAGCATCCCGTACTCGGCGGTGACCCATCCCTTTCCCGAGCCCTTCATCCAGCGGGGAACCTCCGACTCGATGATCGCTGTGCACAGGACCCGCGTCTTGCCCATCTCGATGAGCACCGAGCCGGGTGTCGCCTCCGTGAAGCCGAGGTGGAGCCGCACCGGGCGGAGCTCATCGGGTTCTCTCGTTCTAGCCATTGTTCAGACCTCGTGGGTTGCTCCGGGGACCGCCGCCATGACGGTTCTCCCGAATCCGGTTTCGGCCTCTCGAACCGACCTGCGTGGGTCGAGGTGCGGAGGGATGTGCGTGAGCAACAGTCTGGTCGCTCCGACACGAGATGCGATTTCGCCGGCCTGCGCCGCAGTGAGGTGCTGGGTGTAGCCGTTCCCGCCGGAATCACCTTGGAAACTCGCCTCGCTCACGAGCAGGTCTGGTTGCCCCACGTCGTCGATCCACGAGCCGTTCGGACCCGTGTCGGCCGTGTAGAAGAGACGGCGACCCTGCCACTCGAAACCGAATCCGAATGTCGGCACCGAGTGGTCCATCCTCACTGGACGTATCGCCACGTCCCCAACCGAGATGTCCACGCCGGCCTCGACGGGACGGAAATCGAACACGGTGTGGATCAGGTGGTCACGGCCGGCGTCGAGAAACCCTGTCAGATGGTCGATGACGGACGGGTGGGCGAAGAACGGGATGCCGTGGACGGGATCGGGGCGGTATGCCAGCGCATGGAACGCAGCGAAGACATCCACGCAGTGATCGGGATGACGGTGGGAGACGAGGACTGCGTCGAGAACGGCCGGATCGATCACGGCGGCGAGGGCCTGAAAGGCTCCCGGTCCGGCATCACACCAGATGGCCGAATGTTCGGTCCGTACGAGATACGACGACGCAGGATTCGTCGGCGTTGGATACGTGCCGCTGGAGCCAAGGACAGTGAAACGCACTCGGCCGAGTGTACGACTCAGGGGGCGAGCCGCACTCTCACCCAACCCTGACGTGATGTCTCGTATCGGATACGGTCGTGCAACCGGCTCGGCCTCCCCTGCCAGAACTCGAATGCCGACGGGTCGACCCTGAGCCCGCCCCAGGCGGGCGGTCTGGGTGGTGGGTGAGCCGACGAGGCGCGCAGTGAGGCGACGCTATCCTCGAGCCACTTGCGCGACTCGATCACCGAGCTCTGCGGCGATGCCGCAGCCGAGAACTGGGCATCGACCGGGCGACTCGAGAAGTAGTCGTCGGACTCCGAATCATCCATCGGCTGCGCCGCACCCTCGATGCGGACCTGGCGGTGAAGCGGCAGCCAGAGAAAGAGCAGTGACACCTTCGGGTTTGCCGCAATCTCGATCCCCTTGCGGGACGAGCGATTGGTGTAGAACACGAAGCCGTCTTTGTCGAACGATTTGAGGAGGACGGCCCGAGAGCTCGGCGCACCTTCGGCGGAGACGGTCGAGAGAACCATGGCGTTCGGTTCGTCCACCTCGGCAGCGATCGCATCGGAGAACCAACGATCGAACTGCTCGACCGGATCGGGAGCCGTGTCCGCGAAGGCCAATGGTGCGCTCTCGTAGTCGGTTCGAAGCTGCTGGATTCGGTCGGCCACGGGCGTGACGCTACCGCCACGGTGCGTTCGAGCGAACATCGGCCTGAGCAGTGGAGGAGCTGCGGCTACCTACACTCTCACTCGATGAGAGATCCATCGGCTTCGCTGTTCAGGATGCTCGGGCGCTCGATCTCTCGACATTGTCCCCGGTGTGGATCGAAGCGGATCTTCGCCAACTGGGCTGCACTGAAAGAGTTCTGTCCGACGTGTGGTTTCAAGTTCGAGCGTGAGCCCGGGTACTGGGTGGGTGCGCTCATCATCAACATGGCCGTCGCGCTCTTCGTGTTCCTCGTGACCCTGGTCGGGGGCATCGCCCTGAAGTGGCCGGACCCGCCGTGGAATGTGCTCTCCGCTGTGACGATCGGCGTGATGCTCGTGGTCCCGATCGTCTTCTACCCTTGGTCGAAGGGCATCTGGATGGCGATCGAGCTGAGTTATCACAAGCTGGAAGAGAAGGAGCAGTTCGAAGCCTCCCTCCGCGCGGCGGATGGCGCGCCTACAGCTGAAGGCTGACAGCTGAAAGCCGGGAGCCGCCAGGCGAGCCCAACTCACATCCGCTTGGCGATCTCCTCGAGCATGACCTCGGTGGCGCCGCCGCCGATCGAGTGGATCCTGGCGTCTCGGTACATCCGCTCGATTGCGCTCTCCGTGAGATAGCCCATACCACCGTGGAACTGAACGCAGTCGTACATCACCCGGTTGACCAGCTCTCCCACGACGGCCTTGACCATCGAGATCTCCTTCACGGCATCCTGACCCTGCTCCATCAGCCAGCCTGAGTGGTAGACGAGCTGGCGGGCAGCCTCGACTTCGGCCGAGAGCATCGCCAGACGTTGGCGTATCGCCTGCTTGTCCCAGAGTGTTGCACCGAACGCCTTGCGGTTCTTGACCCAGTCGACGGTGAGCTCGATCGCCTTCTGAGCCTCCCCGAGTGCCATCGCTCCGAGTACGAGACGTTCGTTCTGGAAGTTGTTCATGATCGAATAGAAGCCCTTGTCGAGGTCACCGATGACGTTCTCGGCCGGCACCCAGGCATCGTCGAAGCTGAGTTCAGCGGTGTTCGAGCACCGCCATCCCATCTTGTCGAGCTTGCGGCTGGCGGAGAACCCCTCGGTGTCGCTCGGGACCGCGAAGATGGTGATGCCGCGCGACGGCTTGACGTCGGTGTTGGTCTTGACGGCGATGAACAGCAGGTTGGCGATCCCGCCGTTGGTGATGTAGAGCTTCGACCCGTTGAGGCGGTAGCCGTCACCATCCCTGCTGGCGGTGGCACGCATGCCCGCTACGTCGGAGCCGTGATCGGGCTCGGTCACGCCGATCGCAGTGAAGATCTCGCCCGTGAGCATGTCCGGCAACCAGCGCTGCTTCTGCTCGTGACTGCCATAGTTCAACAGGTACGGCATGGCGAGATCGGTGTGCACGATCGCCGTGGCGGTGAAGCCTCCATATGTTCCGCGGCCGAGCTCCTCGGCCAACACGACCGACGCGAGCTCGCCCATCCCGATGCCGCCGTACTCCTCTGGAACGCGGAGACCGAAGAATCCGATCTTGCCCATCTCCGCAATCAGGTGCCGAGGTACCTCGCCTGCAGCTTCCCATGCATCTCCGCGCCCGACGACCCGTTCGTCGACGAAGCGTCGCGTCTGGGAGCGGATCGCTGCGAGGTCCTCGGTTTCGTAGATGGTCGTGGTCATGTCGCCTTCTGGAAGTCTGCTTCTACCGTACCCGGGATGAAGCGCACCACGACCTTGATCGTGACCGTGGGAAGCGGCTTCGATCGACCGTCCGAGCGTGCCGCCGATGCCGCCGGGAACGTGGCGAGAGAGGTGGCTCCGGAACCGGTCGAGTCCCTGACCGAATGGGTCGACAACCTGCGCAGGGCGTGGTCGGCTGCTCAACGGCGCTCGACGATCTACACGGTGCTGACCCAGGATCCGTTGGCACCGGTAGTGAGGGAGTGGGCACGGCGGCTGGAGGGAAAGCCGTCCGACCTCGAGCTGGCGATTGGCCTGCTCGGCGATGCTCCGCTTCCCGACTTCTATCTGGTGGATCCCGCCATCTCCGGCGCGCCCGCCCATTGGTATCTCGATCACCTGCCGAGCCTCGCACCGCGGCGAGTCATCCTTACCCAGCCCTCCGAGGGCGCCCTGCTCGCAGCAGTGCGTCGTCTGCGGTACGGGAAGCCCCTTCCGGAGACCGCCGAGGTGCTCGCTTCGGCCCGCTTCTATGTTCCGGTGCCTGAACTCCGACAGGAATCGAAGACGACGCTCCTCGATTGATCGAACATCTGTTCGATACAATAGCCCGCCATGTCGCAGCAATCGTTCACGTGGACCGGTCTCGAACCCGAATCCGTTCGACTCTTCCAGCCGTCGAGACGCGTACCCGGCCGGGGCGAGTACCGCTCGCTCACGTTCCACGAAGTGGAGTCGAAGACACTCATCAATCGGGTACCCGACTCCTCACGGGTACCATTTCGCTATTCGATCAACCCCTATCGGGGCTGCAGCCATGCATGCGTGTACTGCTTCGCCAGACCGACGCACGAGTACCTCGGGTTCGACCTCGCCGATGACTTCGACACTCAGATCGTCGTGAAGACCAATGCCGTCGCCCTCGCCCGAGCCGAAACCGCTCCGGGAAGATGGGCGGGCGATCGGATCGCCATGGGCACGAACACGGACCCCTATCAGAAGGCGGAAGGCAGGTACCGCCTGACGCGCGGGATCGTCGAGGTGCTGACCGAGCGCGATAATCCATTCTCGATCCTCACCAAGTCGACGCTCGCCCTCAGGGATCTCGACCTGTTCGTCGAAGCCGCCTCGCGAACGACGGTCTCTGTCGATTTCTCGATCGCCACGCTCGACGAGCACGTCTGGCGGGAGACGGAGCCCGGGACCCCACACCCCCGACAACGCTTGGCCGCAGTACGGCGACTCAACGAGGCCGGCGTGTCGAGCGGCGTCCTCGTTGCCCCGCTGCTCCCATTGCTGAGCGATGGAGACGATCAGGTGGCGGCCGTGATCACTGCCGCCGAAGAGGTGGGGGCCAAGTTCGTGACACCGATGCTGCTCTACCTCACCCCTCCGATGAAGAACCATTGGATGGCGTGGTTGAAGCGGCATCGGCCCGAGCTCTCCGACCGCTACTCCGCGCTGTACCGGAAACGGTCACGCCTTCAACCCGTGTCGATCACGGCTCGCAACCGCTGGGAGAAGCGCATCGAGACGGGTGACCCCTCGGGGGCTGCGGCAACACAGTTGGGTCTGTTCGACACCGGAACGTGACTTTCGGCCTCGGCATTGAACTACCGCCGGGATAGCGTCGTAGTCGATGCTGGCATCCATCCCGTCTCCGCCGTTCAACACGATCCCGATCGGACCTCTCGAGCTACACGTCTACGGGCTCTTGATAGGCATCGGCGTGATCCTCGCCGCCGTGATCACACTGAACCGGTACACCGACGAACCGGAGGAGCGTCAGGCGATCGAGCGCATCCTGGTGCGAGCCGTCGTCATCGGTTTCGTGGGCGCCCGCCTGGCGTATGTGTCGACGCATCTGGTGCGCTTCGATGGTGAATGGTGGAAGGTGATCGCCATCTGGGAGGGGGGACTCGCTCTGTTCGGCGGACTGACTGCCGGGACGTTGACTGCCGTCTACCTCATGCGCCGACGCAAAGGTGATCCGTGGAAGCTGCTCGATTCGGCGGCCGTGGGGATTCCGGTGGCCCAGGCGATCGGGCGCTGGGGGAACTACTTCAACCAAGAGCTGTTCGGCACGCCGACGGATCTGCCGTGGGCAGTCGAGATCGACCAGCGGTTCCGACCCGCCGACTACGCCGATGCGGCCACGTTTCATCCCACGTTTCTCTACGAGTCACTTTGGAACATCGCGATCGTCGTTCCGACGCTTCTCTGGGTCGAGCGACGCTTCGATCTCCCCCGCGGCGGACTGTTCTTCGTGTATGCCGCGCTGTACGGGATCGGCCGGTTCGGATTGGAGTTGATCCGCACCGACACGACCTTCCGTCTGCTCGGGCTGAGCCGCAATGGCTGGGTGTCGCTGATCATCGTCGCCGGCTCAGGCATCGCCCTACTAGTCCTTCGGCGGCGCGCCCGAGTGGAATCGAGCAGATGAGATCTCAGGCGTGGGAGGAAGGGAGCCCCTGAAGGTGCGAACAGGTTGGACCACTTCTGGGGTCGGTGATCGCCCGTAACTGCTGACCGGCCAGAGCGGTCTGGTCAGCCTGGAGCTCCTCTCGATGGCAGTCCCCGGTGTCAACGTGCTCGGCTGCGTGCACGCAAGGCGTCAGCGGAGGGTCACCGAGGCGAGCCGAGCGAGCCCCTGGTCGGCTGCCGCTCGGAGCAGGGCCGGGTCGCCCTCGGCGCGGAGGAGGACGAACATCCCCATCAGCAGCACGGTGAAGAAGCGGCTCAGCTCGTCGGTGGAGGCCGCCGGGTCCAAGCGGCCGCCCGCCGTTGCGTTGTCGAGTGCGTTGCGAAATGCCGCAACGAGGCGGTGCGCGTAGTCGTCCATGATTTCCCGGCTCAGCGTCACCGTGGGTGCGAGTTCGGTGGCGGCGTTGCAGAGAAGGCAGCCGATCGTGGCACCCTGGACCGTCCGTGCCTCGCCGAAGAACTGCAGCACCGCCGCGACCTCCTCCAGCGAGGACGACTCCTGCTCGAGCGCGCCGAAGTGGCCGGTGACCACGATTTCGTCGTAGCGGGCGACCGCCTCCTGGTAGAGGGCCTGCTTGCTGTCGAACTCGGCGTAGATGCTGGAGGCGTTGACGCCGGTCGCGTCGACGAGGTCACGCATCGATGTGGCGTGGTAGCCGTGCTCCCAGAACAGACGCATGGCCTGGTCGGTCAGCTCGGTGCGGTCGTACGTCTTGCGCCTACCCATGTCGGTCCTCCACGCGGCTGTCGTATCCAAACGATCGTTCTGTTATCGTAGCCGGGCCACCGGGACGAAACGTCCCTCGCATCCACCCGAGGAGAGTCTCATGACAACGACCGCGCAGTCCAGCCCGCTCGAGCAGTGGGCGGCCGCCGGCGACCCGCTCGAGGTCCCCGGCACTGCCGCGACCCGAATCTGGCGGCAGGGCACGGGGCCGACGGTCGTCTGTCTCCACGGGGTGCCGACCTCTGCCTACCTCTACCGCAAGGTTCTGCCGGCACTCGCTGCGCGAGGGCTGGAGGGCGTGGCACTCGACTTCCCCGGGCTCGGGTTCGCCGAGCGGCCGGTCGACTTCGACTACTCCTGGACCGGCCTGTCGGCGTGGTTGGAGCAGGCACTGGACGCCGCCGGCATCGAGTCGTTCCACCTCGTGGTGCACGACCTCGGCGGCCCGGTCGGTTTCGACCTGATCCGCCGTGTACCTGACCGGGTTCGCTCGCTCACCGTCCTCAATACCCTTGTCGCGGCGTCCCGTTTCACCAAGCCCCGAGCAATGCGCCCGTTTTCGATCCCCGGCCTGCGACGCATCTGGGTCCGTCAGATGGACTCACCCGGCATCTACCCGTTCTTCCGGTGGAAGGGCGTGCTTGACGGTCCCACCTACGAGGAGATCCGCGCCTACGGGCGGCTGCTCACGCTCGGGGACGGAGGGGACGCGTTCCTCAAGATCATGGACGGCTTCGAGACGACAGCAGAGTTCGAGGCTCGGATCAGGGGGCCGCTGCAGCACCGCGACTTCCCGGCGCAGGTGATCTGGGGTCGTCGCGACACGGAGTTGACTGTCGACGAGCACGGCGCCGACGTCGTGGATGCCCTCGGCCTGGCAACCTCGATCCAGACCGTGGAGGGCAAGCACTTCCTGCAGGAGGACGTGCCCGAGGAGATCGCTGAGCGCGTAGCGCTGCTCGTCGAGGGTCTAACCGACCGGTGACCCTCTTCCGGGGGCCGGACCTCGTCACGAGGTAGTTCCCAGTGTCACCGCGCCTGCGAATCACGTCCGCGAATCGAATCGCCGGGCAACCGCGTAGGGCATGGCCGATCATGCAACGAGAAGGGCCGTCGCCCTGACGTCGACGGCCCTTCTGGTCTTCTAGCGACAGATCTCGGCTTTTCCACCGAGACCCCTGTGTGTGGAGGTGCGGGGAGTCGAACCCCGGTCCGCTGAACCCTTCACGCCGGCATCTCCGAGCGCAGCCATCAGCAAGCATTCGGTCGTCGGAACTCTGACGGCCAGTTTTCCGACTTCCT
>JAHEDH010000132.1 GCA_024641285.1 bacterium | reverse complement strand
CCGATGGTGATCCTGCCCGACGGCACCACACTCGAGAAGCCGGACACCACACGCCTTGCGGCAGCGGCTGGATTGCAGACCGAAGCCAAGAACCCCTTCTATGACCTCATCGTCATCGGTGCCGGACCAGCCGGCCTCGGCGCCGGGGTGTATGGCGCATCCGAGGGTCTCCGCACCGCTGTCGTGGAACGGGCCGCCACCGGCGGCCAGGCAGGCACCAGCTCCCGCATCGAGAACTACCTGGGTTTCCCTGCCGGTATCAGCGGCGGCGATCTCGCCACCCGAGCAACCTCCCAGGCGCTCAAGTTCGGCGCCGAGATCCTCACCGGGCCCGAGGTGACCGGCGTAGAGGTCGCCGACCCGGTCAAGACCGTGGTGCTGTCCGATGGTCAGCGCCTGGGGTGCAACGCCCTCATCGTGGCCTCGGGAATGACGATCCGCCGGCTCGGTGTCGATGCCGTCGAGGCGCTGGTCGGCGCAGGTGTCTACTACGGCGCCGCCCCATCCGAAGCCGTGACCTATCGCGGCGAGCACGTCTACGTGGTCGGCGGTGCCAACTCGGCAGGCCAGGCGGCGATGATGCTCTCCAAGTACGCCGGGCGTGTCACGGTCCTCGTCCGCGGTGGCTCGCTCGAAGCGGGTATGTCGCAATACCTCGTCGATCAGATCAGAGGGACGCCGAACATAGACGTGAGGCTCGGGACCGAGATCGCCGACGCCACCGGCGACGGTCGGCTCGAAGCATTGGTGCTGCGCGATCGGGGTTCTGGCGACGAGCAGACCGTCGAAGCGGCGGGGCTCTTCATCTTCGTTGGCGCCGTCCCGCACTCCGACTTCCTCGATGGAGTGGTCCTCATGAGCAAGCGGGGGTTCATCCTGACAGGGGCGGACCTCAAGGTCGAAGGCGACTGGACACCGGAGTGGCCCATCGAGCGAGACCCCTTCCCCATGGAGACGAGCGTGCCCGGGATCTTCGCCGCCGGCGACGTCCGCGAGGGTGTCGTCCGCCGCGTGGCGTCCGCCGTTGGACAGGGTGCCGTCGCCGTCGCACTGGTTCACCAGTACCTCGAAACGGTCTGATGTGTCCGCTTCGCTGCGAGCGGTTCCACTCTTCGCCGAACTCTCCGACTTCGATCTCGACCTGTTGCGAAGGCGTTCGGAGGTCGTTTCCCTGAAAGCCGGCGAGCTGCTGTTCGCCGAAGGGGCCCCCGGCGAGCGCGCCTTCGTCATCCGCTCAGGGGAGATCGAGATCGTGAAACGCACCGGCGACCGAGAGGTGCTGCTGGCGGTCCGCAAACCGGGCGAGGTCATCGGTGAGATGGCCCTGCTCCAAGACGCCCCCCGTTCGGCGACGGCCACGGCGCGCACCGACGCCGAACTGCTGGCGATCCCCAAGGCGGAGATCGACGTGCTCATGGACTCGAGCATCTCGGCGGTGCGGGCGATGTTCAAGGTCCTGCTCGAACGCTGGCAGGCGACCCAGTCGCTGCTGACCCAGAGCGAGCGCATGGCGCAACTCGGCACACTCACGGCCGGGCTCGCACACGAGCTCAACAACCCGGCGGCCGCAGTCAACCGGGCGGCGGGACAGCTGGGGGAATCGGTCGCCGAACTCGCCGCCGCCGAGCGGAAGCTGGCCGCTTCTGTCGGTGACGCCGACCGCGAAGCGATCGAGGAGCTGAGATCCCGTCTCGGCCAGGTCGAGCGTTCGGGGGATTCGATGGATGCGCTGGATCGCTCCGATCGCGAGGTCGAGGTGGAAGACGCCCTCGCCGATGCCGGTATCGACGATGCATGGCGGCTCGCTCCGGCGATCGTGGATGCCGGACTCGCGGATGTCGTCGGCGACGTCGTCGAGACGGCGGGCGAACGGTCCGCTGAGCTGCTCGAGGTCCTTCGAGCCGGCCACGACGTCGCCTCCCTCCTTCACGAGGTCGAGGAAGGCACCCGCAGGCTCTCGACAATCGTTCGGGCACTCAAGTCGTATTCCTATCTCGACCAGGGCCCGGTGCAGGAAGTCGACTTGCAGACCGGCCTCGACGACACGCTGCTCATCCTCAAGTCCAAGCTCTCCGACATCGAGGTCGAGCGCGAGTACGCCGCCGACCTCCCGAGGATCCAGGGCTACGGCGGCGAGCTCAACCAGGTCTGGACCAACTTGTTGGACAACGCCGCCGACGCCATCCACGAAGCCGAGCGGGCCGACGGTCGGATCGTCATCCGAGCGTTCCCGGAAGGCGAGCTGGTCGTCGTGGAAGTGGAGGACAACGGACCGGGCATCGGCCCACAGGCCATCCATCGGGTCTTCGACTCGTTCTTCACGACCAAGCCCCCTGGATCGGGGACCGGGCTCGGACTCAACATCAGCTACTCGATCGTCGTCAACAAGCATCGGGGCGACATCACCGTCGACTCCGAGCCCGGCCGGACCGTGTTCCGGGTCGAGCTTCCCCGCACCGTCCCCGTATGAGAGGAGGGCCGATGTGGCCCAGGCATGTGAACATCTGATCGATCTCGAGTTCGAACCGATCGAGCCCGGTGGCTGCGTCGATTGTCTCCCGATCGGGGCCACCTGGGTGCATCTCCGGTACTGCACGACCTGCAAGATGATCAGATGCTGTGACGACTCGCCGAACCAGCACTCCTCCCAGCACGCCGCCGCCCACCCCGACCACGCCGTGATCCGTTCGGCCGAGCCCGGCGAGTACTGGGCGTGGTGCTACGTCCACGAGGCCGGCATCCGAACCGACGCCTGAGGTGATCGCTGAAGGTCGGGTTTGAACCCCGGTCGCGGTACGGTCGTCGGATGCCACGTGTACTGATCATCGGAGCGAGCAGGGGAATCGGGCTCGGCCTCGTCGAGCGGCATCTCGCCGACGGGTGGGAGGTCCATGCCACGACCCGGGACGGCAGTGCGCCGGGTGGTCACGACGATGTGACCGTCTATCGACTCGACGTCACCGACGACGGAGAGCTGGCTGCGATGATCGCGACGCTCGCCGAGCCATTGGACCGGATCATCCACAACGCCGGCATCAACCGAGGGTCCAGGGACGAGATCACGCGGGTCAACGCCGACGCCCCGATCACGGTGATTCAGGCGCTGTTGGACGCACATCTGCTCGTCCCCGACGGCGCCATCGCGATCATGACCTCGCAGATGGGGGCGCGCCGCGGGCGCACCGGCAGCCTCGGCGATTACGGCGATTCGAAGGCGGCGCTCAACGACGAGTTCCGTCGCAGGGCCGATCGATGGCGCCAGTCGGGCGCGATCGCCCTCGTCATGCATCCGGGGTGGGTGCGGACCGACATGGGCGGCTCAGGAGCGTCGATCGGCGTGACCGAGAGCGCCGACGGCGTCGCTGCGGTGTTGGATGACCTCGACCCGTCGCAGCACGGCCAATTCCTGACCTGGGACGGTCGCATTCATCCGTGGTGACCCTGTCACCCGGCGTGCGGGCTGACTCGTCTGTCTGAGTGAACGGGGCGACGGGCTCCCGGATGAAGGAGACGACATGGACACGCGGTTCTCGAACACTGCGATCCGGATCGCGGCATTCGGTGGTGCCGTCGGCTGGCTCACATTGGCGGTGGGCTTTCAGGCATCGCACACACTCGAACAGGGCCGCGATTGGGACGGCCTTCCGCAGGCGCTCTACTTCGTGGGAGCCGCCGGTCTGCTCATCGGAGGGCTGGCGTTCGGCGTGATGGCGTTGAACCGGGCGGAGTCCGTCGACCGGCCCAGGTTGCGTGTCGTCGGGCTGACGCTGCTGGCGATCGGGCTCGTCCTGTCGCTGATCGCGGGCTGGGCGGTGCCGGTATGGGCGGTCGTCTACGGCCTGGCGATGTTGACGCTCGTCAGGAGCGGCGTGCTGGAGGGGGAGGGCTGGATCATCGGCGGTGCGATGTCGGTGGCCGCGCTGGCCTTCTTTTCGCTGACCGAACTCGGCGTGGGAACACCGGACGTGTATGGCGATTACCCCGTCGCATGGAACGCTGCGACCTGGATCGCAGGTCTGGGATCGGCGGTCGGACTCGTGGCGTGGTCCGTGACGTCTCTCGATGAGCCCGTCGACGAGCGGGTGACGTCGACTGCTTGAGCCTGGTTCGGCTGCATCCTTCACAATGCAGTGTTACGTTCAGCGTGTCGCAAGGAGCAAGAACGTGGCGAGATTCGACAAGGACGAACTGGTGTCGGCGTGCCTCACCGCAGTCCGGTCCGAGACCGACCCGCGGAGAGCCGTCAAGGAGATCGTCGAACGCACCGTCGCCGACCCGGCGGCCATCGACGCAGCAGTGAGAGACCGGACCGAGAGCCCGATGATGACGATCTGGCACCGCTCGGAGGAACTCACGGTGCTCCACATCGTCTGGCCACCGGACGTCGATCTGTTCGCCCACGATCACAACATGTGGGCGAACATCGGTATCTACGGGGGACGTGAAGACAACTTCTTCTATCGAAGGCTGGAGGACGGGCGGATCGAACCGAACACCGAGAAGACGCTTCTCGTCCGCGACACGGTGTCTCTCGGGCCCGATGTGGTCCACTCCGTTGCCAACCCGACGCGCGAGTGGACGGCAGCGCTGCATGTGTACGGGGGAGAGTTCTTCACGACTCCCCGAACCATGTGGAGCAAGGACACACACGAGCCGATGAAACTCGATGTCGCATTCATCCGCGAGCGGCTGGAGGCAGCTGCCTCCAAGGCTCGAGTGGCCGACACCCCAGGCGAAGCCCCCTGACGATCAGGCTCGCCAGAGCCCTCTCGGGACTCGCTGCAGCTGCTCGACGCCGTCGGCGGTGATCAAGACGAGTCCTCCGGTCTGGACGCCGGCACGTTCGTCGGTGGTGATGACGTTCGGTTGGACGACGACCGTCATCCCAGCTTCGAAGGCCATGTCCGGGAGCGGTTCGTTCATCCGACTCTGCGTCCCGAGGATCGGCGGGAAGTAGCCGCCTCCATAGCCGTGCACCAGATCGTCGTAGATCGTGAACCCGGTGTCCTCGATCACCCCGGCCGCGGCGATCACTTCCTCGGGGCGGGTGCCGTGACGAAGCACACCGCAGATCGCATCGAATGCGGCGTCCGCGGTGTCGTGAAGCTCCTGATAGAGGGGAGTCGGCTCGGCCTGGATCGTCATCGAGCGCAGCACCTGTCCGGAGTGTCCCCACCACGACGCCGAGATCTCGCAGGTGAGCACGTCCCCGGCGGAGATCGGACGGTTCGACGGCCACTGCGACGGAACGCACTGCGTGGGATCGTCCATCGGCGTCGCGCCGAAGTAGTGGATCTGATTGGTTGCGCCGGTGTCGAGATAGGCGGCCTCGCAGATCGCCCCGAGCTCGGCCTCGGCCATACCCGGCCGAACCCCGTCCCGAACCGCTTCGATCCCGCGATCCGACAGCTCGGCGCCCCGGCGCATCCACTGGAGTTCCTCGTCCGACTTGACGAGTCGGAGCCGGGTGTAGTCGGCATCGAGGCCGACGATCTCGAAGCGTTCCGACAGCGCGGCGTGGGCCTTCCAACCGAGCGGTCCGATGAGGCCGATCCGGCGGGCACCCCTGGCCCCGAGCGCCTCGCCGGCGGCCAGCCACGTGCGGGGCCCGTCCCAGTCGACCGCGCATCTCCGCGCCAGCCGGCGTGCGTTCGGAAGGTGGTTGTAGAACTGGACCCACATGGCGTCGCGCTCGCCGGGGGTGACGACGAGTGAGGCCTCCCGCGTCACCGGCCATTCGCTCAGCCATTGGATCGCCGAACCGGTCCGGTTCGCCCCGAAAATCAGCAACCCGTCGAGCGACCGCTCCGCCAGAAGCTCGATGACGGCCGCCTGTCGGCGATCGAGCTCGCCAAGGCTGAATCTCGGATAGTCGTATTCGCTCACAGCCCTCCTCTTCCGGGCGTCGAATCCTACGGGCGTTCCGCTATTCGTCCGGAGCTCGATCAGGTTCTCGACGGCGTCTGCTGGGCGGCGACTCGGCGTTGCAGCTCCTTGGAAACGGTCGTGAGATGCTCGGCCAGCCAAGCCTCGGCGTTCTGGGCGTCGCCGGCGCGAATCGCGTCGATGATGATTCGGTGCGTCGTCGAGCTGTGATCGACGAGCCTCAAGCTCAGCCAATATCTGCCAACGTCCGCTCGAAGCTTCAAGATGAGCTCGGCGGTGAGTGGCTTCTGAGCGATGACATACAGACGCGAATAGAAGCGCTCGCGAAGCCGAAGCCACTCCTCGCCCTCGCCCACCCGATCGATCTCATGTGCGATCGCTTCGAGCTCGTCGATTTCTTCAGGCTTGATCTGTTTGATGGCCGACCGGAGGGCAAACGTCTCGAGCAGGATCCTGAGCTCGTAGATCTCCTCGACGTCGGCGGGCGCAAGCGTGCGAACGGTGGCGCCTCGGTGCGGCGAGAACACGACCAGGCCCTCCGCTTCGAGCTGACGGAGCGCGGCCCGCACGGGGATCCGCGACGCGCCGAGTGCCTGGGCGAGCTTCTCCTGGGGCAGCTTGTCCCCCGGACCGTAGATCCCCGACAGCACCGCCTCCCGGATTGCGGCAACAACCATCTCCTCGACGGTTCGATAGTTCGACTTTGCGGCTTGGGCGATCTCGTCGATTGAAGGAGGCTCGGGCATCTGGTTGTCCATCGTTCTGTGAAGGTCCAATTGTCGGTGGTGCCCGGCGCACGTGGTGCTGGGTGGGGCCGTCGGTGACAGCATTATGACAGTGGCCACCGGCGTTCCCCATCCCTGAGACGATCGAGCGAACAGAACGGATCGTCAGGGGCGCTTGGTTCCGGCTGGGCCCCTGCTAGATTGCGTTTTGCATTCAATATTCAATACTGATTCCCGACCAGGACTCGAGACGAAGAGAGGTTTCCAATGCCCAAGTTCGCGTACTTCTGTGGCCACGAGCAGTGGCAGCCGGAGGTGCTGGTGCGCCACGCAAAGCTGGCCGAGGAAGCCGGTTTCGACATGGTCGTCGTCTCGGAGCACTTCCATCCCTGGGTGGACGACGCCGGATCCGCCGGTTTCGCCTTCTCGACCATCGGCGCGATGGCCGAGGCCTGCACGAACGTGGACTTCGCGACCGGTGTCACGACTCCGCTGTTCAGATTCCATCCAGCGGTCGTCGCCCAAGCAGCCGCCACACTCGACCGTCTCTCCGGGGGCCGGTTCAACCTCGGGGTCGGCACCGGAGAGAACATCAACGAAGGTCCGCTCGGATACGACTTCCCCAACTACGCAGGTCGCAACGCGCGGATGACCGAGGCACTCGAGATCATGCGGCGCCTTCTCGACGGGGAGAAACTGACCTACGACGGAGAGCACTACATCACTGACCGAGCGAAGCTCTACTCGCCGCCGCTCGGCACCGTCCCGATCTGGCTTGCAGCCGGGGGTCCGAAGTCTGCGGCACTCGCCGCCGAGAAGGCCGAGGGGATCATCACCTCGGTGAAGGATCCCGCCGATACGCTCGAGAAGGTCGTCAACCCGGCAAGGGAGGCCGCAGAGGCCGCTGGTCGCCCGAGCCCGAAGCTCCTGACCACCCGGTGGTCCATTCATGCGCAGAACCAGGAGGAGGCGTGGGAAGCTCTGTATGCGTGGCGAGGGCTTCGCGCTCCCGGCCGCCTCGAGGCCGTCGATCCTGCCGACTTGCGCGCTCGGGCTGACGAGCTCCCTCGAGAAGAGGTGCTTGGACGCTATTCCCTCGTGCCGGATGTCGATTCGATCGTCGAGACCTACCGCCCGCTCGTCACCGATCTCGATGCCGACGTTGTGACGTTCCAGATGGCGAGCCTCGATCAGGAGGCTCTCATCGAGATGCTCGGCTCCGAAGTCCTTCCCAAGCTGCGCATGCTCGCATCTCAGGGCGGCGGTTCGAACGTATGAGCGTGGTGCACGTGGTAGGAACCGGAACCATCGGTGAGCCACTGATCGGCCTTCTCGCCGACCACCGCGACCACTTCGGACTGGAGGAGGTGACCTTCCACAAGCGGACGCCGTTGCAGGGCGAACGCGCCAAGGTCGGTGATCTCGAACGCCGGGGAGCGGTGCTCGCAACCGACGTTGATCGGCGCAGCGAATTCGAGGAACTTGGGCATGCGCCGAAGTACGAGGCACTCGAAGCGATCGAGCGTGCGGACGTCGTGATCGATTGCACGCCCGTTGGACTGGACATGAAGCGGGACTTCTACGACCACGCAAGCCGTCCGGTCGGCTTCATGGCGCAAGGCTCCGAGTTCGGTTTCGGGAAGATGTACGCCAGGGGAGTCAACGACGATGCACTCGTGCCCGGCGAGGATCGTTTCCTCCATGTGGTCTCCTGTAACACGCACAACATCGCTGTGCTCATCAAGACCCTCGCCATGGACGCCGACGGCTCGAACCACCTCGACAACGGGACGTTCCTGTGCATCCGCCGGTCGAGCGACATCTCGCAGAGCTCGGGCTTCGTTTCCAGCCCGACAGTCGATGCGCACCACGAGGAGCGATTCGGGACCCATCACGCCCGCGATGCCCACGGTCTGTTTGCAACCCTGGGACACGACCTCAATCTGTTCTCTTCGGCGTTGAAGCTGAACACCCAGTACATGCATGCCATTCACTTCTCGCTGACACTGGACCGGGACGTCTCGATCTCGGAGGTGCGGGATCGACTCGCCGCCAACACCCGGGTGGCAGTCACGAGCAAGCGGTCCGCAAACGAGGTGTTCAGCTTCGGCCGGGATCACGGGTATTTCGGGCGGATTCTCTCACAGACGGTGGTCTCGCTCGACACGCTCGCCGTGAGAGGCGGGAACACGATCGTGGGGTTCTGTTTCACCCCACAGGACGGCAACCCGCTCCTCAGCACGGTCTCGGCGATGCTCTGGTATCTCGATCCGTCACGGCGGGAAGAACGACTCGACGTGCTACGCCCCTATCTCTTTCAGGAGGTCTGAGTGGCCCTGGGGAGTCGCCGCGCCGGCCCGGAGAGTGTGGGGCGCGGCTTCGGGCTCGTGGCAGCAGGTGCCGCGCTGTGGGGTACCGACGCGCTGTTCCGACGCGGCTTGGCGCTCGAGTTGCCCGCTCCGACCCTCGTACTGATCGAGCACGCAGTTCTGGTGTTGCTGACCGCTCCGTTCCTCTGGCGGAGACGGCATGAGCTCGAACGAATGAACCGATGGGACTGGATGAGCGCCCTGGTGATCGGGGCGGGATCTTCGACGCTCGCCACCATCTTGTTCACGTCGGCGTTCCGCTATGGGGATCCAA
>JAHEDH010000023.1 GCA_024641285.1 bacterium | reverse complement strand
TCCTCAAGCCGATGCTCGAGGTCCTGGTCGGTATCCCGACCGTGGTGTACGGCTTCTTCGCTCTCACGTTCATGACGCCGGTGCTGCGCTCCGTACTCGGCTCGAACGTCGTCGGCTTCTTCAATGTCGCCTCCGCCGGCATCGTGGTCGGGATCCTCATCATCCCGCTGGTGAGCTCGCTGTCCGAAGATGCCATCCACGCCGTTCCCGACTCGCTTCGACAGGCGGCGTACGGATTGGGGGCCTCGAAACTCGAAGTCTCCACCCGGATCGTGCTGCCGGCGGCCCTCTCGGGGATCGCTGCGGCCTTCGTCGTGGCGATGTCCCGAGCGGTGGGGGAGACCATGGTCGTCGCCATCGCCGCCGGTGCGGCCCCTCGCAACTTCCACCTCGGTGAGGACTCGTTGTTCGGCTACATCCTCAATCCATTCGTGCCCGGAGAGGCGATGACCGGTCACATCGTGCGGATCTCCAGCGGCGACCTGAGCTACAACACCATCGACTACAACTCGATCTTCGCCATCGGGCTGACACTGTTCTTCATGACTCTCGGTCTCAATGTGCTGAGCCGCCGCTTCGTCAAGCGATTCCGGGAGGTCTACGAATGACAGCCGTTGCCCCGGAGAGGCCCGTCAAGCGGGAGCACCAGTTCCCGACGGACGACGAGTTCGTGGCGCTCCTGCGATCACGTAGCCGCAAATCCTTCGTCGCCCAGTCCGGATTCCTGCTGGCGCTGATCATCGCCGTGCTCGCGCTCTTCACCCTGTTGTACACCGTCATCAACGACGCGTTCGGGCTGGTCGCGATCGTCAACGCTCAGAACCCCGAGGACGTCATTGCCGAGTTGGGTCTCGATCCTGCCTCGACCTCGCTGGGTAGCCTCGACAAAGACCAACTCGTCGGGTTGCTCGAAGGGTCAGTCTCGAGCGGTGTCGGGCGGCGCCTCGAGCGGGAGCAGCGCTTCTACGCCGACCGGCTGGTCTTCGAGTCCCAAGAGGTCTGGGACGAGATCTGTGCGTCCGCCGAGGCGCCCGACGGCTGCGCGGGCGGCGTGCGCAACGAGTCGGACGTCCTGGCGCTGGTGCGCGAACGGGTCGTGCAGCCAGACGTCATCGCTTCGAACGACCTCGTCCCGTCGCTGTTCGACCGTGCAGGCTTCGAGCAGTCGGTCCGCGACGCCTTCGTGACATCCCCGGCACGCTTCGGCGACTACACGGTCGATCAAGTCCGGTTCGAGTGGCGCGCCTGGCTCAACCTCGACTTCATCCGGTCGCCGCAGAGTTCCACCCCCGAGATCGCAGGGATACGCACGGCCCTCCTCGGCAGCACGTATCTCGTGTTGATCACGATGCTCTTCGCAGTCCCGGTCGGTGTCGGAGCGGCGATCTACTTGGTCGAGTTCGCTCGTCCCAGCCGGTTGAACGAGTTCATCCAGACGAACATCAACAACCTCGCCGGTGTGCCCTCGATCATCTACGGGATGCTCGGGTTGGCTGTGCTCGTTCGAACGTTCGAACCGTTGACCAGCGGTTCGCTGTTCCTCGGCGAAGGTGGAGCCAGCAACGGCCGAACGATCCTCTCGGGCGGGATCACGCTGGGGCTCCTGATCCTGCCGGTGGTCATCATCAGTGCCCAGGAGGCCCTGAAGGCGGTGCCGAACTCGCTGCGCCAGGCCGGTCTCGCCCTCGGAGCGACCAAGTGGCAAACCGTCCGCGCCCAGGTGCTGCCAGTCGCGCTACCCGGGATCCTGACTGGTGCGATCCTCGCCGTCGCCAGGGCGATCGGCGAGACGGCCCCGCTCATCGTCGTCGGCGCCGCCGGCTTCATAACGGCCGATCCGACCGGTCCGTTCTCCAACTACACGGCGATGCCCATCCAGATCTTCCAGTGGACCTCGCTCCCGCAGGAGGAGTTCAGGAACATCGCCGCAGCGGCCATCCTCGTGCTGCTTCTTCTTCTGTTGACTCTCAACGCTGCCGCCGTGATACTCCGAAACCGATATTCCAAGAGAGCCTGAGATGTCCGACACAGAGACAGCGATACCGATGACCGACGAGACCGAACAGCAAATCGACATCACCGCAAGGCTTCGCAACGCCTCGTCCACAGACTCGTCGCACATGCCCATGGAGATCGAGGACGCCGTCATCGAAGCGCGGGGCCTGGGCGTCTACTACGGCGAATTCCGGGCGGTGAGGGACGTCTCGATGAGGTTCGGCAAGAACGAGATCACCGCACTGATCGGCCCCTCGGGCTGCGGGAAGTCGACCGTGCTCAGGTGCTTCAACCGGATGAACGATCTCATCCCGTCAGCCCGCGTCGAGGGCACGGTCATCTACAACGACACGAACATCTATGCCGAGGACATCGATCCCGTAGAAGTCCGCCGGCGCGTCGGCATGGTCTTTCAGAAGCCGAACCCGTTCCCGAAGTCCATCTTCGACAACGTCGCCTGGGGGGCAAAGATCAACGGGTTCAAGGGCTCGAAGTCCGACCTGGGCGATCTCGTCGAAAGCGCGATCCGCCAGGCCGCCCTCTGGGACGAAGTGAAGGACAAGCTCAACGAGAGCGGATACTCGCTCTCCGGTGGCCAGCAGCAGCGTCTGTGCATCGCCAGGGCGATCGCCACCAATCCCGACGTTGTCCTGATGGACGAGCCTGCGTCGGCGCTCGACCCGATCGCGACGCTTCGGATCGAAGAGCTGATGCAGGAGCTGAAGAAGGACTACTCCATCATCATCGTCACCCACAACATGCAGCAGGCGGCGCGCGTCTCGGACCGAACCGCCTTCTTCTCGGTCGATGTGAACGATGCGGGAATGAGAACCGGACGCCTGGTCGAGTACGGCCTGACGGATAGGATCTTCACCGCCCCCGAGAACGATGAGACCGAGCAGTACATAACCGGGCGATTCGGGTGATCGACGCAGAGAAGGGCAGCTGATGGTGGATCAACGAACGCACTTCCACGCCGAGCTCGAAGGACTGGAGCAGAGCATCCACGAGATGGGTGACCGCGCCCACGAGCTCATCGGGATGGCGGTTCACGCTCTCGTCACCGGAGACCTCGATGCCGCAGGAAGAGTGCGCGAGGGCGACCATGTGATCGACCAGTTGTATCTCGACGTGCACAACCGTTGGATCAATCTCATGGCCCGCCAGCAACCAATGGGTGCGGACCTTCGTCTGATGTCGGTCCTGCTTCACATGAACGTCACTCTGGAGCGAACCGGCGATCAGGCGGTCAACATCGCGAAACTCGCCGCTCTCTCGCATGGGCTGCCCATGAGCAGCCGAATCGTTGAGCAGGTTCAGGAGATGGGGGATCTCGTTCGCCCGATGCTTCGGACCGCGATCGAAAGCTTCATCCGGCGAGATGCCGATGAAGCCAGGCTGCTCCCGGCGATGGACGAGCCGGTCGACCGGATCAACAAGAGCATGTATCGGGAGGTCGTTGCTCTGGGCGCCGATCCACAAATGCTCGAGTCGGCGACGCACATGATGATGGCTGCACGCGCGCTTGAGCGCATTGGCGATCAATCGGTCGACATCGGTGAGCAGGTCGTCTACCTGGTGACGGGTGAGTTCCACGACTTCAACGAGGAGGCGCTCCATGACCGCGGGAGCCAGGGGTGAGATGAAGCTCCGGGTGCTCGTCGTGGAAGACGAGCGGCCGCTTGCGGAGTCGGTCGGGTATGCGCTGGAGGTCGAAGGATTCGAGGTCTTCGTTGCGTCGACCGGCAGGGAGGCCATCAACCGCGTGAGGGAGGTGAATCCCTCGCTGGTGCTCCTCGACGTCATGCTCCCGGAGTCATCCGGCCTCGACGTTTGCCGTCAGATCAGGGCCGAGTCCGACGTTCCGATCATCATGCTCACGGCCCGGGATGCCGAGGCCGACAAGGTCGCCGGACTCGAACTCGGTGCGGACGACTACGTCACGAAGCCGTTCTCGATGCGTGAGTTGATGGCCCGGGTCCGCGCCCAGATTCGACGGTCGGCAAGGTCGGGGGCCATCGACGATTCCAACGAGATCCTCCGCGGTGGCGGAGTCGAACTCGATCTCGACGCTCACGAGGCTCGGGTCGACGGTGCGTCCGTGAAGCTGCGGCCCAAGGAGTTCGATCTGCTCGAATCGCTCATGCGGAGAGCGAATCGGCTCTCGACCCGCGACGTTCTCATCGACGAAGTATGGGGTCCGTCATATTTCGGCGACACCAAGACACTCGATGTCCACATCAAGCGGCTGAGACAGAAACTCGAGCGCGATCCCTCGAATCCGTCGCGCATCGTCACCGAGCGGGGGCTCGGCTACAAATTCGTCGATGCTTGAGCGACTTCGGTGGAGGAGCAACACGCTCATGGGTCGCTTGCTGTCCTGGTTCGCGGTCGTCTTCGTGACGTTGCTCGTGCTGGTGGCCATCCTCGTGCGCAGTGGGGTCAGGGATGCGCTGATCGACCAACTCGCCGACGACCTCGTCGACAAGGCTGCCCTGGTTCAGTTGACTCTCGACTTCGAAGGGGATGCCCAAGAACTGGTCCGCGCGCAGGCGGAGGTGCTGAACGCGCGAATCACCGTGATCGGGATCGACGGCACCGTCATGGCCGACTCGGTGTCCGACCCGCTGTCGATGGACGACCACTCTGACCGACCAGAAGTCATGGCTGCGCTCCTCGGCGAGGTGGGCCGCTCGTCGCGTTACAGCGTCACGACCGACGAGAACCGCCTCTATGTCGCGCTTCCGCCGGCGAACGACCGGATCATTCGCCTGTCCGTGACCGAGTCGAAGATCTCCGATGAACTGGGTGCGCTCACCGGGACGATCGTCTCGGCGGTCGCCCTGGTCGGGGTGCTCGGGTCGCTCGCAGCCGTCTACGCAGCTTCCAAGATCGCTCGCCCAATCGCAGCCTTGACCGATACCGCCGACCGAGTGGCCGGCGGAAGCCTCGATGTCGTGCCACGGCGATCGTCGACCTTCGAACTGGATCGCCTCGGTCAGGCGATCGGCCGGATGGCGTCTGATCTCGGCCGACGGATCAGTGAGAGCGAGGAGGAGCGGGAGACCCTCGAACAGGTGCTCGGTGCGCTTCCGGAGGGAGTTCTCCTCATCGAGCCCGACGACAGACTGTCCTACGCCAATCCGCCCGCGAGGGACTTGCTCGGACCGATCCCACAGCGTCTGGCCGCGCTTGCCCCCGCGGCCGTCCAACGAGCGGTCCGTACTGCACGAACGCGTGGAGAAGTGGATGCAGTCGTTGTGGAGATCGGCACTCCGACCAGGATCGTGTCGGTGGTGGCGACCCCCTTTCGTGAGGACCGCGCTCGAGTGTTGGTGGTCGCGGCGGACATCACCGAGCGACACAGGATCGAGGCGATGCGGCGCGACTTCGTCGCCGACGCTTCCCACGAGCTGAAAACCCCAATCGCCTCGGTGCTTGCTTCGAGCGAGGCACTGCAACTGGCTCTCGGGCGGGATCCCGAACGTGCTGCCTCGTTCGCAGCTCAGGTCGAGTCATCCGCCCGACGGCTGGCCCGGATCGTGGAAGACCTCCTCGACCTTTCGCGCCTGGAGGCTTCGGACGCCTCCGATGGGTCGTGTCGTCTGGACCTCGTCGTTGCCGAGGAGGTCGATCGTCTCCGAGCCCGCGCGGTCGAGCGTGGGATAGCTGTCTCGACCGATCTCGAGGCCGTTTCAATCGAAGGAGCCTCCTCGGATTGGGCGCTGGCCGTTCGCAACCTCTGCGAGAACGCCATCACGTACACGGACACGGGGGGTGAGGTGGCGATCACGTTGAAAGCGCCTGTCGGAAGCATCGAGCTGAAAGTCGTTGACACGGGAACCGGTATTCCGACCCGTTCGCTCTCCAGAGTGTTCGAGCGTTTCTATCGTGTGGATGTGGCGAGATCGCGAGACACGGGGGGGACCGGGCTGGGGCTCGCCATCGTGAGACATGTCGCGGAACGGTACGGAGGCACCGTCTCCGTGTCGTCCGAATTGGGCAGGGGCTCCTCGTTCCGTGTGGTCGTTCCGATGCACGGGGCCGTAGTCGAAGAAGCCGGTCCGTTGCAGGAGGTGGACAACCCACCCGGTTCCAGCGCGCAATGAGAGTCCGGTTCCCGGAACCACATGCCGGCTAGTAGCGTTGCTGCCCTGATGTCGCTGCTCGAACGCATCAACGATCCCTCCGATCTCGACGACCTCTCATGGGCGGAGCTGGACCAGCTCGCCGAGGAGATCAGGTCCTTCCTCCTCGACCGCATCTCCCGGACCGGCGGGCACCTGTCACCGAATCTCGGCATCGTCGAGCTGACGATCGCGCTTCACCGGGCTTTCGACTCGCCCTCGGACCGGATCTTCTGGGATGTCGGCCACCAGGCCTATGTCCACAAGCTGCTGACCGGCCGCCGAGACGGCTTCGACCATCTCCGCTCATTCGGCGGCATGAGTGGATACCCGTCGCGTTCGGAGAGCGAGCACGACTTCGTCGAGAACAGCCACGCATCCACCTCCATCAGCTATGCACTCGGCGATGCCCTCGGCGGTGGCGACGGCTGGTCGATTGCCGTGATCGGCGACGGGGCGTTCACCGGGGGACAGGCGTACGAGGCTCTGAGCCACCTGTCGGTGCTGCGCCCTCCGAAGGTGATCGTCGTGCTCAACGACAACGGCCGCTCGTACGCGCCGACCGTCGGAGGTCTGGCAATGCTGGCCGGTCTCGCCGGGCTGCGCTTCGATCCCAGATACGAATGGGCGAAGCGCACCACTGGAAAGATGCTGCGAACCATGCCGGTCGTCGGTGGCACGGCGGACGAGTTGGCGATGCGGTTCAAGGAGGCGGTCAAGCAGGTCATCGAGCCGTCGACCGTGTTCGACACGCTTGGCCTCAAGTACTCGGGCCGAATCGATGGGCACGACATCCCCCTCCTCGAGGAGACGCTCCGCCGCGCCAAGGAGTTCCACGAGCCGGTGGTCGTTCACGTCGTGACCGAGAAGGGGAACGGTTACGAGCCTGCGATCGCCGACGAACTCGACAAGCTCCACGGCGTCTCGTCCTTCGACGTGGCAACCGGTCAGCCGCTGAAGTCGGAGATCAAGTACACCGACGTGGCCGGAGTGGCGCTCGTCGAGGCGGCACGCCGTGACCCCGACCTGGTCGGGATCAGTGCGGCCATGGTCTCTTCCACCGGGCTCCAGCAGATGTCGGAGGAGTTCCCCGACCGGGTGATCGACGCTGGGATCGCCGAGCAGCACGCCGTCGGGCTCGCCGCTGGATTGGCCATGGCGGGGAAACGGCCGGTCGTGGCGATGTACTCGACGTTCCTCCAGCGCGCCATCGACCAGGTCACGATGGACGTCTGCCTGCACGACCTTCCCGTCACGTTCCTCCTGGATCGCGCCGGCGTCACGGGTCCGGACGGCTCGTCGCACCACGGCGCGTTCGACATCTCGATGCTGCGTGGGATCCCCAACCTCGTGATCGGGAGCCCGGCGGACGCGACCGAGCTCGCCGGCATGGTCGCAACCGCCGTCACCCACGACGGTCCCATCGTCCTCCGGTATCCGAAGGCGGCTGCAACCTCGCTGCCTGCCATGCCGGTCGATCCGGTTCCGATCGGGACCTGGGTGGAATTGCAGACCGGGACCGATGTGCTGTTCATCGCGAACGGCCGCATGGTCGAATCGTGTGAGAAGGCGGCCGCCGACCTCGAGCAGCACGGTGTGTCCTGTGGGGTGCTCAACGCCCGGTGGATCAAGCCGATCGACCCGCGTTTGCTCGACTGGGCAGCGGCCTATCGACTCATCGTGACAGTCGAAGACGGAGTGATCTCCGGTGGGTTCGGCGCCGCCGTTCTCGAGCATCTCGTCGGCACGCCGGCCGCGTCTCGGGTCGAACTGTTGGGCATTCCCGACCGCTTTCTCCCGTTCGGGTCTGCCGGTGACGTGCTGCACTCCATCGGGCTCGACGCGGCTTCGATCAGCGAACACGTCCTCGGATTGATCGTCGAGTAGCCGAAATCTCGACTCGAAATTGGTTCCCCCCATTCACGACCCCTTCACGATTGTCTGGCTATGGTCGATTTGCCCGGCCAGTCCGGGAACTGACTTGAAACCAAGGGAGGAATTGGATGAGGAATCGTTTCATCCTGCTACTCACCGTATTTGCGCTCATCGTGAGCGCTTGCGGAAGTGATGCGGAAGAGGCCACAACGACGACGGCCGGTGGCGACACCACCGAGACGACGGCGGGCGGTGGCGGCGACACCGACACGGGGGGACAGACCGACGGGGGCGACCTGCTCGATGTCGTGCTCGAACGTGGAGAACTGAACTGTGGTGTCAACGAGACACTTCCGGGCTTCGGCTCGCGTGACACCGACGGCAACCTCGTCGGTTTCGACGTCGACCTCTGTCGGGCAGTCGCTGCGGCGCTGTTCGGCGACTCCGAAGCGGTCCGCTACGAGCCGCTGACGGCGTCGGCCAGGTTCGAGGCCGTGAACTCTGGTCTCATCGACCTCCTGAGCCGCAACACGACGTGGACGCAGTCCCGTGACACGGATCTGGGCCTCGATTTCGCTCCGACCACCTACTACGACGGCCAGCAGTTGATGGCGAAGGCGTCCGACGGGTTCAGCAGCGGATCCGCCCTCAGTGACATCGAAGGCGCCACCGTCTGCACCAATGCCGGAACGACCACGGAGAAGAACATCTCAGAGGCCGCCTCGGCGCTCGGCGTGAACATCACGCTGCAGACATTCGAGGACTTCGACATCGTGATGGAGAACTTCAAGTCGGGTGCCTGCCAGGTGGTCACCACCGACGGTTCCGGTCTGATCTCCCGCAAGGCGAGTGACCCCGAAGGCACCGACTGGGTCGTGTTCCCCGAGGTCCCGATCTCCAAGGAGCCGCTCGGCCCCGCATATGCGCAGAACAACTCGCGCTTCGGTGATGTGGTTCGCTGGACCATCTTCGCCATGCTCATCGCCGAGGAAGCCGGCATCGACTCGACGAATGTCGCCGATGCCCAGGCGAATCCTCCGAATGACGAGATCGGCCGCCTGCTCGGTGGCGAAGGCGAGCTGCAGACCGCGATGGGGATTCCGACGTCTGCGTTCTTCGACGTCATCAGCCAGGTCGGCAACTACGCCGAGTCCTTCGACCGGAACCTCCGGCCGTTGGGTCTGGAGCGCGGGCTGAACGCGCTCTGGAGCGATGGCGGTCTCCTCTACCCACCGCCCGCACGCTGATCGAATGATCCGGTGCTGGTGGGGAGGCAACTCCTCCCCACCAGCACCGATCTCCTTCCTCACATGACGACCGAACGAGTCACAGCACCACAGACCAAGCCTCCTCTCTGGAGGAACGAGACGTTCCTCAAGTGGTCGGCGCAGATCGGTGTGTTCGTCGGCATCGTTGCGCTCTTCTGGGTGCTCGGCACCCAGGCAGCCACCAACCTCGACGCTCAGGGCCGCGAGTTCTCGTTCCGGTTCCTCAGCGATCCCGCCCCGCAGATCTCAGAAGGGATCTTCACCCTGCCGGAGAACGGCCTGGAGTCGTTCGCCACCGGGATCGTGAACATGCTGCGGGTGACCTTCTCGGGGATCATCGCTGCCAGCTTCCTCGGAGTCATCGTCGGTGTCTCCCGGCTCTCTTCCAACTGGCTGCTTTCGAAGTCGGCGACCGTCTTCGTCGAGATCATCCGCAACATCCCGCTCCTCGTTCTCATCATCTTCTTTGCCCTCCTCTGCTCACTCTTCTTCCCAGAGCTCTCAAACGAGGCGTCGGGTCCGGTGTGGCTCATCTTCACTCGAAACGGAGTGTCGCTGCCGTGGCTGTTCCCGACGGACACGTTCTGGCAGTGGGGCGCCTTCCTCGCCCTCGGTGTCGTCGCCGCCGTCCTCATGTTCCGGCGTCGAGATCGCCTGCGAGAGCAGACCGGTCAGAACACGCACGCTCCCCGGTACGCCATGGGCGCCTTCCTCGTCGTTGCGGCCGTCGGCTGGTTCGCCCATCCGATCGCCGGCGCACTCGGTTGGATCTGGCAGCTGCTCGAGTCGATCGTGTCCACGGTCCCGGTGTTGGCGTGGCAGCTCCTCTTCGCCGCCGTCGCAGTGTTCCTGGCCGTCCGCTGGATCCGGGGCTTCCTCGACTCGCTCAGGTCGCCGGCGGGGCTCGCCAAACTCACCGATGACGACTACTTCCGTATCGGGCTCGCCGGCGTGATCGGCGTCGGCGCCGCTCTGGTCTTCTTGTTCATTCCGGCGATCACCGAGACCATCGCCGATGTGACCGCCTTCGTGTTCGGGTTCTTCGATCAGAAGTTCGAGTTCCTTCGGACCGGCAGCCCGATGCGGTTTGCCCGGCCCGAGATCATCAAGCCGGCCAACTTCGCCTCGATCGGGCCGCAGGGCATGACGATGACGCCGGCGTTCTTCGGGCTCTGGGTCGGCGTCACGCTGTTCACCGCAGCCAACATCGGCGAGATCGTGCGTGGCGGTGTGCTCGCCGTCCCCAAGGGTCAGACCGAGGCCGGACTCGCCATGGGCCTCCGCCGGAGCCAGCTGCTCCGCCTCATCGTGCTCCCCCAGGCGCTGCGGATCATTCTCCCGCCGATCGGCAACCAGTACCTCAATCTCGCCAAGAACACCTCGCTGGGGATTGCGGTTGCATTCCCCGAGGTGGTCGCGACGATGACGACGCTCGCCAACCAGAGCGGCCAGTACCTGCCGGTCCTGCTCATGTGGATGGGCTTCTATCTCACCGTCAGCCTGTTGCTCTCGTCGTTGGTCAACTACTACAACCGCAAACTGAAACTGGTGGAGCGCTGATGGTCGAGACACGGGTATCTCAACACCTCGTACCCCCCGAACCCCCGCCGGAGGCCAGTCAACCTGGCGCGCTGGTGTGGCTGCGCAAGAACTTGTTCTACAGCCGTGGAAGCACGATCCTCACGGTGCTCGTCGGAGCGGTCATCCTGTTGTTCCTGCGGGGTGCGGTCGGCTTTCTGCTCGACCAGGGTCGGCAGTGGGAGGTCATCCCCCGCAACTCGGCCAACTACTCGATCGGCTCGTATCCGCGAGAGAACATCGCCCGCACGTGGGTGTCGCTCGGGGTCGTCGCGTTCATCGCCGGTCTGGCGACCGCGGCGTGGCGACCGATAGGCAGAGTCAGCCCCGGCCAGATCTCTGCGGCCGTGCGCAGCGCCGGAATCGCCGCTCTCGTGCTCGCCGTCCTCGCCCCATCGACCTTCGGTGGACGCACCGAATTCCTGATCGCCGGCGCGGTGCTCTTCGTGATCGGGCAGGCGGCCCTGATGGCATTGGGTGATCGGGCCATCGATGCCTTCCTTCCGACGCTCGTCGTGCTCGGAGCCGGGTTGGTGGCCTTCCTGGTGGTCCTCTGGATCCTGCCGATCTCCTCGTCGACACAGATTCCTTGGACGATCGTCATTGCGGCAGCAGTGGTGGCGTTCGGCGTCGGCCGGGCACTCATCCAGCCGCTCGGGGCGCCGACGGTCAAGCGGAGCGTCGTCGCACTCGCGCTCTTCGCGCTTCCGGTTCTGTATCTGCACGTTCAGCGGGCACCGGAGATCCCCTGGGATCGGGTGGTCGATTGGTCCGCATGGATCATCCCGATCGTCGTGATCGGATATGCCGCGGTGATCTTCGTGAGCGGCGCCGAGCGGGAGGCGGCTGCGATCGTCAACGGTCTCCTGGTCGTCGCTTCGATCGTTGTCTGGTTCGTCTCCGCACCGATGGCTGCCCGCTTCCTCCTGCTGATGCTCACCGCTGTCTCGCTGGCGACGCCGACCTTCGGCTCGGGCGAGAAGGGCCGGAGAACGGTCATCGCTGTCTGGACCGGTGTCGTGTTGGTGCTGATGTACCTGTTCGCCATCGGCGTGGGAACACCGACGCTCGAGACGAACAACAACTACTTCGCCGGCATCAACCTCACCTTCATGCTGGCGATCGTTCCGATGCTCCTGGCGTTCCCGCTAGGCATCCTCATGGCGCTCGGGCGGACGTCGACGATGCCGCTCTTCCGGCTGATGTCCACGGGGTACATCGAAGTCATCCGCGGCGTCCCCCTCATCACGGTTCTCTTCTTCTTCCGCTTCGGTGTCCTGAACTTCCTTCCCCCTGGCCTGCAACCCGACGCCATTCTCCTCGCAATCATCGGCATCACGCTCTTCGCCGCGGCCTACCTCGCAGAGAACATTCGCGGCGGCCTGCAATCCATTCCGAAAGGCCAGTACGAGGCGGCCAAGGCGATGGGCATGACCACGGCGCAGATGACGATGCTCATCACCCTGCCGCAGGCCCTGCGGGCCGTCATCCCTGCGATCGTCGGTCAGATCATCACCCTGTTCAAGGACACGTCGCTCGTCTCGATCATCGGGCTCGCAGAGTTCCTCCGGGTCGCCAACAACATCGTCCCTGGCCAGCCAGATTCCCTCGGGACGAAGCTCGAGAACCTGGTGTTCGCGGCAGTGGTCTATTGGGTCTTCACGTTCACGTTCAGCCGGGCGAGCCTCCGGCTCGAACGACGCCTCGGCGTCGGCGTCAGATAGGAGAATGAAGAGATGACCAGCAATGGCAAGAAGGAACCGATCATCGTCTGCGATGGCGTGAAGAAGTGGTTCGGCGACTTCCAGGCCCTGCGCGGGGTCTCGACCGAGGTCGGTGAGGGCGAGGTCGTCGTGATCATCGGGCCCTCCGGATCGGGCAAGTCGACGTGGATTCGCTGCATCAACCGGCTCGAGGTCCATCAGGAGGGGCGCATCATCGTCGACGGCATCGAACTCAGCTCCGACGTCCGAAACATCGAGAAGATCCGCTCCGAGGTCGGGATGGTCTTCCAGCAGTTCAACCTCTTCCCCCATCTCACCGTGCTCCAGAACGTCACACTTGCCCAGACGTGGGTCCGCAAGCGCACCAAGGCCGAGGCCGAGAAGAAGGCGCTCGACCTGCTGGAGCGCGTCGGGATCCGTGAGCAGGCGGCCAAGTTCCCCGGGCAGCTGTCCGGCGGGCAGCAACAGCGCGTCGCCCTCGCCCGATCGCTCGCCATGGATCCCCGGATCATGCTCTTCGACGAGCCGACGTCGGCACTCGACCCCGAGATGATCAAAGAAGTGCTGGACTCGATGAAGGAACTGGCGCGTTCTGGCATGACCATGATGGTCGTCACCCACGAGATGGGGTTCGCCCGTGAGGTGGCGGACCGGGTCGTGTTCTTCGATCAGGGTCAGATCATCGAGGAGGGCACCCCCGAGCACTTCTTCACCGATCCACAGCACGACCGCACCAAACTCTTCTTGAGTCAGATCCTCTGAGACCCGCCTGGCGGCTCGCCCGTTGACAGTCATCGGTTGACAGTTGGCAGTTTCCGTGTGTCGGCTCCGCCGACCCGGTCCTTCTTGCCGTTGGAGTTGATCGTGTATCACTTCCTCGCTTGGCAGGCACTCCCGCAGCCCGATACGCTCCGACCCGAGGCGATCTGTCGCAGGGATGAACTGTGAACTGTCCACTGTGAACTGTGAACCTCGAGAACGCGTGAACCGTGATTCACGCGCCGCGCGGGCAGCCGGTTCTCTACCCTCTCCTCATGCGCAGCGCAGTGCGGCGGTGGTTCTCGCCACCGACCGATCGGGTCGTGATTCCGTTGAGAGAGCGAAGGCTCGATCTCTTCTTTGTCGTGGCGTTCTCGTTCTTCATTCTGACCAGCATCGTCACCGACGCGGTCAACGGCTTGAACGGAGCGCTCGATCCCGACAGCGGCTATGCGGTGGAGCGATTCATCTACAACACGTACGCCCGGGTCGCCGACCCGCTGTTGATCGTGAACCCGCCCCAGGTCAGGGTGTCTGCCTGGATTTCTGCATTCGTCTGGCTGCCGCTCTATGTCGTCTTCTTGATCGGCTTCGTTCGTGGGATCGATCGGATCAGGCCGTTCGGACTCGTGTACGGCGGCGCACTCACCCACGGGATGATCACCTACATGTCGGAGGGGATCTTCGGGCGGGTCGCCACGGAGGGCTGGGCCGACCCGGCCCTGTGTCCTGGATGCGTGGAGCCGAACACGCTGTACTACATCGCTGCCAACGCCGCCTATCTCGTCGTTCCGGCCGCGATGATCCTCAGGATGTGGCGCCCGCATCCGTTCACCCAGGAGCCGGTCCTCCTTCCCCCCGCTGTGAGCGAGCCGGAGGTCGTCATCGATCTCCGAGGCGCAGAGCCAGAGGTGTCGACGCGGGAACCAGGCGCCAGGGAGATCCAGCCCTGAACGCGCAGGGCCTTCAGCGGCGGACGTGATCGGCCGATGGGAACAGATGCGCAGCCTCCTCTCCCGGGTCGAACTCGGAGCCGTTCCGGCGTCGACGCATCGCGCCGTCGTACGCGCCGGGGTCGTTGGGGCGTGGCTGTGCACCATGTCGTTTCTCATCGCCTGGCTGATCACTGGGGAATCGCATTGGCTGGTCGAGGGAATCGGGCCTCTCGCCACCTCCCTCCTGTACACCGGCCAGGTGGTCTCGAAACGCGAAGACGCAGTCCTCACATTGCTCTCGGGAGCCCTTGTCGTGATCGTGGTGTTCAGCCTGATCGGCACTCCTGCAACGAGTGTTTCTGCGGTCATCTCGCTCTGGGTGTTTGCCGTTGCTGCCACGTTCTTCGTGGTCCGTCGACCGATCGCATTCATCGTGTCGATTGCCGTCTGCCTGTTCGCGGCACCCTCCGCCTGGACGGATCGGGTGACATCTCCGCTGGCCATGGGCTTCGTGCTCATGCTGTCGTTCGTCATCACGGCGATTCTCATCTTCTCGATCCGGACCGCATCGGAGCGCAGCGAATCGCGCTATCGCCGCCTGTTCACGACTGCGCCGGTCGCTCTGCTCGAGCAGGAGTGGAGCGACGCGATGAACTACCTCGAGTCGGCCGGGATCGGCTCCGAGCGTGAGCTCACAGAGGCGATCTCGGACATCGCCGTCCTCACCGAGGTGATGAGTCGGGTTCGGATCCTGGGAATGAATGCCAAGGCGCGGTCGACGATGGGCATCGGCCCCGAAGAGGATCTGGCGACGTTGCCGCCCTCCCGAGTCCACGAGAGCTCGGCGCCGGCAATGCGTCAGCAGGTCATCGCCATGTGGCAGGGGAAGCCGAGGTTCGAGGTCGAATACCTGACACACCCGGAGACGGATTCCGACGTCGACATGTGGGTGCGCGTCGAGGTGGTCTCCACCGAGATCGTCCAACACTCGCGCCGCATCGTGATCTCCGTGACGGACATCACCCAGCTCAAGGAGGCTCAGAGCGCACTGGAGCAGCTCGTGCGATCGAAGGATGAGTTCATCGCCAGCATCAGCCACGAGCTCCGAACCCCCCTCACGGGCGTCATGGGGCTCTCGGCTGCGCTGCTCGACGGTCGCGTCACCGACGAGGCTGAGCGGGATGCTCTCCTCGAAGTCGTGGTCAAGCAATCCGAGGAGGTCTCGTATCTCGTCGAGGATCTCCTGGTCGGGGCGCGAGCGGACATCGGGACGATCGCGATCCGGCCCGAGGACATCGACATCCGGTCGGAGGTCGAAGCGGTCTTCACGGGCATGGAGTCGCCGGTCCCGGTGGAGGTGCGGTCGGAAGTCGTCGCGTGGGCCGATCCGATCCGGGTTCGCCAGATCATCCGGAACCTGGCTGTGAACGCCGGCCGCTATGGCGGAACGCACCAGCGGGCGATCATCGACGAGCGGGAAGGGTCGGCCATCTTCGAGATGTTCGATTCCGGCGACCCGATCCCCGAGGACGCCAGGGAGCGCATCTTCCAGCCCTACGGTCGGGCGCACCGCGATGCCGGGACGACTGCCTCGGTCGGTCTGGGTCTGGCGGTGTCTCGCCAACTCGCCAACCTCATGGGAGGCACGCTCGAGTACCTGTACGACGGGGGATCGGTGTTCCGGCTCACCCTGCCGGCGAGTGGCCGGACCGAACCGGTCGAAGACGGTGCCGGCCTCGGCGCATCGACACCCGCTCGCCGCTGAGGCGACGAACGGGTGTCGATGCATGCCGGGTGACGGTCTCCTAGGGCTCGCCGTGGTCAGTTCAAGATGCCGCCACAGCCTGCCGGGATGGTGATCTCCAGCGCGACGCCCGGCGCGATAGAGGACTGGGCGAGACCGTCGTAGGTTCCGGATCCGTCGAGGTCGACGCCGTGGACGACGTACTGCACTGCGCCCAGGTTCGAGAAGACATCGGCAGGGACATCGAACGTGCGGTTGTACCTGAGGTTGCCGTCGGCATCCGAGACCGGGAAGCGATCGAGTGCGAGAGCGCTCGAACCGCTCGTGTCGCCGGACGTGGTGAGAGAGGCCAGAATGCCTCCGTAGAACGGACCGCCTTCGGCCACAGTGATCAGGCCGTCTCCGTTGAGGTCTGCGGCGGGCAGCGGGCACTGCGTCGCCGTGCCGTTGGTCGTGCCGTGCAGGTGCTGGGCATGGGGCAGGTTCGGCGCAAGACCAGTGGCGACCACCTTGACCTGGGTCTTGCCGTTCGGCAGAGACCTGATTCGGACGGTGCCTTCCACGCCGGAGCCGTTGAGGGCACCGATGTCGTAGGTGTACGAGGCGACTTGTGATGAAGGGTTGTCGTCGTGAGCTGCGGCCGCAGGCAGTGCCACCGCGATCGCAGCAGTCAGAGCCGCGATCGATGCGATCAGGCGTTTCATGTGTCTCTCCTTGTGGTTGTGCGGTGCAGGTCTGCACCGCTCTCTCACACCTGGTTCGGAGCCCAGGTTCGACCGGATTGGCGCGTGAGTCGAATTCGCGTGGAGTGGTCGGTTTGTCGCACTGTTTCGGTAGCCTCATCCAGATGCGAGACCGCCGCACGGGACGGTTCGCCCTGGTGATCGTGGGCGGGCTGCTCCTCGGGTCGTTCGTCTTCGGCGCAGTTGACATCGGCACCGCCGATTCCAACCCAGCCGAATCCGAGACCTCTCTTCCGACCACGACAAGCGCCGTCGCCACGACGGTCCCGCCTTCGCCGCCCGAGACGGCGTCGCCGGAAACTTCGCCGATCGACGCCGTGCCCGAGTCTGCCGTCCGAAAGGACCTCGTGGTGCACGCGGTGGGCGACGTCGTCTTCGACCCCGACTACATCGTCGATTTCCGTACGATCGCCTACGGGCAGGCGTTCGACGGGGTCGGCGGCCTCTTCGCATCGGACGACCTCACCATGGTCAACCTCGAATGCGCCCCATCCACGCTGGGTGACCCTCTCGACAAGCAGTTCGTGTTCCGATGTCCTCCGTCGGCGTTGGCAGCGGCTCGCGCCGCCGGCGTCGAGGTCGTGAATCTGGCCAACAACCACAGCCAGGACTTCGGCCAGACGGCGATGCTGGACGGGCTGATGCAGGCACGACTGGCCGGCCTGCGGCCGGTCGGCGTGGGTAGCGACCTGGCTTCGGCGACCTCACCGGAGATCGTGGAGGTCGGTGGCTGGCGAATCGCCGTCCTGGGGATGGGTGGTGTCGTTCCCAGCTCCGGGTGGCTGGCGGGCGAGGGCAAGCCCGGGATGGCCAGCGGGGATGACATCGATCAGATGACGGCAGCGATCCGAAGGGCCGACGAGATGGCCGATCTCGTCTTCGTCACCATCCACTGGGGGATCGAGGGAGAGCCCGAGCCGCGAGCCGACGATCGTGCCAGGGCCGAGGCGATGGTCGAAGCGGGCGCAGACGCCATCTTCGGTCATCACCCCCATCGGCTCGGAGGTCTCGAGCTGATCGAGGGCGTCCCGGTGTTCTGGACGCTGGGCAACTTCATCTGGCCCCGGCTGTCGGACGCTTCGGCATCCACCGGTGTCGCCCGACTCGAGATATCAGGGGACGGACAGGTCGAAGCCTGCCTCCTGCCTGCTTTCATCAGCCGCAACGGCCAGCCGGAATTGACCGGCGCCCGCGAGTGCGGGGGAACGGGGTGACTTCTCCTCGGTTGGCAGGGGTGGTGGTCGTCGGCGTGCTTCTCGGTCTCGTCGCCTTCGTCGGGTTCGGCCTCGACCCGGCCGAAGTGGAGGCCGCCGACACAGCGACGACCACGGTGAGCACCGAATCCGCATCGGAGCCGATCACCACCGTGGTCTCGACGACCGTTCCGACCACGACCACTACGACGTCCCTGGTGGCAGGAGTCGGTGAGCCGTACGGCGAGGTGGTCGGGTTGACCATGTTCAGAGGGAACCCGACCAGGAGCTGGTATGGAACCGGGCCACTCCCCGACAGCGCACCGGCGGAGCAATGGAAGTATCCAGAGGCGGCCATGTGCGGCTCATCGGTGGTGGGCGGCGAGTCGCGACTCTGGTGCGGAACGGGATGGACCGGGCAGCCGGTTGTGTGGGAGCGACCGGACGGTGTCACCGAGGTGATCTTCGGCGCATACGACAAGTCGGTTCACTTCGTCGACGCCGAGACGGGTCTCGACACGCGTATGCCGTTTCCGACGGGTGACATCATCAAGGGCTCGGTGACGCTCGATCCCGACGGTTATCCGCTGCTCTACACGGGCAGCAGAGACAACAAGCTCAGGATCATCGCCCTCGATCGCGAGCCGACAGAGGAGATCTGGTCGCTGGACGCAGCCGCCGTCGCAGGCAAGTGGAACAACGACTGGGACGGCAACCCGCTCATCCACGACGGCATTCTCTATGAGGGTGGCGAGAACAGCTGGTTCTTCGCCATCGAGCTCAACCGCACCGTTGACGCCTCGGGCCTCGTTTCGGTGGAGCCGGAGACCCTCGTGCAGATCCCCGGCTGGACCGACGAGCTGATTGCCGAGGTCGGTGGCAACGTCTCGATCGAGAGTTCCGTGATGATGGCCGATGGCCGGGTGTACTTCACCAATTCCGGTGGGAGGATCGTCGGGCTCGACATCTCGAACGTCAGGGATGGTCAGGCGCCGATCGTGTTCGACTATTGGGCGGGCGATGACATCGATGCCACGCTCGTGGCCGACGAGGACGGGATGATCTATGCGGCGATCGAGTTCGAGCGTCGCACCGAACGGTCGCTCGAGGTCGGGCAGTTGATCAAACTCGACCCCTACACAGACGGCGACCCCAGGCTGTGGGGTGTCGACGTCCCGCCGATCGAGCCCGGAGACGGCGGCATCTGGGCCACTCCTGCGCTCGGGGATCGGCACCTCTATGTGACGACCCACACCGGCGATCTCCTGACCGTCGACACCGAGACGGGAGAAGTCACCGATCGCCAGGACGTCGCACCACACGCCTGGTCGTCGCCCGTCATCATCGACGGCGACCTGCTGGTCGCCACGTGTGAGACGGCCGAGCTCCGCCGCTATGACCTGTCCGACCCGGCGCAGCCAGTGCTGGTGTGGTCGGCCGTGTCGGCGCCTGGCTGCATCGAGTCGACCCCTGCCGTCTGGAACGGTGTCATCTACGTCGGCTCCCGCGACGGCTTCATGCGCTCCTACCGCTGACGCGTTACACGCTTCACGTCGGTGGACCGCCCGTTGACCGGATCCCCCCTGGCTGCCCGAGAGGGCAGCTTGTCCCCCCTGTCCGGGGACAAACAGCAAGCCATGGGGGGTATGGCGCGCGCCGCTTGAAGCCCTCGTGGCTGCCCGAGGGAGCAGCCCCCTTCGGGGGACAAACATCTGATCGGGTTTGCGACTCCGAACACTGGGTAATCGGACCCCTCGCTGCTGGGAGCAATTCGCATGAAGAACGTGGTCGTCGTCGGCTCTGGGATCGCCGGACTCGGTGCTGCCTGGACCCTGCGGGACGCCGCCGACGTGACCGTGCTGGAGGCAGGATCGCACATCGGCGGTCACGCCGACACGGTCGAGGTCGAGACGTCGGACGGCCGGATCCCGGTGGACATGGGGTTCATCGTGTACAACGAGCTCACGTACCCCCACATGATCCGCCTGTTCGACGAGATCGGGGTACCGGTTGCGGATAGCGACATGTCGTTCGCCCTCTCGTCGCCCGACTTCGAGTACTCGGGTGACGCCGTCGGGCTCTTCGGTGGGGCCAACTGGCTGAGCCCCGACAGTTACCGGCTGTTCCGAGCCATTCTGCGCTTCCGCGACGTCGCCAGAGAACACCTCGACGACCCTCGGACGATCGGCCACTTCGTGGACGACCTCGGGTTCCCGGAGGTGTTCAAGGAGAGGTATCTCCTTCCGATGGCTGCTGCCATCTGGAGCTCCCCCCACATCGATGCCGCCGACATCCCGGCGGGCACATTGCTCCGATTCTTTGATCAACATCGACTGCTCGACATCACCGGCCGCCCCACCTGGCGCACCGTCCCAGGCGGGTCGCGTGAGTACGTGCGCCGGCTGGTTGCGGCCTCCGGGGCGACTGTCAGGACTCAGACCCCGGTCACCGCGATCGACCGATCGGCTCACTCGGTCACCGTTCGCACCGCCACCGGCGAGACGATCGACGCCGACGAGGTCGTCTTCGCATGCCACGCCGATACTGCACTGCGAATCCTCGGCCATGCCGCGACCGACGACGAGAGAAAGGTGCTCGGCGCGTTCCGGTTCTCCGACAACCACGCCGTGATGCACTCCGACGAGCGTCTCATGCCGCGGGCCCGTCGCACCTGGTCGGCGTGGAATGTCCTCGAGACCGCGCCGGGCGCCCCGGTCACCGTCACGTACTGGATGAATCGCCTTCAGCCGCTTGGCACGGACGAAGACGTGTTCGTCACGCTCAACCCGCCTTTCGAACCCGAGCGGGTCCACCGATCGGCGTCGTACTCACATCCGGTGTTCGATCCCGAAGCCGTTGCTGCCCAGCTCCGACTCGCCGACATCCAGGGACTCGAACGGGCCTGGTTCTGCGGCGCTTGGAGCGGCTACGGATTCCACGAAGACGGACTCGAATCGGGGATGGCGGTCGGGCGTGCCCTCGGAGGCTCGGTTCCATGGTGGGCCGAGGTCGATCCCGACAGCCAGGCTGCGCGGATCGCCGACGGTGTCGACGTCAGTCGATGAGATCGGCGATCTACACCGGCCACGTCGCTCACCGGCGGTTCGCCCCGAAGACGCACGATCTGCGATACGGGGTCTACTCACTGCTGCTCGACCTCGACGAGTTGGATGAACTGGAAAGCTCGCTGCGCTGGTTTTCGGTCGACCGCTTCAATCTGATGTCCTTCCGCCGCGAGGACCACGGCCCGCGTGATGGCTCGCCATTGCGACCGTGGGCGCAACGGCTGATGAAGAATGCCGGGGTGGACATCGGCAGTGGCAGGATCCAACTCCTCGTCTATCCCCGCATCCTCGGCTACGGCTTCGACCCGCTCACCGTGTGGTACTGCCATGATGAGATGGGAAGATTGGCCGGCGTCATCCACGAGGTTCGCAACACGTTCGGTGAACACCACTGCTACGTCGCACCGGTCGACACCCTCGACACGCTCGTCACCCACACCACCGACAAGGTCTTCCACGTCTCGCCCTTCTTCGACGTCGAGGGTCGCTACGACTTCCGGCTTCGCCGTCCCGGCCGCTCGGTCAGTGTCATCATCGACTACTCGGACGCCTCCGGACCGCTGCTCACCGCCTCGTTCTCCGGTGTTCGCTCCGAGATGTCCGACCGCAACCTGTTGACACGATTCTGGAGCCATCCGCTGGTCTCGTTCAAAGTGATCGGGGGGATTCACTGGGAAGCCCTGAAGCTGCTCCGGAAACGGGTCGGATTCCGGTCGAAGCCGGAGCCACCGACGGAGCCCGTCACCTACATTGCCAGCCAGGAAGGGAGCATCCGATGACAATCGCATCTCGCGTCGTAGACGCCATCGCCGGCAGGATCGATCAGGGCTCGCTCCGGTTGACGCGCCCTGACGGCTCGGTGATGGAATTCGCCGGTTCTCGTCCCGGTCCCGAGGCGGAAATCACCGTCCTCGACCCCCAGGTCGAGCGCATGCTGGTGCGTCACGGTGCCAGCGCATTGGGGGAGGGCTACGTCGAGGGCTGGTGGGACACGCCCGATCTCGCCGCCTTCCTGACGATGGCGGCGATCAACCAGGACGCCTCCTTCTCGGGACCGCTCGGTTCGGCGGTGAAGCGATCGATCTCGTCGGCATGGAACGCGGTGAAGCCCGATCGTCGCGCCGGCGCAGTGGACACCATGGCCGGCCACTACAACCTCGGCAACGACTTCTACGAGCTGTGGTTGGACCCGTCGATGACCTACTCATCTGGGATCTTCACCCACTCCGACGATCTCGAGACCGCCCAACGGGCCAAGTACGCCAAGATCGCCGACCTGACGGGTGTGGGTCCAGGGGCGCAGGTGCTCGAGATCGGCTGCGGCTGGGGCGGATTCGCCGAATTCGCAGGCGGGATGGGGGCGTCGGTCACGGGCTTGACCATCGCCGAGGAGCAGCTCAAGTTCGCTGAGAAGCGCATGGCCGAGGCAGGGCTGTCGGATCGCATGACTTTCAAGCTCGTCGACTTCGCCGACGAGCGCGGCCGATACGACGCGGTGGTGTCGATCGAGATGATCGAGTCGATCGACCAGGATCGGTGGCCGTCTCTGTTCGAGGCGATCTCCGCCAACCTCCGCCCCGGCGGCCGCGCCGGTCTTCAGGCGATCGTCATCGACGATGCGATCTGGGAGACCTACCGCACCAGGAACGACTTCATCCGTGAGTACATCTTCCCCGGAGGTCGGGTACCTCCTCCCGGTCTGATTCGCCGTCTCGCCGACTCCGTCGGCCTCCGGACGATCGAGATCGTCGACTTCGGCCCGTCGTATGCAAAGACCCTCGCCGCCTGGCTCGAGCGCTTCGATGCAGCCTGGCCCGAGATCGCCGGTCTCGGGTTCGATGAGCGGTTTCGTAGGATGTGGAGGTACTACCTCGCCTATTGTGAGGCGGGATTCAACACAGGACGCATCTCGGTGCAGCAGTGGGCGTTCGAGAGAGGAACATGAGCTGATGGCATTCCAGGAAGACCTCGAACTGCTCGAGCTCGTCGAACCGACCGTCGAGCGTCTCATCACCGAGCACAGGGAGCGTCGCAAGCACTGGTACTTCCACGACCTCGTGCCGTGGGAGCGGGGCGAGAGCTTCAAGGACAAGCCGTGGGAGGAGTCGCAGGCCACCATCAACGAGCGGGCACGGACCGCGCTCGTGCTCAACCTCCTCACCGAGGACAACCTCCCGTACTACCACGTGACGCTCGAGAAATACATGCCGGAAGGCTCGATCTGGCGCGAGTGGAACGGGCTTTGGACGGCCGAGGAGGGTCAACACGCGATCGCCATCCGCTCGTACCTCCTCACTTCGCGCAACTGCGATCCGGTCGAGCTCGAGGACGATCGCATGGCCACCATGCAGACCGGTTGGGAGCCGAAGTGGAGCAAGCCCGCCGAGTTGTTCGCGTACACCACGGCCCAGGAGCTGGCGACGCGGGTCTCGCATCGCAATGCCGGGAAGATCACCGAGGACGAGGACGCGTTCGAGCTGATGCGCAACATCGCCGCCGACGAGAACCACCACTTCGTGTTCTACCGCGGCGTGATGACCGAGATGATGAGGGTGAAACCGACTGCCGCACTCGAGGGCCTCTGGAACGTGCTCGACAACTTCGACATGCCGGGCGTCGGCATCCCGGGGTTCCTGCGCCGCTCGATCGAAGTCGCCAGGGCCGGTGTCTACAACATGCGGATCCATCACGACAACGTCGTGCAGCCACTCCTGAACTACTGGTCGATCGGTGACATGACCGGGCTCGACAAGAAGGGTCAGGAGCTCCAGGACAAGATCATGGCTCTGCCTGCCCAGCTGATCCGCAAGGCGGAGCGATTCGAGGCGAGGTTCGCCTGATCGTGCGCCGGGGGGTCGTGGTGGTGCTCGCCGTGCTGGCTGCAGCCTGCACCGATGGTGCCGCCGACGTCACGACCTCGACCTCGCCACCGACGACGACAACCGTCACGACAACGACGACCGTCGAGCGGCCCGCTGACTGCCCGGCGCCCTCCTACGAGATCACCTCGTTTCCTGCCGGGATCTCATCGGAGCAGGTTCCGGTCGCCGATCTCCCCTTCGACGATTACACGATCGTCCCCGGCAGCTCCTCGCAGATCTGGCTGTCCGACGACGGTGCCCTGGCGATGGCGTTGATCCGCGGTGCGCTGCCTCCGGACCAGTGGCCAGGCGAGCGAGGCGAGGTGTCCATCGACGGCGCTCGCGGAGTGGTCGGCCCGTTCGAGGACGGGACCTGGGTGGCAGCGTGGTTCGAGGAGCCAGGGGAGCGCTGCGACCAATACACGTTGGTGTTCTACCCACCTGTGGATCCACTCGAGGTGCAATCGACCATCGAGTCGATGGACCGCACCGCCGGCTGAATCAGCTGAAGGGTCTGCGCCGGGGCCTGCTGGTCGCGATCAGGGCTATCCCGGCGACGCCGACCGCCGCGAGCGGTCCAACTTCGATGTCGGACCAGATGATGAGTGCCGCGGGAGTGATCGCCAGGAGCATGCCGATGATGAGTTGGACTCGACTTCGGTTGATGGCAGCCATGACCCCAGTGTGACGTGCGGGTCGGTCGCCTCGAAGGCCCATACGCCCCGATCCGTAGGAGCGTTCGGCTCTGTGACGATCGACTCATCGGGTCTTCCGCCACTGTCCGGTCGCGCACCCGCTCCATAGCGTGGGATCCGACAACCGGGAGGTGTGGCTTGACCAGCCAAGAGACTCAGGCGCCACCGGAGCTACAGGCTCCTCCACGTCTGAGACGGTCTCCAGATGACAAGGTGGTTGCCGGCGTCTGTGGCGGGCTCGGCGAATACTTCTCCGTCGATCCGGTCTGGTTCCGAGTGGCGTTCGTCGCGCTCGTGTTCGCCGGGGCAGGTGGGGGGTTGATCCTCTACCTCATCGCCTGGATCGCGATTCCGGAGCGAGCCGCCGAGGAAGAGCCCCGTTCGGCACCGAAACACACCGGCGCGCAGGGGATGGTCATCGTCGGAGCCGCCCTGGTGGCCATCGGCGCCATCGCACTGATCAACATCGCCGTGCCGTGGGTCGATCGGCTCTTCTGGCCAGGTGTCCTGATAACGATCGGAGCCGTGATGCTCTGGGGAGGTGGTTCACGTGACAGTTCTCGATGATCGAACCGAGTCCATCCAGCAGACCGGGCGCCCGCCGTCATCGAACGGGCGGCTGGCAATGGGCGCGTTGCTCGTCGTTGTCGGCGCCGTGTGGATGGCCGACCGGTTCGACTGGATCGACATCGGGCCCGAGCTGGTCCTCCCACTGCTCGTCTCCGCCGTCGGAGTCGTGCTGCTGGCGCTCTCCTTCGAGGGCGACCACCCGGGGCTCGTGACCTTCGGCGTGATCCTCGCCGTGATCACGCTCTTCACGGCGGTGGCGCCGACGCAGGGCTTCCGCGGCGGTGTCGGTGACCGGCGGATCGACCCGTCATCGATGTCCGAGCTCGAATCACCCTATCGACTCGGGATCGGTTCGCTCCGAATCGATCTCAGTGAGCTCCCAGTTGAAGGCACGGTCGAGATCGAGGCAGACGTCGGTCTGGGCGATCTCCTCGTGATCGTTCCCGAGGACGTCGCGGTCGACGTCCAGGCCCGCTCCGGAGCGGGTGAGGTCCGCATCTTCGGTGAGCGGACCGAGGGCATCGATGTCGAAGACAGTTTCACGACGTCAGGCTCGGCGAGAGACGTACTGGTGATCGATGCCAGCGTCTTCATGGGCCAGGTGGAGGTGCGCAGATGATGGATCGAATCCATGTTCCGACCTTCGTGTGGGGCGCGGCACTGACGGTGTTCGGAGTCGTTTTCACGCTCGAGGCGCTCGAGGTGTGGGACTTCTCGCTCCGCGACCTGAGGTATGCCGGTCCTTTGGTCCTGGTGACCATCGGCCTGATCCTCGTCTTCACGGCTCGGCGTCCCGAGCGGAGGTTGGGGTCTCCCACCTGATCGCGATGAGCCGAGTGGCCGATCGCCACTCGGCTCGGTCGCGCCGCCATGGGCGGGAGGTGCGCTGATCGTATGAGCCGGCTACCGCCTGCCGCGCGATCGCGGGGGCGGGAAGGACTCCTTCCCGCCCCCACACTCATGCGTATCGATCAGCTGCCGGTCGGCCCGTGTCCGTTGGCGCCGTTGAACAGCTCGCCGATGGCGGCGACGCTTCCGAGGACACCGCTCGTGTCGAGCGGGAGGAAGACCTTCGTCGCGCTGCCGTTTGCGATGCCTTGCAGAGCCTCGAGATAGCGGATCGCAATCAGGTCGGGTGTCGGGTCGCCGTTGTGGATTGCGGCGAACACCCGCTCGATCGCCTGACCTTCACCTTCGGCGACCGTGAGCTTCTGGTACTGCTCGGCGTCGGCCACCTCTTTGATGGCTTCTGCCTGGCCCTTGGCCTCGAGCACGTTCGACTCGCGAACGCCCTCTGCCTTGAGGATCGCGGCGCGCTTCTCACCTTCTGCCTCGGTGACTGCGGCGCGACGATCGCGCTCCGCCTTCATCTGGCGGTGCATCGCCTCGGTGACGTCTGCCGGCGGCTCGATCCGCTGGATCTCGACGCGGACGACGCGTGTGCCCCACTTGTCGGTGGCATCGTCGAGGATCTGACGAAGCTTGGAGTTGATCACCTCGCGTGACGTGAGTGCCGAGTCGAGGTCGAGGTCACCGACCACGTTCCTCAGGTTGGTCTGTGCGAGCTTGGTCACCGCGAGGATGAAGTTCCCCACGTTGTACTTCAGCTTCACGGGGTCGGTCGGCTCGTAGTAGATCACGGCGTCGACGGTGACGGCGACGTTGTCCTTGGTGATCACCTCTTGAGGCGGCACGTCGACGACCTGCTCGCGCATGTCGACCTTCTCGAGGCGCTTGACGAATGGGATGACCCATCGCAGGCCCGATTCGACCGTCTTCTCGTATCGACCGAGGAACTCGATGAGCCCCCGCTCGAACGGCCGGACGATCCGGAACCCGGTGGCTGCCACCAGGATCGCCGCCACGGCGACGACGAACAGCAAGACGATGAACGCCTCCATGTGTTGTTTCTCCTTTGCTCGGGTGTTCTGTCAGTGATCTTTCGGTGTGACGACGAGGCGGGCGCCTCGAACGTCGATGACCTTGATTCGGCTGCCGGCCGTGATCACGCTTCCGTCGTCGGAGACGGCGCGCCACTCTTCGGACTCGACCCGGACCATGCCGACGGCTTCGTCGTTGTCGATGTCCTGGAGGACGACTCCTTCCATGCCGGCCCAGCGATTGGCGCCGACTCTCGGCTGGTCGAGGGCATCCTGGGCCACGATGAACCGCCGCAGATAGGCGAACGCGATCAGCGACACGCCGAAGAAGACGAACCACTGCGCCAGCAGTCCGACCCCGAACCATGCCAGCACCGCAGCTGCGGCCGCGCCGATGGCGAAGGGCAGTAGGAAGAACGCCGCAGTGAAGATCTCGCCCACACCGAAGCCGAGGGCGAGCAGGGTCCACACCCAACGCCAGATGTCATCGTCCACGTTCGTCTCTCCTCTGATCAAGCTCCCGGTGATGACGCCGCCGACGATGGCGATGCCTCCGAGAACGTACGAAACCAGGGCAAACCTGCGCTCCTTGTCGGCCTCCGGGTCACCCTTGGTGATCGCCTCCCAGGCGTGGTTGGCGTCGAGGTCGCGGTGTTCGGCGGCCCAGCTCTCGGCGAACGCCGCCGGGCTGGGACCGACCACGGCGTCGATCGACCGACCTTCGGCCAGTGCCTCGTCGAGGTGCTGGCGAAGCTCGTTGCGCATGGACGCGACATAGCGGCGAGGGACCCCCGTCGACCGCCAGTACTTCTCGCAGTCCGCGATGAGTCGGGCGGTGTCAGCTGTGTCCATCGTCGTTCGCTCCTTCGAGCACGGCTTCGACGCCGTCGCTCATCGTTCTCCATTCGTTCGTCCACTCAGCGAGGCGGGATGTGCCCGCCTCGGTGACTCGGTAGTACTTGCGTGCCGGGCCCTCGGTAGATGGTTCGAGGTACGAGTCGATCAGACCGCCTCGCTGCAGCCGGGAGAGCACCGGGTAGATCGTCCCGTCACTCACCAGGTCGAGACCCCTGCTCGAGAGCTTTCGCACCATCTCGTAGCCGTAACTCGGCTGTTCGGAGATCACCGCCAAGAGGCACATGTCGAGCACGCCCTTGAGCAACTGCGAGCTCCGCTCTACTCCGTGGCCAGTTACCATGCATGACACGCTAACACGCTATGCAAGGTAGTCAAGTCCACCCGCACTGCGCGGTGAACATCGGTTGGTGTCCCCCAGCTCGCTGGGGGAAGGGACCCGTTTGCGGGTAGGGGGATGCCGCGAGATGACAGGTCCCTACATGTCTGCATGCTCGCGGTGGGTGCAGGCCCCCTACCTCCAAGGTTCGCTCCTCGCCTTGGAGGAACCTTCCCCCACTTCGTGGGGGACAACATCGGCTGCGTGCCCGCGGGTGGTGTGTCTGCAGTTGGCCGTGTCGGTACGACGCTTCCAGCCAGGGCCGTCAAAGGCTCCAGGTGACGAGTTGGGCCACGACGTTCGAGTAGAGGCCCGATCCGATCAGGACTGCGATGGCGAGTCCCATGGCGACTCCGATCCTCGAGAGGAACGTCGAGACGGACTCGGGAGGATCGAAGCCGACACGGGCCAGGGCGACTGCGATGGCGACGATGCTGATGCCGGCGATGAACGCAATGAATGGGAGGGCCACACCGACCGCGTCTTCGGGCGCTCGGTTGAGGATCGAACCGAGTTGCTCGCCAACACACGGAGTCCAGATCGAGGCGGCCGACGCCCCGACCACGAGGCCTGCGGTGACCCGCTGCCCCGGCCGGGTCGCTCGGGCGAAGAGCGCCCCGTAGGCGACCAGGACCAGGATGCCGACGCCCATCGAACTCCACCAGGTGAGGCTCGACGGGATCTGTCCGGAGATGCGGAGCCATCCGACGACTGCAGTCCCTGCGAACGTCGAGGTCGCCACTGCCAGCGGGTTCGACCGCGCCGATAGGCTCGCCGCGACACCGGGGATGACGAGTGTCAACGAGCATGGGAGGGCGAGGTCCCTCACTGCTTCGGCGAAGGCATCGATCACAGGTCGCCGACCAGTGCAGCCACCGTGTCCCTGAGGTCCTCGTACTTCCCTTCGCCGATGTGGTCGAATCTGATCAGGCCGTCACCGTCGATCACGTACGTCCTCGGCCAGTAGGCGGTCCGGCCCTCCTGCCAGGAGTGGAAGTTCCGCTTCCGGGTGTCGAGCGCGATCGGCCACGACACGTCGAGATCCCCGGCAGCCTCGAGAATCGCTGCGGGGCTCTCCTCGAACGAGAACTCGGGAGCGTGCACCCCGACGATCTCGAGCTCATCTCGACCATACATCCCATAGAGGGCCTGCAGCGTCGGGATGGTCGCCTTGCAGTTGCTGCAGGAGAACGTCCAGAACTGGAGGATGACGATCTTGCCTTCGAGTTGCTCGAGTGACTCGATGTCGGTCTGGAGCCATCCGTCGAGTTCGACGAGGTCGGGTGCAGGCCTCAACACGGGCACGTCTGCCGCCGTCAGTCCCGTTCCGTTGTCGGCGGTTGTCCCTGCCGTGACCGGCAAGGCAGACTCCGGCTCCCCTTCCTCGGACTCGCTGCTGCGAAGCGCCCAGACGCCGGCTGCGAGAAGCAGGGCAAGAGAACCCACGGCGAACGCTCGCGACGACGGCATGCGCGCATACTCGCACGGGCTCGTCCGGTATCGGAGCCCGCTGCGATTACGAAACGAGAAACTCGAATCCGGTAGGGTCGCCCGATGGATGTCAACCTCACCCCTTCCGGGCCGCCGGAGACCATTCTGCCCACCGCGGATCAGGGCATGCTCGATCGAATCGAGGCGTCTGGCGACAACCTACCGGCACTATCCCAGGTGGTCGCCGATCATCCCGAATCGCTGTTCGCCTGGGCGGCCCTGGGCGATGCGATTGAAGGTGCGGGCTCGGGGGTCGACTTCGCGGTCCGGGCGTACTCGGCGTTTCGGGTGGGTTACCACCGCGGGCTCGACAGTCTGAGGAAGAACGGTTGGCGCGGCTCCGGCTACGTCCGATGGAGGTACGAGTCCAACCGTGGGTTCCTCCGGTGTCTCGCCGGGCTGGCCAGGATGTCGGCCGTCATCGGTGAGGAGTCCGAGCACGAGCGGTGCGAGGAGTTCCTGCGGATGCTCGATCCGACCTGGCCTCCAGCGGACTGATCGACATTGGGACGGGGGACGCCGAAAGCGTCCCCCGTGTTCTCGATCCGTCGGATCAGGCCTGGGCCTTGAGGCTGTCGCGAATCTCGCGAAGCAGCTTGACGTCTTCGGGGTCCTCCGCCGGGGCCTCTTCGACTGCCGGCTTCATGTTGTTGTACGCCTTGACGACGAGGAACATCACGAACGCAACGATGAGGAAGTTGATGAACGCGCCGATGAAGGCACCGACTGATCCGGCTCCGTTGGCGAACGTCCACAATCCGTCCAGGTTGTCGACGCTGAAGATCAGGCCGATCAGGGGACTGACGATTCGATCCGTGAATGCCCCGATCACGCTGGCGAATGCGACGCCCATGACGAACGCCACTGCCAGATCGATCATGTTGCCCTTGTTGATGAAGTCCTTGAACTCTTGGATCATCGATCCCCTCCGTTTGTCGAGTAGCTGACGCGCCAAAGATATCGGGCGGCATGGCAGGTCGGCGCCGAAACCCAGCTCGTTAGCCTCACGGCATGGCTCGCCCCAACCTCTTGTTCATCATGTCGGATGACCACGCCAGTCACGCCATCGGTGCGTATGGCAGCAGGATCAACACCACCCCGCAGCTCGACCGCATCGCGCGCGAGGGGATGCGGTTCGATGCCTGCTTCTGCACGAATTCGATATGTACGCCGAGCCGGGCGGCCGTCCTCACCGGAACGTACAACCACGTCAACGGCGTGACGACCCTCGATACGCCGATGGACAACGGGCTGGTCACCTATCCGAAGCTGATGCAGGCGGCCGGCTATCAGACGGCGATCTTCGGCAAGTGGCATCTGGGTCACGGTTCCGATCACGACCCGACCGGCTTCGACGAGTGGGCGGTGCTTCCCGACCAGGGGCTGTATCACGACCCCGATTTCCACACCCCGGCGGGTCGGATCGTCGTCGAGGGATATGCCACCGACATCATCACCGACATGAGCCTCGACTGGCTCGAGCGACGCGATCGGGAACGGCCGTTTGCGCTCATGATCCATCACAAGGCGCCTCACCGGCCGTGGGAGCCCGACACCGCACACGCGACGATGTTCGACGGCGAGCACATCCCCGAGCCGGAGACGTTCTGGGACGACTACGAGCATCGGGCGACGGCGGCGCGGGTTGCCGAGATGAGAATGATGGATCTCAACGAGGCCGATCTGAAGGAACCGGTGCCCGCCGGGCTGAGCCACGACGAAGAGGTCTCGTGGCGCTATCAGCGCTACATCAAGGACTACCTCAGGGTGGTCGCCTCCATCGACGACAACGTCGGCCGCGTGCTCGATTGGCTCGACGAACACGACCTGGCCGCCGACACCATCGTCGTCTACACATCCGATCAGGGGTTCTTCCTCGGTGACCACGGCTGGTTCGACAAGCGCTTCATGTACGAGGAGTCGCTGTCCATGCCGCTGCTCGTGCGCTATCCACGACTGGTCGAGCCCGGCTCGGTGTGCTCGGAGATGGTGCTCAACGTCGATTTCGCCCCAACGTTCCTCGAACTGGCCGGTATCGACGTTCCGTCTCACATCCAAGGGGCGAGCTTCGGCTCCCTCCTCTCCGGCGAGATTCCCGACGACTGGCAGCAGGCGATGTACTACCGGTATTGGATGCACCAGGACCGTGACCACAACGTCTGGGCGCACTACGGCGTGCGCACTCATCGCCACAAACTCATCTGCTACTACAACGATCCGCTCGGCAAGCCCGGAGCTCGCGGCCCGAGTGCGCCGCCGGAGTGGGAGTTGTTCGACCTGGAATCGGATCCGTTCGAGATGCGCAACATCATCGGCGAGCCCGGTCAGAAGGAGGTCGTGCAGGAGCTGCGACTGCTGCTTCGCCGTCTCCAGGATGCTTGTGGGGACGAGCCGATCCCCGGGGGCTAGCCCGAAGGGCTGCCGACAGATTGGGTCGTTCCGCCCATGCGGCTTTTCGCGACCATCCGTAGTGTTGCGGGATGTTCGAAGACCGCCCGTTCCTCGCTACGATCGATCAGCGTCTCGAGAACGGACGTGCGTCGGTCTCGGTGGCGATCGGTCGCGGGAACAAGCAGTACACCGGGACCGCCGAGGGAACCTCCGATCCCTATCAGCGCGCCCGGCTGGTCGGCGAGGCCACGTTGCGAGCCGTCGAGGAGTTGACTGCACATCGACACAGCTTCGACCTGACGGCGATCGGCACGTCCGATCTCGGACCGGTGCGGATCGCCCTCGCCCAGATCC
>JAHEDH010000131.1 GCA_024641285.1 bacterium | reverse complement strand
TCCCCGGCACGGCAGTCGAAACTCACGTTCGACAGCGCACGGACCGCCCCGAACTGACGGGACACGCCCGTCAGTTCGAGGACCAGTTCATGCTCGGTCGACTCCTCCTCGGGAGTGCGGTCGGTCATCCGCCGAACATCACCGACAGGACGCTGTCCGGCACGAGCGACGTGCCGGAGACGACCTCGTTGACACGGTCGGGGTTGCAGTCGGACTCGGTGACCTGACGCATGACATGAGGAACGATGACCTCTCCGCCGACGTCGTAGCCCTGCAACTAGAGCATCGCCGTGGTGACGGCAACGCGTGCCTGGAAGTTGCCACCCGCCGAGTACCAGATGTTGTACGTCGGCTCGGCACGCTCCACCCAGTCGCAGAACAGGGTCTGCTCATCGGTGCGGATCGCGATGGTGAGATTCTCGACGGGGATGCCGAGCTCGTCGTATGCCTGGAGCGCGGTGTACATGCCGTCTGCGTACTCGTAGACCCAACCTCCGAGGTCCGGCGTCGTCGTCAAGATGCCGCGGGCGGCATCCAGCGCGAAGCTGTTCACCCAGTAGGTGTCACCCGTCGTCGAGTTCTCGTCCGCCGGAGGGTTGGCGATCTCGAGTCCATCCGCCAGCGCCGGGACCACACATTGCTGCCACCCGAGCGTGAGGGCGTTGCCGGGCGTACCGCCCAGCATGCCCACCTCACCGGTGCCGACGGAGTCGTTCAGGACATCCGCGAAGCTCTGACCGAGTGCACACAAGTCCTCACCGACGACTGCGGTGTAGTCCTCTCCGGGGACCAGTGCGCCGTCCTGTCCCGGAAGGCCCACGTAGCCGGCCGAGTACGAGACGTACGGAATGCCTGCGGCTTCGGCCTCCAACACGGCGGGCGCAAGCGCGATACCGACGTCCGGATAGCCGACGATGAAGCTGACTCCTCGTTGGATCAGGAATCGAACGTCGTTGACGTGCACGGCGGGGTCTGCGTTGAAGTTGGCGGCAGTCGACACGATCGTGCCGATTTCGGGGTAGGTGAGCGCCTGGAGGATCGCCTCCATGTGGCTCACGCCTCGCCAGACGTTGACGGTGTCGCCACCACCGTCGGCCCAGCCCATGGTGAGCTCGCCGCCGGACCCGGTGTCACACTCCTGGTTGCTCCAGCACTCCATGGCCTTGTCGATCGTCGCCTGGTCGAGGTCCTGGTTCGCCCGGGCGATCGCAGCGAGCACGATGTCGGGCACGTCCCCGACGGGTCCGATCGCCCTCTCCACCAGCGCCGGATCGGCGTCGGTGCTCTCGCCGTACTCGGCGAGTGGGCCTTCGTCCATGGCTTCGGCCGTCGTGTCGGTCGAGCCTGCCTCGGTGGTGGTCGGCTCGGCGGGAGCGGCCGTCGTGGCCGGCTCGTCCGGGGCAGCAGTCGTGGTCGTTGCGGCATCGTCCCCGCCGCAAGCGGCGAGGATCATCGCCAGAACGGCGATGAGTCCGATGAGTCTTGTTCGCTTCATGTGTCTCCTCCATTCGGGCTGGGATGCCCAGGTGATGCTTGCTTCGGCGGTAGATCGAGGTTTCAACCGGTGTCTTCGACCGGCTGCATGGGGGACGTCCGTTTGCGCTCGCGCATGATGCGCTCCACGGCTTTGATGATCCGATCCCCCGAAACCAACATGCCGCCGACGATGACGACGCCGAACACGACGAACTGCAGAGCGGTCGGCAGGCCGAGCGCCCGCATCATCTGGTTGAGACCGGTGAGGAAGATGGCGGCGACGAACGTCGACAGCGGACTGGCGAGCCCTCCGGTCAGCGACGCTCCGCCGATGACGACTGCGGCGATGGGTCCGAGCAGGTACGGCGAACCGATGTTGACACCGGGGTTGCGCAGCAGTCCCGCCAGTGCGACGCCGGCAACCGCATACAACATCGCGGCTCCCACATATACGAAGACCTGGTTGAACGTGACGCGCAGGCCGACCACGCTCGACGCAACAGGGTTGGCGCCAACGACCTTGAAGCGCCGGCCCCCGGCCGTGTATCGAAGCGCCAGGATCAACAACACGGTGACTGCAAGACCGATCCAGAAGATCGGGCTGATGCCGAGAATCCGGGTCGAGGTCCAGTCTGACAGGGCTTTCGGCACGGCGCTCTGTACCGGGAACGTGCGGACGTAACGCGAGACGACCCCAGCAACGACCTGACCTACGGCGAGCGTCACGATGAGGGCGTTGAGCTTCAAGCCACCGATGAGCACGCCATTGACGAGGCCGATGGCGGCTGCGGCGGCGAGTGCGGTGACGATCGCCACACCGATTCGGTCATCGGACTGTTCGCTCACTCCGACCGTGATGAGCGCTGCCAAGGTCAGGGTGCCGGGAACGCTCAGATCGATGCCGCCGGTCATGATCACCAGCATCTGGCCGAGAGCGGTGATGCCGAGGAGCGCCCCGAATGGAGCGACCGCCGACAGCGCCGGGCCCTCGAGCGTGGCCGGCGCCCAGATGGATGCCACGATGATCAGCAGGATCATGGCCAGATACACAGGCATGTACCGGGAGGCAACGACGAAGGAGGTGATCGCCCGGGAGGGGGCTCTGTTCGGCGTGGTCGTCATTCCGAACCCCCTGCTTGGGCGCCGGCAAGTGGGCCGGCGGCCTCGACCACCCGCCGTTGGGCCGCCGTGGCCAGGCCCCGTGCGTGGGCAACATCCGCGGCGAGTTCGCCATCGCTCATCACGGCGCGCCCACCGACGAACACCCAGTCGAGGTTGGAGGTGTCCATCCCCCACACGACCGCGCCGATGGGGTCGTTGATCGGGAAGATGTTCGGACGATCGGTTCTCAGAACGACGACGTCGCCCTGGGTCCCGGGGCTGAGCGTCCCGGTCACACCGGCGAGGCCCGCCACCCTGGCACCATCGACGGTTCCGTGACGAATCACCTCGCGGGTGCTCATGAGCTGCGGTACACCGGCCTTTCCGGCGAGTTTCTGTTCGAAGAGGGTGGCGTGCTGAATCGAGATCGTTGCGCGGATCTGGGCGAAGATGTCGCCTGGGGCAAGTGACTCGTCGTCGACGCCGAGCCCAGGCCGGATCTCGCGGTCGATCAACTGCTGGATCAGCGGAGTGCCGAGGCCGGTCGCCATCTCGGTCGACGGCGTGAGCGAAACTGCGGCTCCGGAGGATGCAACCGCGTCCAGATCGGAATCGGCGAGGTTCGTGCAGTGGACCAAGGTCACATCATCGCCGAGCAGACCCCGAGCCCCGAGAGCGGCGACCGCTCCTCTCGAGGCCACGGTGCCGCAGTGGGCATGAATCCGGAGGCCGAGCGATCTGGCCAGCTGCCACTCGGATGCGACCTGATCCAGGTTGGACTCCAAGGGATCGCTTGCGCCCACGGCGAGTTGTGAGCTGCCGTTGCTCCCGAACCGCGAGGCGAGTGACTCGGCCGTGACCGTGCGGCCGCTCGGCTGCACGAACACCGTCCTGAGGCCCGCGTCGGTGTGCGCCTGGAGTGCGGCGTCGGTGTGCTCAGGTGAGTCGGGGAAGCTCGCCCAGTCCACGACGGTCGTCGTACCCGAGCCTGCGGCCCCGAGAAGTCCGATCAGCGTGGCGGCGTAGACGTCTTCGGGTTGGTGATGCGCCGCGTAGGTGGAGGCAGAGACGGCTGCGCCCGCCGAGTCGACACCGGCGTTCCGGAACAACGACCTCCAGGCGTGCCGATGGGTGTCGACGAAGCCGGGCATCACGATCGTGTCGGTGCAATCGACCACCTCTGCATCGCGGGACCTGATGTTCTCGGCGACCTCGGTGATGCGGCCGTCCTCGATCAGCAGGTCGCCCTGCAGCATGTTGGGGATCTTGCGGTCGAGCGTGAGGACACAGCCTCCCTTGAGCAGCGTCTTCATCGCTGAGCCGAACCAGCACAATTCATGGTTCGTCCGGGCGTCGGCTCACAATCGTTTGCGGACGCCGAACGGGGTCGACACAGCCAAAGCCCAGGGACAGCTCTCATTGTGCGCGACAGTACTACTGCAATCGTTTGTTTGTCGCATGGAAGCAGCCTCACGATGCGGGAATCGGCGGAATGCCACGTTCGCGTCAGGTTCGGGATGCTTCATCGCCGGTTCACGGTGACCCGGGAGGATGGCTCGAGCGCGTTGCTTTGATTCGGTCCGGCCGGAGTTCCGCTCTCCGACCCAGAATGGCCTCCCTCCGGGAACGGTACGCTGGCCGCGCCGACATGACCGAAGCCAAGACCGAGGATTCGCCGCAACCCACCCCTCGACTCGGTCGTCTGCTCCGCCGCGGCCTCATGGTGGCGGTACTGGGGTTCGCGATCCACGTGCTGCTCCCCCAGGTTGCGGAACTCGAACAGGGCCTGAAAGCACTTCGGACGGGTCGCTGGCCGTATCTCGGGCTTGCGGTGCTTGGCACGGCAGCGGCTTATCTCGGCGGCGCCTGGATGATCCGCGTGTCGGTCGATACCCCGCCACCGTGGTTCCGCACGACGAAGGTCCAGGTCGCCGCATCGGCTGCGGCGATCGTCACCCCGGTCGGGCTCGGATGGGTGGCGGTCAACCAGGGTTACCTGCAGAAGGAAGGCGTGGATGAGGCGACCGCCCGAGCTGCGACCGGGCTGAACATGATCCTCACGGTCGTCTCTCATGTCGGCCTATCACTCGTGCTCTTGCCGTTCCTCCCGGCGCTGTCACTGCCCACCGTGTCTCCTCCCCAGCGACGCGTGTTCGTCGACATCGCAGTCATCGTGTTCGCGCTCGGGGGACTGCTCCTCTGGATCCCCCGGATCCGGGCAAAGACAGTGGGGATCGTGAAGCCGATCCTCGAAGCGCTTCCGGCCGTGATCAGAGATCCGAGACGATCGATGTCGATGGTGGCCGCGGCGGCCGTGTCGAACCTGGCATATGGCCTGGCTCTCTATGCATCTGTGGCTGCATTCGGCCCGGCTGCGCCGCCACTCGGTGTCGTGTTGGTGTACCTGATCGCTGCGACCGTTGCCTCGGTCGCTCCCACGCCGGGAGGATTGGGCGCAATGGAGGCCGCCCTCATCTCGGCCCTGACGCGGATCGCCGTTCCTGGCGGTCAGGCCGTGGCCGCGACCCTGGCGTTCAGGCTCGCAACGTTCTGGTTGCCGCTGGCGATCGGAAGTGTGCTCCTGCACCGACTGCGCAGAAGAGGCTCCCTGTGACTCCTCTCGTTCGCCGGCACTCATGACGCGCCTCTTCGAGATCGTCGGCCCATACGCACCGATCGCGGTGTTCTTCCTCGCCGCTGCAGAGAGCGCAGCCTTCGTCGGCATCGTCGTCCCGGGCGAACTGGCGGTGATCCTCGGAGGTGTTGCGGCAGGGACCGGCGGCGTGTCGCTCTGGCTCATGATCCCGGCGGCGGTCGCAGGGGCGATCGTCGGTGATTCCGTCGGCTATCGGCTCGGACACAGGATCGGACCGGCCCTCCTCGCCAGACCGAGGATGCAGCGGGTCTCGGAGAGAATGGACGCTGCAGGATCCATGCTCGCCGAGCGCGGCTGGTGGGCATTGGTCGTCGCCAGGTTCGCCGCCGTGCTGCGCGCCGTGGTGCCGTTCGCGGCCGGGATGGCACGGATGCCATACCGGAGGTTCCTGCTCGGCAACGCGGTGGGCGGCGTCCTCTGGGGCACGGCGTTCACCCTCGTCGGCTACTTCGCCGGTGCGAACTACCCACGGGTCGAGCGGTGGATTCGGACCGGCGGTCTCGCCGTTGTCATCCTGGCAGCCCTGATCGGAGGGATCATCTGGGGGACGCGTTGGATACAACGCAACCGCGAAGCCGTCGGTCGCATCGCCGGTCGAGCAGCGTTCGGTCGACTGATCGATCTCGTGAGGCGACCACAACGATCCGCGGCGACATTGGCGATTGCCGGCGTTGGCGCGATCGCCGGAATGTGGGTGTTCGCCGGCCTCGCCCAGGACGTGATCGGGACAGAGGAGTTCTTCCTCTTCGACCTGTCGGCGATGAGGTACCTCAGCAGCAACCAAGTTCCGATCCTGGTCTCGGTAGCCCGTGTCGTCGATGCCGTCACGCATCCTCTCGTGGTGACCGGTCTCGCCATCCTCGGCGGCGTGATCGCTCTCGCGAGACGTCGGTATCGCCTGACCGGCGCCATCGCCACAGCGACGATCGGCCAGTGGGGAATCGTCGAATTGACCGCACGGTTGGTCGACCGCGTACCCCCGGGTGTCGAGCCCCTGGTCGCTCGACTCGACTACGGATTCCCCTCGGAACACGTCGCCCTCGTCGCCGCCGTCGCAGTGCTCTCGGCCTGGCCGTGGTCTCGAGGGGCCTGGCGAACGACCGTCTGGAGATTCGGCGCTGCCGCGCTCGCCGTCACTCTGGTGGGAGCATCACGGGTGATTCTCCTGACCGAATACCCCAGCGACGTCCTCGCCGGCGCATCGGTCGCCGGCGCATGGGCGTTGCTCGTGTGCCTGGCGCTGGCACGGACCAACATTGGGGAGATACCCAACGACGCAGCCTGACATCGATGGGTGCTCCCGGCGAGCCGGCAGGCTCTGCTCCGGGTGTCAGGCCGTCATGGATGAGGTCTGGGGACGCATCAATCCCGGGCGCGGTACTGCGAGAACCCGTCGGTCCAACGAGTGATCCCGTCGTTGGTGATGATGTAGGCCTCGTAGCCCGGTCTTTGCGCGATCCAGTCGAGACCTTGCCGTCCCATCACGAACACCGCCGTCGCGTAGGCATCGGCCGTACCGAGGTCAGGACCGAGGATGGTCACACTGGCAAGACCGAACACGGCATCTCCCGAACGTGGGTCGATGATGTGTGGGCCGCGCTCGTAGATCGCCGATGTGGCGATGCCGAGGGGGCCAACGGCTTCGATGACGAGAGCAAGGGCGTCGGCCTCCTCGGGATGGCGGATCCCGACCCGCCACGGCTCCGCCCCCGATGGGTGGCCTCTCACGACGATGTCACCGCCGGCATTGATACAGAAGTCCGAACACCCTCGACTCTCGAGCAGCTGAGCCGCCACTTCGACAGACCAACCCTTGACATATCCCGAGGGATCCAGGGTGGTGCCATTGGGTGCAGGCACCTCGAAGACGTCGAAGACTCCGCCTGTCTCGTGCCGGATGCTCTCGCAGGTCGTGAGGACGTCATGCACCTCTTCCGTGGCGTCTTCCAGTGCCAGGTCGCCGCGACCCAACCGGCTGATCATCGAGTCGAGGTCATAGGTGCTGAAAGTCCCATCGACGTGATGCAGCCACTCCACGACTTCCGCGACGGCTTCGTCGGTGGCGTTGTCGTCGCGGATGTCGATGCTCACCGCCATACCCATGACCTGCTCGACGTGATGCCGCCCCGCAGCGGTGACGCTCATCCCGGGCTCCTGATGGCGTTGGCGCAAGCGATGAACCCAGCCACACCCACAAGGGAACCGACGCGGTAGTCGACGTGATCCGGACCCACAGCCACTGCCGTCATCCGATATTCGTGATCGCGTTGGCACGGGCGATGTCGATCGCCGATTGGAGCGAGCTCTCGTAGCCGCGACTCGTGTAGGTTGCGCCCGAGATCGTGTCCACATGAGCGCTCTGGGCGGTCAGGGCTTCGTTGTTGAGCCGCGGGATTGCGACGTTGCTGATCTGGGCGCTCCGACGATCCCCCGAGGGAGCCTGCAGCACCGTGACATCGGCAAGAGAGCCGTCGGGGGAGAACGTGGCCTGCACTTGCACCGAACCGAAGCGGTTCCTGAAGGCGTCTCCATTGACGACCGTGTTCGTTGCGGTCGCAGTCGTCGTCGGAGCCGTCGGGGTGACCTCCGGGACGAGGCCCTGCTGTGCCTGGACCGTGGTCTGCACGGGGGGAACCACCGTGACGGGCGCCGGGGCGGTGGTGGCAGAGGCCCCAACCACGCCGCCGCCGGACGACGCCAGGACGGGCCCGGCGTTGCCGGCCATCCACGTGGTCAGGCCGACGGTGGTGGCGAGACTCAGCACCAGCGAAGCCACGCGGGATCCCTGCGCGGGATGACGGCGCTTCTTACGAGGCTGTCCGTCGGGCGTACTCGATGTCGCGGCTGTCGCGGTCCTTCCACCGGACGCAGCCCGGCGGGCGGCGAGCCGCTCCATGCGGGCCGCCAGCTCCGGATCGAGCTCCGTCGACGCCGGCGCCGGTTGGGGCGCGACAGGTCGAGCAGCGGCGCTGGACGCCGCCCGGCGGGCGGCGAGCCGTTCGAGCCGGGCAGCGAGCTCAGGATCGAGTTCAGTGGAAAGGCCTTCAGTGGCCGGGTTCCCAGTAGTCATCATGTCACCATTGAGCCACAGCGGACTTGGAGGGCGTTCAATTCCAGCTGAGAGCCGGCTGAGAAATTCGACCCAGCTCACACGGCTTCGCGAGCCTTGGCGATCTTCGTGAACACCCGGATCCCCAGCCCGTAGGTCGCGACTGACGCCAGGAACACGAATCCGATCTGGAACCAGAGAGCTCCGGTGTCGCTGCCGGACTGATACGTGTGGATCAGTGCGAGCACCATCCCGGCCACCGAGCCGAGGTGCACAACCCGCCACCACCGGCGGTTCTTCCATCGCTTCGGCCACGAGGTGAACACCGCCACCGAGAACAAGTAGGCGGCGATCACACCCCAGCCGATCGCCCACCCGGCCGTCGCCGTCCCCGGGACGAAGACGTCGATGAACCGGACCCCCGAGTTGGAGTCCAGCCATGCAGCGAGGATGTGAACTCCGGTGAAGATCAACGCCAATCCACCGAGCCAGTTGTGCAGATCCAACCACCAATTCGGACGCAGCCTGGTGCCCGTCTCACGAGCCGAGAAGAAGAATCCCCAGGCCAATGCGGCGACGGCGAGGATCGTGGCGACGATGCCCGTCGAACGGGAGAGGTATCCCATCAAGTCAGTCATCTCGAGGCTCTCACGAGGCTTCCCTGCACATGTTCGCCGAGACTATCGACCGCTGCACCATGACATCTCGTGCAAGCGAAGACGGACCGACGATCGCAGGGCCGGAACTCTCAGGAGGTCGAGTTCCGGCCCCGATCGTGGTCACGGCGAGTCGATCAACGACCCTGTTCGACTTCGATCACGGACAGATCGTCGGTGAACGTCACGGTGACCGGGTTTCCGTCGGCGTCGAGCATGTGCGCCTCATACGCCCCACCGTGATCATCGGTCTCCACCCGCTCCACGGTGCCACCAGGCACCGCAGCCTCCGCCGCAGCCGTCACCCGAGCAGCCAGATCACCCGTCAGCGCTTCCTCGGTGGATTGACCTCTGAGCCCGCCACGCCGGCCATGATCGTCGGTCT
>JAHEDH010000130.1 GCA_024641285.1 bacterium | reverse complement strand
TGATCTCGCCGCCGTGCTTCCTGACGATCGCCCTGGCGATGGCCAGACCGAGGCCGGCACCCTGGCTCTCCATCTCCCGGGCGTTCGCCGCCCGGAAGAACCGGTCGAACACCAGGTCGATATCGGATGCCGGGATTCCGACACCGGAGTCGGACATCTCGATCGCGATCGACTGGTCGACGATCTGCGCCGACAACAGAATGTCGCCACCTTTGGGTGAGAACTTGATCGCGTTCTCCATCAGGTTCGAGAGCACGGTCGTGAGCTCGCTCTCGGAGCCTGAGACGGCGACACCGTCGATTCCACCGGATTCGATGCTGATCGCGCCGATGAACTCGCCCCTCCAGGCCGCGCCGGCAGACTCCAGCAACGACGCGACGTCCACCGCTTCGGGTTCCCGCAATGCGGTTTCCCCGATCGACGCGACCTGCAGCAGCTTGTCGACCAGCTCGAGGAGGCGGTCGCCGCTTCTCGACATGACATCGAGAGCGAGCTTCTGCTCCGGCGCAACGTCGCCCAGATCCCCCTCGCCGAACATCTCGAGATAGCCGAGGATGCCCGTGAGCGGCGTCCTGAGCTCGTGGGACACCGTCGATACGAACGCATGCTGCAGCAGTTCGAGGTGTTGATGCTCTCGAAGGTCGCGGGCGAGCAGGGCGAAATAGGTGTTCTCGCCGTCACGACGGAACAGGCAGGTCATCGAAACGGGGATCTCGAGCCCGGCCCGATCGACCAGGGCCATCTCGCCGATCCATGACCCGTTCGCACGGAGTTCGGGCACGATGTCCCGGTTGAACCGCTCGACGCCCCACGTCGGGAACAGGTCGTCGATCGCGATGCCGGCTGTGTCCGCCACGCCGACCAGCGCACGGCCTCCGGCATTCATGAACTCGATCGCCCCGGTCGCGTCGGTCCACAGGACGAGATCCGGCGTGTAGGCAAGGAGATCCGCCGAGCGCAGCGCGGTCGCCTGGGCGAGCAGCTCCGCCTCGATATCGCGGAACGTGAGCACTGCCGCACGACGGTCCTCGGCCAGGGTGAAGGTGCCCACAGTGACATCCGCCCGAAACGCCACACCCGACAACGAGAGCATCTGCACGGTGCGGCGGGTGATCGGGTCGCTGGAGCCGGGTTGTGGGCTCAGCTGCGACAGCACCCAGTCGACCGCGCGCGGGGACATGACACATCCGATCGTGTCGCCGAGGAGGGTCTCGGCATCCGCGCCAAGCAGCCCGAGCGCAGCCTCGTTCGCCAGTTCGACCGTGCCTGCCGGGTCGACGACGACCACGCCGTACGAAGCACTGCCGACGACCGCCTCGAGGAAGCCGAGATTCCGTTGGAGCCGCTCCTTGACGGCATCTCGCTGGGTGGCGTTCGTGATCGACTCGACGATCGCCGCAACGACGCCCACCAGCGGGCGCAAGAGCTCTGCGGTCTCTTCGGTGATGAGATAGGTGGGACCCGCCAGCCCGACGACACCGACGATTCGGTCGGCGACCACCAGGGGCATCCCGAGGAACCCGGCGCCGGCCTCGGGGGCGACCAGGACGTCGTCGCTTCGGGCGATCACTTCCGAGATGATCAGACCGAGGTCCGGTGGAAGCGAACCTGGGACGGTGGACGCCCTGGTCTCGAGATTGGGCACGCCGATGTCGTTCCACACCAGCTCGCCGATGAATCCCACCTCACATCCGGAGCTGCGGAGCACTGACGTCAGCAGGTGCTCCCACAACACCCCGACGTCACGCCGCTGGCGATAGTGCTCCTGGATCGTGACGATCTCGTCGAGGACATTGGAGCGCGCCTCGACGAGGTCCGAGGATCGACTCGACGACCCGATCGCCGACGGTGAGCTGGGTTCCACTGCCTTCCCATCGGCGGGTGCCGCCCGCAGTTGCGGATTCCGCCCGGGCCGAGGCTCCTATCCTCACTCGCAATGACGCTCAGAAGCACGCTCGCCGAACTCTTCGGCTCGGCCTTCGCCGAGCTCGGCCTCGATCCCACGCTCGGCGACGTCGTTCCGAGCCAGCGACCCGACCTCGGTCAGTTCCAATGCAACGGGGCGATGGCTGCCGCTCGCGCCGCCAAACGGAACCCGCGGGACATCGCTGCAGAAGTTGCCTCCATCGTCGAGGCCGACGCCCGGATCGCAACGCTCGAGATCGCCGGCCCGGGCTTCGTCAACATCGTGGTGACCGACGAGTACCTCGCCGAGGCGACCTCCTTGACGGCCGGCGACGAACGTCTCGGCGTCTCGCCCATCGACGGCGAAGCCCACTGGATACTGGACTATGGGGGCCCCAACGTCGCCAAGGAGCTGCATGTGGGCCATCTCCGGACCGCGATCATCGGCGAGTCGTTCAAGCGGACGCTCCGGTTCGCTGGGGCACGCGTGACAGGTGATGTCCACCTCGGCGACTGGGGCGTGCAGATGGGCCAGCTGCTGGTGGAGGTGCGCAACGAGCAGCCCGAACTGATCTACTTCGACGAGACCTACCGTGGGCCGTACCCAGAGGAGTCCCCGGTGACCATCGGCGATCTCCAGCGGCTGTATCCGATTTCGGCGGCAAAGACGAAGTCCGAACCGGCGTATGCGGCAGCTGCTCGCCTCGCCACCGTCGATCTCCAGTCGGGCCGGCCCGGCTATCGGGCGCTCTGGCAGCATTTCCGGGACGTCTCAGTCGAGGCGATCTCACAGGTCTACGACGATCTCGACGTCGGCTTCGACGTCTGGCTGGGCGAGAGCTCGGTGCACGATCGCATCGGGCCGATGGTCGAGAGGCTGGAGTCGATGGGTGTCGCAGAGGAGTCGGACGGTGCCGTGGTCGTGTACGTGAGCGCACCAGAAGAGGAACACCAGATCCCGCCGCTCATGCTGGTCAAGAGCGACGGGGGCTACGCCTATGCCACCACCGATCTGGCCACCATCGAGGAACGGGTCGAGGACCTCGAGGGCTCGGGTGCCATCTACTTCGTCGATGCCAGACAGAGCCTGCACTTCGAGCAGGTCTTCCGAGCTGCCCGTAGGGGCGGAATCGCTCCGGACCCTTTCGTCCTCGAGCACGCCAAGATCGGCACGGTCAACGGCCTCGATGGCACTCCACTCAAGACCAGGGACGGCGACCTGCCGTTGCTGCGCGACCTGCTCGCCGACATCGAGGCGATCGCCATCGCCAGTATGGACGCCAAGGGCCTCGCCGATGACTACCCAGCCGCCGAGCGAAGCGCCATCGCCTGGCTCGTCGGGATGGCCGCGGTCAAGTTCGGCGACCTGTCGAACCACCGGACGTCGAGCTACATCTTCGATCTCGAACGCTTCAGCTCGTTCGAGGGCAAGACGGGGCCGTACCTCCTGTACGTGGCAGTGCGGATCACGTCGCTGTTGAAGAAGGCGGGCGAGCAGAGCATCGGCCCCGGCCCGATACTCCCGCCTGCACGGGATGTCGAGCGTGCCCTGCTGCTGAAGATCTCCGAATTCCCCGACGCCGTGGAGCGCGCCATCACTCTGCGCGCCCCGAATCACGTCGCCGAGTACTGCTACGAGCTGTCGGGCGCGTTCAACCGCTTCTACGAGCAGTGCCACATCCTCAGCGAGGCGGACCCCGATCTGCGCGGCTCCTGGCTCGCGATCGCCGGTCTCACCAGACGCGTCGTCGTCACCTCACTCGACCTTCTCGGGATCAGCGTTCCCGAACGGATGTGACCGTGCGAGTGCGCCCGGCTCGCCTCGACGATCGTGAACCGGTAGCCGCCTTCACGACGGGCACCTTCGAATGGGGCGACTACGTCCCCGACCGGTTCGAAGGCTGGCTGGGAGCCGAGGATTCGACGGTGCTGGTGGCAACCGACGGCTCGGACGTCCCGATCGGGTTGGCCAGGGTGGTTCTGATGAGCGACCGAGAGGCCTGGATCCACGCCGCCCGCGTCCATCCCGAACACCGCCGGCAGGGAGTCGGGAGCGCCATCAACGAGGAACTGTGCGCCTGGGCTTCGTCGCACGGTGCGCTGGTCGCCCGGCTCATGACAGAGGACTGGAACGAAGCTGCGCAGGGTCAGGTCGCAGGATCGGGGTATCGCCGGGTGAGCACCTGGTCGTGGCCGATGCGCGACCTGAGCGTCGGCAGAATCGATCCGGTCACGAACGGGGGTCGCCGGGTGCCCGGTGAGGAGCAACTCGCCTCGGGATCGCGAGCCGAGATCGACCCGGCGTGGATCGCATGGTCCAGCTCGGAGCTGGCGTCTGCCGGTCGCGGGCTGTTCCCGATCGGCTGGACCTTCCGTCGAATGACGATCGACGACGTCCACTCCGCGTCGAGAAGCCGCGAGCTGATGCAATGCGCATCGGGCTGGGTGATCGCCAGCGGTGAGAACGACCATCTGTCGGTCCCTTGGGTGGCCACGAATCCGCTCGACGCCCCCAAGCTGGCGAGAGCCGTCGTTGACCTTGCGGCCCGCCGGAACATGGCGTCGCTGATGGTGATGGTGCCGACGATCGACTGGCTCGACGAGGCATTCGAACGCAGCGGCTGCAAGATCAACCGCGGCTACGTCTGGGCGCGAGAGCTGTAGAGCGCCACACGCCACACGCCACACGCCACACGCCACACGCCACACGCCACACGCCACACGCCACACGCCACACGCCACACGCCACACGCCACACGCCACACGCCACACGCCACACGCCGAAGACGGTGCCCGCCCGACGAAGCTTCGCGTCGCGTGGAGCGTGGAGCGTGGAGCGTGGAGCGTGGAGCGTGGAGCGTGGAGCGTGGAGCGTGGAGCGTGGAGCCTGGAGCCTGGAGCGTGGAGCGTGGAGCCTGGAGCCTGGAGCCTGGAGCGTGGAGCGTGGAGCGCTAGTCCAGTCCGATGGCGACGAGGGGGCCATCGGCAGTCCTTGTGAGGAAGAGCGTGGCCCTGCGAGAGCCCCGGAGTCGGAGGCGGGGGCGGAGCTCCTCGGGTGTGATCGGGCTACCCCGCTTCTTGATCGTCACCGCGCCGACGTCGAGGTCGGCGAGACGCCTTCTCAGATCCTTGAGGTTGAAGCGCATCACGTCGTCGACCCGATGGCTCGTCACCAGCGGGTGGTCGACAGGTCGAGGAGATGTGAGGTAGGCGATCGCCGGGTCGATCATCGAGGCGTCGATGTCCGCGGCCACCCGCCGGACGAGACCCGCACGGATGACCGCGTCGTCCGGTTCGTGTAGGTAACGGTCGATCGGGGTGATCTTGATCCCGTCAGGCTCGGGACCCGCGACGGAAGCACCCGAAGGCAGCGCCGTCGCACGACGCCGGGCGGCGCCGGTTCCGATCCACAGCACCGCTTCACGCAGACTGCCATCGAGCGACACCCACTCGACCGAGGCGCCTGCGGGGATCTCATGGTCCTCGATGCCTGGCGCCACCTTGATCGCCATCGCTTGCGTGTATGGGCGCCATCGCTCGATGAGTGGCTCGACGGGCGGGAGATAGGAGGCGAGGCCACGGAGGCGGCGCCCTCCGGAGCGGCGGGCAGGGTCGGCGAAGACCGCCGACGCCCGGAACGGGGCCAGGGTCATCGAGTCCCCGACGATCCCATGAAAGGCGTTGGGACCCCCCGCCACGCGGCAATTGTGCGCCGCAAGGCGGACTCGACCGTCCTCGCGGTCGACGCCCACGACGTCGGCGTGCCCGGTGAACTCCACGGCGTCGCCTCCGATCCCGCAGCCGAGATCGACGATCAGCGGAGGATCACCCACGTCGAACTGCGCGGCGCGATGGCGCGCCACGGCCGAAGTGGTCGCCTGTTCGAGCCCGGAGCGATCGAACAACATCTGAGAGGGATCACCGAACTTGGCTGTCGCCCGAATACGCAAGAGCGCCGTCTCGACGATCGCGGCGGCGATGTCGGGATCGAATCTCCTTCGGAGCGACGTGATCGTGGCGAGGAGATCGGTCTCGGCGATCCCCTGTCCGACCAGGCGGGCGATCTCGGCGGCCGCCGGTCCTGTCCGAAGCGCCTCGATCAGTTCCGGGGTCACGCAGCCGGCATCGAGAACGAGATCAGGGCGAGCAGCACCCACACCACATACAGCGCCGGCAACTCGACGTCGGCGTCGATTCCTGCCCGGCGGAGACCCTGGCGCAGAGCCCACACCCCGGGAACCCCGATCAACACCGCAAGCAGTCCTGACGCCCCGGTCGCTCTGATCAGCTCCTGGCCGACCCGGAACGGCAGCGTCTGATCGGCCACGACCGACTCGACCTGTCCTGCGATCCACCCGAGCAGGAGGACGACCACCACGCCGCCCAAGACGCGGCCGCCGGCCACCTCGAGTGACGGGTATCGGGACATGAGCGCAGCCGTCCCGTAGCGACCTTCGGTGGCCACACCGAAGGCGAATGCGGCCGACACCCCGATCACGATGAACGCCCCCAGCACCTGTCCGATCGAGAGCCCGAGCCCGATGTCCACGATCCCGAACCCGTCGAGGAAGACGGCGACCGCCAGGCCCATCAGCCCGGTTCCGACCACGAGCATGCCCATCGAGAGCATCGTGCGGAACGTGCTCCCGATCAGCAGGAGGTAGTAGCGGATCGACTGCGGGTGGGTTCCGATGTGCTCAGTGATGTTCACGGCGCTCCGTTGTGGTCATTGCTACGCCCGGCCGGACGGCTGGGCGCTGGATTCGAGAAGTGACTGCCAGTAAAGCTCGACGGGATGCGCAACGGCGACCTTTCCCGCGAGATGGGAGCGGAGTTGCATCTCACAACCGGGGTTCGCAGACGACACCACCGGCGCGCCGGTGGTCAGGACCTGATCTGCCTTCCGGACTCCCAACTCGTGTGAAGTCTCGGGGTGAAGGACCGAGTAGATCCCGGCCGCACCGCAGCACAAGCCGTCCGGGTCGATCTCGAGAGGCGTGTAGCCGGCGGCGACGAGGATCGCCCGCGGCGCAGCGGTGATGCGCTGGGCGTGCCGCAGGTGACAGGGGTCCTGCACGGCGACCGGCCCCTTGTCGAGGTCGAGCATGGGGAGATCCCCCGACTCGATCAGCCCGGCGACGAGCTCGGTGACGTCACGAACCCTCGCCTCGAACCCGGGCTCGGTCCAATGGTCGTATTCCTTGAGGTGGGCCGTACATCCGGCAGCGTCGGACACGATGAGATCGACGTCGGCGAAGGCCTTCGCATTCGCCGATGCGAGCCGAGCGGTGACATCGACGTGGCCGTCGTGGGCGGCGAGGGCACCGCAGCACGTTTGGGCATCGGGAACGATCACCCGGTAGCCGGCGGCGGTGAGCACGCCAACCGAGGCGTCGTGGACCGGTCCGAACCAGTGGTCCATCACACAGCCTGCGAGGAGACCGACCGTCCCCTTCGAGGCACCGGCCGGCAACGCCTCCTTCCCGACCCACGAGTCGCGGCTGCCCAGCCGACGCATCCCCGAGAACGATCGCCGCACAGGGGCGGGAAGGATGCTTCCGAGGCGTAGGCGTTGCATGAGGCCTGCCCCGAACGTGGCGATCGAGATCAGTGATCGATTGGGAAGCACGGTGCCGAGCAAGAACCTCCGGGCACGCCGCGCGGGAGAGGGCCGTTGGGTATCGAGCTCGGCCCTGGCGCCTTCCATCAGGCGGCCGAACGGGACCAGGCCGGGACACACCGCCTCGCATGCCCGGCATTGCAGACAGTAGGACATGGCATCGTCGAAGGCCTCGTCGACGGTCAGGACGCCGTCGAGCACAGCGCTCATCGCCATCAGACGCCCGCGCGGGCCCGCCGACTCCTTCCCCGTCAGGCGGAAAGTCGGGCAATGCGGGAGACACAGGCCGCACTGCACGCAGGCAGAGAGCTCCGGTCTCGTCGGCGCCTCCGTTGTGACGAAGGCCATCAGATCCCTCCCGGGAGGCGGCCGCGGTTGATGATGCGATGGGGGTCGAACCCGGCGATCAGTCTTCGTTGCAGCGCCAGCGCAGTCGGCGGAGTACCCCACGGATCGAATGCGGCAGTGGCGTCGATCGGGCCCGTCCGCGACGTCACGACCAGTGAGCCCCCGACGGACTCGGCCCAGTCCCGGAGTGGACCCAGCACGTCGGGATCCTCACTGGCGATCTCCACGACCCCCACGCCGTGTTGGGCGATGAACGGGACACCGATGCGGGAGATCGCCTCGTCCACGTTCGCCGGAGGGACCCGGACTTCAGCCGTCCCCGCGAAGTCGAGCATCGGCCAGATGAACACGTCGGATTCACTGGTTCCGATGGCAGCGCCAGAGGCCACTTCGGCCGCCGGGCCCTGGAGGTACGCCCAGACACCCTCATCCGTCTCGAGTACGGCGAGCGGGCGGAACAGGCGCTCGGCGTCTGCCACCCGTTCGAGGCGGACGGTCGCCTTCGCCTCCGGCTCGGGCCACAGTTTGAGGCACACCGAGACGATCACCCCGAGCGCACCGAAGGATCCGACTGCCAGCCTGGGAAGGTCGTAGCCGGACACGTTCTTGACCACCCTGGCGCCGCCCGTGACCAGACGCCCGTCGCCGGTGACCACCGTCACCTGGAGAACGCGGTCGCGGGTGGGGCCGAAGCGATTGCGCCGATAGCCCGAGATCCCGGCCGCCACGACGCCGCCGACGGTCGCTGTCGGAACGGTTTCGGGCAGCGCCGCCGTCTGCCGGTGCGGGACGAGGAGGGCCTCGACCTCTTCGAGCGTCACGCCCGCCTCGACCGTCACGGTGAGGTCCTCCGGCTGATGATCGATGACGGAGACGAGATGCCCCGTCGAGACAGATGCCTCGGCGAGAACCGGATGGCCGATACCGAGGTGCGAACCCCCGCCGATCACGATGGTCGTCGTCCTTGCGGCGTCGAGTTCCTTGTAGAGGTCGACCATCTCTGCGATCGAATGCGGGGCGTGATGCTCAGCGGAACCAGGCACCAGAGCGCCCGAATCGCGGCTCGGCAGGGGCACGTCGCTCTCTCGAGGATCCACGATGTTCAGACCCAGACCCCATCCGGCACCGGGACCGTCCGCCCGAAGTCGAAGCAGCGCGAGCCCTGCGGGAGGATCTTGTCGGGGTTGAAGACTCCCTCGGGATCGAACGCCTCCTTGATCCGGGCCTGGGCGTCGAGGGCGTAGTCGTCGAACATCAGCCCCATCAGGTCGCGCTTCTCCTTCGCAATCCCGTGCTCACCGGACAGTGCGCCACCCTTCGACACGCACATCTCGACGAGTTCGGAAGCGGCGGCCTGCACGCGATCGACGGCCCCCGGCTCTGATGCGTCGAAGGTCATCAGCGGGTGGAGATTCCCGTCGCCGGCATGAAAGACGTTCATCATCACCAGGTCGT
>JAHEDH010000129.1 GCA_024641285.1 bacterium | reverse complement strand
GTTTCAAGTCGAAGGAGGGCGCCATCCGCATCGGCGTCATGCGCGCCCGTCAACGCCTCGAACTCGCACTCGAAGAGGTCACCGGCCCCGAGGCCTGATCAACGGCTTTCGCCGCGTGACCCTGATCGAAGAGCTGGACCCCTCGAGCTGCGGGCGCCGCAAGCGGACGCCCCTACGTCGTGAAGGTCGTGAACCGTCGGGTTCGGTGTCGGGCGTAGGGAGCGGGGCTTGCCCCGCCCGCGGCGCATCGCCGGGATCGATGTGCGCATCTTCAGCCGACGAACAAAACCCAACGACGCGACCGAACGAGTCTCGTCGAATCCAGGGCTCGGACTGCGGGCGCCGCAAGCGGACGCCCCCACGTCGTGAACCGTCGGGTTCGGTTTATCGAGGCAGACGCCATCGAAGGTCTTCGCGGGTAGGGAGCGGGGCTTGCCCCGCCCGCAGCGCATCACGTCACCTCCGTGTACGACCGTCAGCTTCGGTAACCGATTCCGCATGGCGTATGTCGGCACGCGTTGCCTCATCCGTGTATGAACTTCCGAATCGCAGACCCAGATCGTTGACCGAAGTCCGCTCAGGGCTGGATCCCGAGCGCTCTCGCCATGAACGACGCCATCTGATCTCGCAGGACCTCATCTTCGGGGCAGTAGAGGAGCGGGTCGGGGAAGCACCCGTTCGTGATCCCCTGATCCAGCAACGTCTCGGCGAAGTCGTCGTACCAGGCATTTGCAGGCACGTCGGCGAACAATCCGGTCGCGGTAACGACGTCCTGGGGGGCGATGAACGCTCTGGTGATGAAGGCGGCCATCTCGGCTCTCGTCACGATGTTGTTCGGTCGGAAGGTGCCATCGTCGTACCCGGTGGTGATGCCGAGCTCAGCCAGCCTCTCGACGACCTGGGAGTACCACGCCTCCTCGTCGACATCCGGGAAGCGTCCTCGGTAGGGGGCGTTCGGGTTCTCCTCGTCGAGCGCACGGATGATGAAAGCGGCCATCTCGGCTCTCGTCACTGGGCTCGCCGGACAGTATCGGTCGTTGTCGGGCGGGTTGCAGCCGAGCGTGATACCGAGTGCTGCGATCGCCTCGATGTTGGGCTCATGGAAGTTGCCGTCGTCATCGACGAAACGGCCCGATTGCTGCCGGGCGACCCGGATCGTGAATGACGTCTGGTCGGCGGCGATGATCGAGACGTCGAACAGACCCACCGAGACCGTGTCGTCGAGGCCGATCACGTGACCGGTGCCGCCTCCGGCGGTCGCCGGTTCGGGTGTGATCCGAGTGAGGGTCGCAAAGCACGGCCAGGTAGGAGGGAACCCCTGCGGAATGGCACAGGCGACGTCTCGGCGATGGTCGATGTGGTGGACCGCCACACCGCCCGTCGGGAGACCCGAGTCGAAGCTCGTCCTGCGCCTCGTCTCGAGGGTGAAGAACTGACCTGGCGTCGGTCCCGGGATCACCACCATTTGCGTGCCTGAGTTGCCGACGGCCACCAGCCGGTAGTTGGCGATCCCCGAATCGTGGACCATCACATCGGCCGGCGACAGCCATCCTGCCTCGTAGCGGTGGTACGCCAACGTACCGATCGGCCCGCCCGAGATGGCCCCGGCGCTGAGAACGTCCATCGGGTTGTCGTATCGGTCGAGTTCGCCCGTTCCCAGGTCGAACGTCAGACCTGTGTACGAGTGCGCCCAGTTGAGGGCATGGCCCATCTCGTGAGCGACGGTGATCAGCTGCGCCGCCGAGAAGCCGTCGACGAGCTGCACGCTGGCGGCGCCGACCACCGCACGCCTCGAGTTCGCTGGAAACAGGACGGTGCAGCCTGTGAACGGATCTTCGGGGCAGACCCCGCCCAGGGTCCCGTAGCCACCGTCGAACCCGACGTCGACGACGATCAGGGCGGCATTGGGTCTCGAGGACGAGGCTGCGGCCACAGCATCGCCACAGCCCGGGGCGAAGGCCTGCTCCTGCTCGAAGGCGGCCTGGTCGATGACGTCGTCCGAACCGACGGTGCCTCCAGCGGTGAAGACCGGTGTGTAGGCCCCCTCGGAGAGCCACTCGAAGTACGGGGTGATCTTGGTGTTGAGCGTTGATGCGATTGCGCCGGGATCGAGATGCTCGCTGCCGTTGGCGACCTCACAGACCCACACCTCCCAGGTGTCGGTACCCGACGAGTAGACCTGGTGTGCGGTGTCGATGAACGGAACGAGCCCAAGGGGGTCGGCGGCGTAGGGGTCGCCGGCGGCACCGGCGGTCCCGCCGACAGAGGCCATCAAGACCAGAATGCCAAGTCCCAGTGTTCCCAAACGCTGCATCGGTCATCAGGGTACTCCCGGTGCCACCTAGCCTGACCCCGGATTGGACGGTGGTGAGTGTCGAGTCGATGGACAACTGACAGAGCCTTCCTCGCCATGGTGGCCGTCCTGCCGCTACACACCGTGTTTCTCTCGGCCTGGATCTCCTGGAAGCCCTTCCTGGTGCTCCTGGTGTTGCTGATCTGCAGTGATCTGGTGGAAGCCATCCGACGGCGGAGCTGGCCGTATCACCGATCGGTATCGCTCGCCCTGCTCGTGTTCGGACTCGTCCTGTTGGTCGGATACCCGTCAGAGCCCTTCCGGGAGCGCTTCTTCCAACTGGGCCTGGCGATCGCCGTGGGCGCCATGGTGATGCTGGTCACGGAGCGCCGGCTCCGCACGCCCGGCATGATCGATCGGACGCTGACGGTCATCTTCTGGGCCGGCGCCGCAATGGGTGTCACCGCCGTGTTTTTCTCCCTCGTCGACTTCGGGGTATTCGGGGGCGACCTCGTCAACACGATCAACGACCTGCCAGGCGTCTTTCGCACGTCCAAGCCTGCATACCTCAAGGACGGATTCATCGCCCTCACCAACTGGCATCAGGATCCCGGGTACGGAGCTGCCTGGTCGGTGTTGTGGGCGTCGCTCACCCTCGTGGCATCCGCCAGAGGCAGAGCCACCGGTTCCTGGGTCGACGGGGTGGTGGTCGGAGGTCTCGGGTTTGCGGTGCTCATGGCGTTCAGCCGCACCGGCTGGCTCTCGCTTCCCATCGCCATGGTGATCGTGGGGTCGAGTCTCGTCCGGTCCGGATTGGTCGATCTGAGATGGCTGGCCAGGAGAATCGCCGTTGCAGCTGTCGTCTCCATCGTCCTGACTGGTTCGATGTTCGTCGTCGACAGGTCTGAGGTCGCAGGAGACGTCGACCTGCAATTCGCGTTCAGGTTGAGCCAGGGATGGGACCTGCTGGCCGACATCACCGGTTTGTTCGAGCCGTCGGATGTCGCGTTCGGGGACCGGTTCGAACCGTCAGAAGAGCGGGCCGACGTCTGGCCCGAGTATTGGGAGATGTTCAGGTCCAATCCGATCCTGGGAGTCGGCCTCGGAGTGGGATGGCTGACCAATTCGATTCTCCAGGAGCCGCACAACATCGTGCTCGAACTTCTCGCCGAGACCGGAGTGGTGGGCCTGGTGGCGTTTCTCGGCCTGATGGCCGTGATCGTGCGATCCGGGCGCGGGCGCACGGCTGGAGCGGTCCTGATCGTGACCTTCCTGCCATCGATGACCCAAACCGTCCTCTTCGAACCGACCTGGTGGTTCGCGGCAGGGATCTTCCTCTCCGGGGCTCTGGCGAGCGATTCGGTAACACCGAATCGCGAATCCCGTCTGTCCTCCCAGACGCCGAACGGCTGATGACTTCGCGGGCTGGGAGCTCCGAAGGAAGGAATCTCATGCGGGGGAGACAAAGAGCCGGCTCCGGCTTGCGGCTGCGAGCGTTCGGGGTTCCGTTCGCCATCCTGGCCGTGTTGGCGCTCTCGGAGCTGTCGGTCGAGCCCTCCCGGTATCCGCCGGTCGTGGGGGAGCACCGCCTCGAGGCGCAGGGCGCAGGCGCGCTGCACAGGAGCCAGCCGATCGCGTTGACCACTACGGCCGTGGGCCTGGCCTGGCCTGATGGGGGGAGTGGCGATGGTGCCGTGAGGGTCGGTGATGACGGCGCCACCTGGGGGCCCTGGGTGCCGGTCCATCCCGACGACCACGGCCCCGACTCCGACTCCGGTGAAGGCGACGACGTGGTTGCGTCCGAGGCGGTGTACACCGGTGGCGCCGCGTGGTTGCAGGTTCAATGGGAAGGCGCCGGCGAACCTGTTGTCGAGTACGTCGACACGACCGGTTCGACGCTCGGTCTGGTCGATCGTGTCACCGCACAGCTCGGCAGGCTGCGCTGGGGAACCGAGACCAGCGTGCTCGCTGCACCCGACCAGCCGGAGATCTTCCCTCGGTCGGCCTGGGGTGGCCAGGACTGTGCCGCCGAGGATGTCGAATACAGCACCCGGACCAGGGTCGAAGTCCTGATCGTGCATCACACGATCCATTCGGCCAATGCCAACGCCTATTCGCCCGGTGACGTCCCCGACCTCCTGTACGCGATCTGCTCGTATCACGTCGGGGTGCGGGGGTGGAACGACATCGGTTACAACACGCTCATCGACGCGTCTGGAAGGATCTGGGAGGGACGCGGGGGAGGCGTCGATCTGCCGGTGCGGGGAGCGCATGCGGCCGGGTTCAACTCGTCGTCCGTCGGGGTCGCCTTCATCGGCGACCACAACGTGGCCCCGCCGACTGCCGCTGCGCAAGACGCCTTCGTTGCGTACGGCGCTTGGCGGATGGATGTCGCCCATATCGACCCACGGTCGGTGCCCGTCGTCATTTCGCGGGACTCTCCCACGTATCCCGATGGCGTTGCGGTCCCACTGAGAGCCGTCTCCGGCCACCGTGACGTCGGGACGACCGGTTGCCCCGGAAGCATCGCCTACAACCTCCTCGGCTCGCTCACCGACCGAATCCTGGCCGTGGGCGGCGAGCGGATCTACGGCGGCTGGCCTGCGGTGGACCCGATCCCCGGCAACCAGGTCGAGGGGTATGAGCCGACGGCGTTCGACTTCGCCATGACGACGACCTCGGACTGGGTGTTTCAGCTCGTGACACCAGATGGTGAGGTCCTCATCCTCGAGCGTGGCACCGGCACCGAAGGGTCGATCGACTGGTCCCCCGACGAAACGCTCGTATGGGGCACGTACGTGGCGTCGCTGACGGCAACCCCGATCGGTGGCCAGCCGGCTCCGCGCCCCGCCAGTTTCGAATTCGTCCTGGGGGACTTCACGCCGCCGTTCTTCGACGATGAGGACTCGCCGCACGAGGATGCCATCGACACCGTCTACGACCTCGGCATCACCACCGGCTGTTCAGAGATGCGGTTCTGCCCGCTCGAAGACGTTGAGCGCTGGCAGATGGCGTTGTTCCTCACCCGACTCTGGGCGGTCGCCGGGATGGAGCCGGTGCCGCCTGGGGATCCGATGTTCGTCGACATCGAGGCCTACCCGCCGATGACCCGGGTCGCCATCGAAGAACTCGCTGCGCTCGGAATCACATCGGGTGTTGCGCCGGATCTGTTCGACCCCGGGTCAACCGTGAGTCGCGCCCAGATGGCGTTGTTCCTGGACCGCACGCTTCGAGTGCTCGGGGTCCCCACACCCGACACTCAGCTGACGGCTTTCACCGATCTCGTCGGGCAACCCCAACAGGTGGTCGATGCGGTCGCCCGCCTTGCCCAGCTGGGTGTCACGACCGGGACTTCCGCGACTTCGTTCGAACCGAGCGGCGTCGTGAGCCGCGAGCAGATGGCCACCTTCTTGGCGAGGGTCATCACTACCATCTCCGGCGAAAGCCTCTCTCGATGACGACTTCCATACCTTCCCCTCGCATTCATCGCGCCATCCGCCTCCTGGTGATAGCGCTCATCGTGTCGCTCTTTCCGTTGTCGGCAAGCGCTCAGACCGGCGATGACACCTACGTCATCAACGGATCCGGCTGGGGTCACGGTGTGGGGATGAGCCAGTACGGGGCCCGGGCACTGGCTGCCTCGGGCCGCTCAGCGGCCGAGATCCTCCAGTACTACTACACAGGTGTCAGCCTGCAGCCGGCAGCGAACGTCCTGGGGCCGTCGAGCTGGATCGTCACCGACCCGGCGCCGCTCTGGATCGGTCTGTCGCAGAATCGCACCTCCCTGCAATTCCACACTCACAACGGTTCTGCTGGTCTGTGCAAGGCGAACGACGGCGAGGGCGCCTGCCCGACCCAGACGGCCAATGCCGACGAGAACTGGGAGTTCCGCGCGCTCGGGGGCGGCGCCTGCCAGTTCTTCCTCGATGCCAATCCAGTCGGCAATCCCGGTACGTGCCGGGCGACGATCGAGTGGGACAACGCCAGCGGCACGTCGGTGCATCTCTCCGAACTCGCCCGAGAATATGCCCGTGGGACGCTGCGGATCAGACCGGTGGGCGAGGGGTTCCACGTCTCGCTGGAGATCGCTGTCGAGGATTACGTCTACGGGATCGGTGAAGTCCCTTCGAGTTGGCCGACTGCGGCGTTGCAGGCCCAAGCGATCGCAGCCCGCACCTACGGAGTGCGGCAGGCGCTTCGATGGGGCGATGCCGGGGAAGGCGGTGACGCTCTCGATCCCGGACGCAAGGCGCAGTGCTGGTGCCAGCTCTATGCCTCCGTTGTCGACCAGAACTACGTGGGTCTGGCCAAAGAGACCGAGATCGGCGGGACCAACTGGGTCGCGGCCGTTCAGGCCACGGCGGGAACCGTGATCACTCACCCGACAGCCTCGCAACAGGGCGTGATCGTCGCCTACTACTCGTCGTCCTCGGGCGGCCACACCGATGACAATGCCAGCGGGCTGGGTGCGTCCGAGCCGGCCCCTTATCTTCAGGGCGTCCCCGACCCGTGGTCCAAGGACCCGCTCGCCAACAACCCTTTCGGTGCATGGAAGGTGACCGTGACCGGGGCCGCGATCGCCTCCGCCGTCGGGCTGGAAACGGTCACCGGTGTCGCCGTGACGGCCAACAACCCCTCGGGCTCGGTGGCCGAGGTGACGATCTCGGGGACGCTCAACGGCGCCCCCATCACCATCACACGCTCGGGCCGCAGCTTCCGATCTGCCCTGGGCATGCGTTCGCACACCTACACGATCACCGCACCGGCGGGATCCGGGGTGATCGTCCCGGACCGCCCATGCGAGGAGCCCGTCCCGTCGGCCGGTCTGACTGATGTCGACCCGGCGGGGACCCATGGACCCGACATCGATTGCATGGTCTACTTCGGCATCATGCCTGCGGTGACCGGTGGGCTCTTCGACCCCACCGGCCCGATCTACCGATGGCAGATGGCTCAGTACCTGGTGCGAGAGGCGGAGATCATCGGCGTCGACGTCCCCGACGTCGGAAGCCAGGGTTTCACCGACCTGACCGGCCTGCCTCAAGATGTCGTAGACGACATCAACAGCCTGAAGGCGCTCGGCATCACCACCGGCGTCAGTTCGACCCAGTTCGATCCGAACGGGACCATTCCACGCTGGCAGATGGCGCTCTTCCTCACCAGGGTCCACTCGAGCGCGAGCTACATCCTGCCCGGTGGATCTTCGCCGTTCGCCGACCTCGGTGGGCTCAGTGGCGAGGCGATCAACGCCATCCAAGGCCTCGTGACGCTCAAAGTCACCAACGGCACGAGCGCGACAACGTTCAGTCCTTATTCCGACGTCACCCGCGAACAGATGGCATCATTTCTGGCACGCCTGTTGAGAGCGGACACGTGACATCGCTCCAGTCGTGAGGCTCCGTGACCGATGACAACGCAATGGTCGAGACCGTCGCTGCGGGACAACAGGAGCTGACGCCAGCTCGAGGCTTTCGCGCTCCCGGAACTGCCGTCCTGCTCGGGGGCACGGTCGTGGGGGCGGTCGCCGCCTTTCTGTTCCAGGCGTTCGGCAACCGCACCCTCGGTGAGGCCGCGTTTGCCCCGATCGCTCAATTGTGGACGGTGTTCTTCATCCTCGTGACCGTGGCGCTCATCCCGCTCGAGCAGTACGTCACGCGAGAGACGAGCCGGGGCAGGCGGGTGCTGCGAGAAGACATCCGTGTGATCGCAGTCACTGCGCTCGGGACGGCAGCGGTCGGCGGGCTCATCGCACTCAGCTTCCTCGACGACCTGTTCGGGGGAGACCCGCTGTTCATCGCTTTCCTCGTCCTGCTGCCGATCGGCTACGCCACGCTGACGGTTGGCAAGGGTGTCTTGGCCGGCAATCGCCGTTTCGGCCACATGGGATGGCTCCTGTTCTGGGAGGGGGTGGTGCGTCTCGCTGCGGCATTCGTCTTCATCTCCATCGCTACGTCGGTGCGCTCGCTGGCATGGGCGATGGTGGCTGCACCGTTCGCAGCGCTCGGAACCAGGTTCTGGCGCTTCGACAGGCAGACGGCGGTCGTCGCCACCACCGGAGCGACCGGATTCCTTGGCGCCTACATGGCCGGCAGTGGTGCCTCGCAGGTGCTGCTGGCCGGTGCGCCGCTGGCGATCGCCCTCCTCGGGGGCGCTCCGGAGCTGGCGAGCACGGTCTTTCTGACCTTCACGCTGTTCCGCGGGCCATTGACCCTCATCTACTCGTTGCAGGGGCGAATCCTGCCGTTCCTCGTCAAGATCGCCGAAGAGGGCGGCGGCTTCGGATCGATCACCAAGCGGATCGTCGGCGGCGGTCTCGGGTTGGCAGTACTCGGCGGTGGTGTCGGGTGGCTGATCGGTCCCGAGGTCGTCGAGCTGCTGTTCGATGCCAGGCCCGACCGACTGGTTGCGGCTCTCGCTGCCACAGGGGTGGTTTGTGCATCGACCACGCAGGTCACCGGACAGGTTCTGGTTGCGCTCGGCGGCACCGGGCGTCTTGCTGCGTCGTGGATCTCCGGTCTCCTGGCCGCGTTGGTGGTGCTACCGCTCGTCGGTCTCGTCCCCGATCGATCGGTGGCGGTTGCGTTCATCTCCGGTGAGGTGGTCGCACTTGCTGTCGCCGCCTGGATGTCGATCCGGTCGTCCTGATCAGCGCCGACGCAACCTCATCCAGGTGTCGTGCTCTCGGCGCAGGGAAGGCGGCAATCTGCGAACGAGTTGTGGAGGGAGGGTCGGCACCGGATTGGGGACCGTGATCGTCGTTCCGTCGTACGCTGCCAGACCCGACTGCACCAGGACGTGCAGGTAGATCGGATGTGCGACGGTGTGCCGCCGCTGGCCGGCCCGGATGATACGAAGAAGATCTGCCACGGCCCCCGGACCGATGGACGCCACCCAGAAGCGACGGATGTACACCGAGTCGGCCCGCATCCCGTCCTGCGGACCGGCGATGACTCTGGTCCTCACCTGTGGCCGTGTCCGAATGGTGGGGACGAGGTCAGCCTCCGGGGTCGAGGGTGGAGAGGTGTTTCGGGAGGCCCCGGAGGCTGGCGTCGTCATACAGAGAGTTATAACAAGTATCGTTATACAACGTCAAGTGGGTTCAGT
>JAHEDH010000022.1 GCA_024641285.1 bacterium | reverse complement strand
GTACTCGATCGCAGGCATGGAAGACGTCGAAGACGTCATCGTGTCGTCCGGCCCGAATGCCTGGCCGAACTGGCGCAACTTCTCCGACCGCATGATCCGCCCGGGCGAGCTCGTGATCATCGACCTGGCGGCGCTCACGTGGAACGGCTTCAAGTCGTGCTGCTACCGCACCTACTGCGTCGGCGGCACACCGACCGACGAGCACCAGGCGACATACGACGCCGCCCACGAGTGGCTGTGGGACTCGATCGAGATGGTCAAGCCTGGCGCAAGCACCGCCGAGGTCGCCGCCAAGTGGCCGTCTGCAATGGAGCAGTGGGGCTACAAGGAAGAGGATCAGGCGGCCGCCAACAACTGGGGCCACGGTCTCGGACTGGCGCAGTACGACCCGCCCGTCATCTCCCGTATCTGGTCGCTCGACCACCCCGTCGAGATCCAGCAGGGAATGACGTTCGCGCTGGAGACGCAGAACGGGAAGCTCCACGATCACGGTGTCAGGCTCGAGGAGATGCTGTACGTCACCGAGACCGGCTACGAGATGGTCACGACCTACAAGCAGCACGAGATCATCTCGATCACCTGACCGGGTGCTGCTCGACCTCGACGACGAACGAGCAGAGGACCCCGGGCTGACAGGCGCGAAGGCGTCGTGGTTGGCCCGGGGTCTTCGCGCCGGCCTTCCCGTACTTCCGGGTGTGGTGGTTCCCTCCGTGCTGTCTCGACCGGCCATGGAGCGGGGGAGGGAGGTCATGGAACAGCGCGGTTCTGGCGGCGCCCGCCTCGCGATCAGCCAAGCGGCGCTCCCCGACGACCTCGCCGAGGCGGTGGTGTCCTCGGCTGCGACGCTTGGCGAGACGCTCGTGGTGCGATCGTCCAGCATTCTGGAAGGGGGAGGCGAATGGTCCGGAGCCTTCACCTCGTACCTCGACCTCAGCCCGGAAGAGACGCCGGTCGGCGTGCGCGGCTGCTGGGCGTCGGCCTTCACGGTGCACACCCTGGAACGTTACGAGGCGACCGGGATCGATCCGGGATCTGCCCCGATGGCCGTTTTGATCCAGCCGGCATTGACACCGGACTTCGGGGGCGTCGCCCGCCTGGTGGACGGCGAGGTCTCCGTGATCGGTGTGGTCGGCTCGCCGGTTCCGCTTGTGCAGGGCTGGGACCCGGGACTGCACGCCCAGGTGACGGCGGAAGGCGTCGTCAAGGGCGAAGCTGCCGTCTCGACCATCGGAGAGTCCGTCGTGCGTTCGGTCGCCGAAACACTCCTGGCCGCCGACAGGAGGATCGGGGCGAACACCTGCGAGTGGGCGGTAGTGGGCGGGAACGTGACACTTCTCCAGTTGGGTCGCGTCGAGCCCCGGGAGAAGTCGACGCTGGCGGTGCCCGAGGCATTCTCACGGCCGGAGATCGGTGAAGCGGCGCGGCTCGTCCGCAGGTATCCGGGCCCGCTCGGCGAGGAGCTCGTCCTGCCGTGGGCACTGGCGAACACCGGGGGCTTTCTCGACGACGCCGAGCCTGCCGACACCGACCCCCGCGAGGCGCTTCTCGCTGCCGTGCAGCAATCCCGGGCGCTCATCGCGGAGGTCTGGGGAGGGCGCAAGGCCGACTCGCTGGACGAGGCCGCTGCCGCCGTCCGGGGCCTGCGAGGTGATGAGCCCCTGACCGCCGTGCGCGCTCTGGAGTCGCTGCGGCCGGCGGACGTCGAGCGCGGCCGCTCGATCCTGTCGCTCCTGGCCCGTGTGAGGCTGGCGATGGTCGAGATGGGTGCCGTTGGCCGGCCCGACCAGGCGTGGCATCTCACCTCGCGGGAGATCAGTGACGTCATTCGCGCCGGGCGGGCGAAGGAGATGCGGTCGAGGATCGGATTCGATCGGTGGGAGCCGTTCGACGCGGCGGTCGTCGTGGCCCAGGGTCAGGAGGCCCAGGGCGTGGCGGCGGCATCGGGGATCGGTGTCGGCAGGCTCTGCTTCGTCGATGACCCCACGACTGCACTGAGTTTCCGGCCCCGTGACGTGGTGGTGGGATTGCGACCCACGCCGAAGCTTGCTCCGCTGTTGTGGGATGCATCGGCATTGATCACGACCGGGGGAGGGCCGGCTGCACATCTGTTCGAGTCGGCGCGGGCCTTGGCGATCCCGGCGATCACCTCTGTCGACCTCGAAGGCATCCTCGGTACCGATCTGGCGACTGCATCCGGAACGTTCTCGATCGCGGTCGATGGCAACGACGGCCGTCTGTGGGCCATGCCATGGTGATCCAAGAAGGGATCCGTCAGATCCCGTTGTGATCGTCTGGTGATCGACGTGAACTCACGTCGCAGGTTCCCACGTTCATATGTCGTCGGCGACGACCCAGATCGTCTCGGTCGGTGCCGGCACCCACAACTCGTAGAACGAGAAGTCGCCGTCACTGCTGTTCTCGAACCAATGGACCTCGCCGTCGTCGGCGAGAGCGACGTCACCTGCGTTCAGCGTGTACGTCCGGTCGTCGAGATGGAGGACGCCGGTTCCGGAGTCGACGAAGAAGAAGTGCTTCGAACCCACGTGGTAGTGGGCGGCTGCGCTGTCACCGGGGTGATAGGTGATGTGGTCGGCTTTGATGTCCGTCGTCCCGAACAGATCTGCGGTGATCAGATCGACTCGATCGCGGTTGTCTCTGGTCGATCGGATCTTCGGAAGCTCGGAGAACGGGATGACGGACGGCATCCCTGGAAACTAGCCCGCCATTGCGGTCGATGTGCACCGCGCCGTGATGGAAGGTCCCTGCGCAGACGAACGGGGCGCATACACCCCTGCAACGGGCCCGGCCGAAGTCGCGGTTGGCCGTCCGACCCCGGTCCGCATCGGAAGGCGGTCGTCGAACGTTAAGGCACTCGGAAGAATCCGACGCTGATCGTCTGATTGCCACTCGGCTCGAGAGCGAGGACCTCGAGCTCGTAGGACGTGCCCGAAGAGAGGAATCCGTCGGGTACGACCACCGACGTGGTCGTCGAGGGCACGTGGATGTCGAAGACCGGCACGGACCATCCGTCGGGGTCCTCATCGTCGATCGAGGTGATGATCACCTCGTAACCCGTGATCTCGATCGCTGCTCCCGAGAGATCGGAAGTGACCGACTGCCATTCCACCGAGGGGGATCCGGCGTTCACGAGACTGTCGATCTGCTCCTCGTCGTCGCTCAATTCCGGGGCCGTGATGATCGGAGCGGCTGGGATCGCGTGTGTGAAGCGCGCCGAGCCGACCCAGTTCGTGCCTTCGACATCGATCCCGGACGCTTCGTAGGTGCCGGCAGGGAACCGCTCGCGGAGCTGATCGATCGGGTACTCGTTGTTGGGTGGCTCACGGGACTCGAAGAACAGATCGGCCAGACCGAGCTCTCCGAGCGGCCCGTTCGGCGTCACCCGGAGCAGCAGCTCACCGGATGGACTGCGCAGGCAGAACAGCTCCCACCCGTCACCGCCGAAGAGCCCGTGGACGCCGGTGTCGGCGTCTGTCACGTTGTGCTCGATGTACAGCTTGGCGGCGGCCATCGGTTCGCCGTCATGTGGGCAGTCGGTCTCCGTGGTCGCAGGCCCCGTGGTGTCGAGACGAGCGCCGGTGGCGCTGCACGAGCCGAGCAGCCCGATGATGATCCCTGTTGCTATCCAACGATTGCGCATTGTGGCTCCCTCTCAGATGCGATGACCGCCACCTTCGCTCTCCCGGCCTGAACGGCGCCTGACCCGTCAGTCGTCGTTCAGCTGGCGGCCGGGATCCGCAGCTCGAAGGATGCCCCGGACACGTTCGACAGGAGCAGGAGCGACCCGTCGTGCCGCTCAGCGATCTCGCGGGCGATGGCGAGTCCGAGTCCGGCTCCGCCGGTGTCGACCGCCCGCGACGGGTCGGCCCTGCCGAACCGCTCGAAGATCGTCTCGGCAGCTTCCGAGGGCACCCCGGGGCCATCGTCGCTCACGACGAGGACGGCATCGCCGGCATCCTCCCGCAAGGACACCCCCACCGTGGATTCGGCGTGCCGCTCGGCGTTGTCGAGCAGGTTCCGAACGAGTCGAGTGAGTTGGGCTCGGTCTCCTCGGACGTGGGCGGCCGACAGTCCGGATCGGTCGATCCCGACCCGACCTCGGCTGACGAGCCGGTCCAACTCGCGGAGCACGACGTCATCGAGGTCGATCGGTCCCGGCCGGTACAGATCGAGCCCCTCCTCGGCGCGCGCCAGTTGGAGGAGGTCCTCGGTCAACTCCTGCATCTCGAGCACCTGGCCGAGGGCCTCTCGTAGCGCTCGGTCGGTGTTCTGGGGGTCGGCGAGCTCGACCTCGAGCGACGTGCGCATGCGGGTGAGTGGGCTCCGAAGCTCGTGTGAGGCGTCGGCGACGAAACGACGCTGCCTGTCGTTCGCCCGCTCGAGGCGCCCCAGCATGCGGTTGACGGTGTCGGCGAGGCGGCCGATCTCGTCATTGGTGCCGGGATGGGGGACGCGTCTCGTCAGCTCGGTCGCCCCGATGGCGTCGACCTCGTCGGTGATCGCCTGCACCGGGCGGAGCGTCCTTCCGACGAAGATCCATGTCAGGGCTGCCAGAGCGACGTCGAGGATCGGCAGCGTGATGGCGAGGCCACCAAAGAGCGCGGAGACGCTCTCTCCGATGACATCGGCGCTCGTCCCGACATGAAGCGTGCCGAGTCCATCGATCCTGCGAGAAAGCACTCGGAACGAGTCGTCGTCGACCGGCAGTCCCTCGACGGTGCGGATCCGGTCGACGCCGTCGAGTGCACCTCCGAGGTCCAGCGGCCCGGCTCCTGTGAGGTTCGGGCTGGAAGCCAGGACCGTCCCGTCGGGGCTGACCAGTTGGACGAATTGCTCCGGAGTGTCGCCGGTCTCCACATCCGTGCCGAACCGTTCGAGTTGGACGGCCACGTCAGCGGCCCGTTGGGTGAGTGCGGCATCCAGCGTCGAGGTCAGGCCGGCGCGCTGGAATGCGACGAGGGCGGCCGAGCCGGCGATGAGCACCAACGTCGTCGCCGCGACCGCCGAGAGGGTCACGCGGAGGCGCAGGCCCGACCTGTTCATCCGCCCTCCGGATGCAGCCGGTATCCGACTCCTCGCACCGTTTCGATGGTGTGCCGGTCGAAAGGCTCGTCGATCCTCGTCCGGAGTCGACGGATGTAGACCTCGACGATGTTGAGGTCGCCGTCGAAGCCGTACTCCCACACACCGTTGACGATCTCGGTCTTGGAGAGCACGTCGCCCGCCCGACGCATCATGAACTCCAACACGTCGAACTGCCTGGCGGTCAGATCGATCTCGGTCTCACCTCGCCAGACCCTTCGTTGCGGTGGATCGATGCGGAGGTCGCCGGCAGCGAGTGGGGCCGGGTCTCGCCCAGCCGATCGCCGCAGCAGCGCCCGGATGCGAGCGACCAACACCGCGAACGAGAACGGCTTCGTGAGATAGTCGTCTGCCCCGGTGTCGAGCGCTTCGGCTTCGTCCAGTTCCCCGCTCTTGGCGGTGAGCATGATGATGGGCGTCCAGTTGCCGGCGTCCCTGAGGTCGGCGCAGATCTGGTAGCCATTGCGGCCGGGGAGCATGATGTCGAGCACGATCACGTCGTAGGTGCCCTCGGTCGCCAGCCACAGGCCGTCTGTGCCGGTCAACGCAACGTCGACGGTGAATCCCTCCGTCTCCAGACCGCGTTTGACGGCGGCTGCGATTCGCTTGTCGTCTTCGACCACCAGCACCTTCATGGTTCGCATTGTCCCAGACGCGGCTGACCCCAACCTGACTCTTCGCTGAACCACCCGCCGGCAGTCAGGAGGCTGTCAGTACTCGTGGCGTACGTTGATGCCGATGACGCCAACCGGCGGAATGCAGAGGAGGTTCGAAGTGCAGACGAAGACGAAGGTGATGCTCGGTGTGGCCGCTGTTGCAGTTGCGGGGGCGATCCCTCTGAGCGGCGTTGCCGGAGCGGCCGCCGGTGAGATCGACACCCCGATCACCGGCGCCGCGTTCGATCGAGCCAGCGAAGTCGCCTTGACGTACATCGGCGAAGGACGGGTCACCGCCACCGAGGTCGGCGACGAGGACAGCTACTACGAGGTCGAGGTGACCCGCGACGACGGCACCCAGGTCGACGTCCAGCTCGACGAGGGATTCGCCGTGGTCGGCTCCGAGGACGACGGGGTCGGAGACGAGAGCGACTGAGAGCCGCCCCGCAGGCGGCGGGTGAACCAGGCACGCGCCCGCGTTGGGTACGATCCGTCGGATGGCGTACCGGTGTCGACACTGCGGGAACAGGACCAGATTCGATGTCGTGGATTCGGTGCGCCGCAAGCGCTTCCACCATTACACCCTCGGTGGTGACCTCGAGATCGAGACCGAAGAGATCCTCGAACAGGACATCGAGTCCATCACATGTCGTTGGTGCGACCGCTCCGATGGGATCGAGGAGTACACGCTGGACTGATTCGGCAGCGGTTCCGGTCGCAGCCTCAGGAGGCGCCGAGATGCCGGCGTGCGGCATCCTGCGCGGCATGGCGAATCCTCACCTCTCGTGGGTCGTCCACGAGATGGAAACCCATCCGGTTCATGGCGTAACAGAACCCCATCTTCGACTCCGGGTCTGCGAATCCCATCGAACCGCCCGCGCCGGGTGTTCCGAACGCCGAAGGTGAGCCGAACTCGAATCCCGGCCACGGCTTGCAGAGCCCGAGCGAGAACGCCGTGGTCATGTGGAGCACCTGGTCGTGGGTGCCATCGATCGGCGGCGTTGCGGGCTCGGTCATGGTGGCGAGCGTGGCCGCGTCGATTCCCAGGCTGTGCCCTCCGGTGGCGAACTCGCCGTAGGCGATGGCGACACTGCGGGCGGTGCCGGTCCCGTTCGACGCCGGGAGTTCGATCCGCCTCACGTCGCGGTCGTTGTACCTGATCGGCTGGCCGAGGACCTTCGGATTGGCGAAGCTCCGGGCTGTGATGGATCTCGGGTTGAGGAAGTTCTTGACGAATTCCGTCGGCAGCGTCCGGATGTTGGCGATCATCTTGATGCGATACCAGTCGCCCATGATGCGGGCCAGCCGGTCTTCGGGGATCTCATCGGGAAGCCCGATGTGGAAGTCCAGTCCGAGCGGGGCGGCGATCTCGTCCGCGAAGTAGCGCCCGACCGTTCTGTGAAGTGGGTCGGTTCGCCGGATCAACTCCGACTCGTACCAGCCGAGCGTGATGCCGTGATATCCGTGACGGCGTCCCGGTTCCCAAGCGGGAGCCTGTTTCCCGATCGCCGAAGCGACCTTCTCGGGATCGGCGAGGGTCCCGATGTCCATCCGCTCGTCGATTGCGCACAGTCCTGCCTGATGGGACAGCAATGTCCGCACCGTGATGTCGCCCTTGTCTTTGGCGGCGAACTCCGGCCAGTACGTGGCCACCGGTTCGTCGTAATCGAAGAGCCCCCGTGAGTGGGCATGGGCGACCGTGAGGGCCGAGAGCCCCTTGGTGGTCGAGAACATGTTGACGAGGGTGTCCCTACGCCATGGTCTGCCGGTCTTGGGGTCGGCCATCCCTGCCCAGAGGTCGACCACGAGTTCGTTGTCGACGACCACGGCGCAAGCAGCCCCGACTTCTTCACCGCTGCGGAAGTTCGCCTCGAATGCATCGCGAACCGCCTCGAATCCTGGGTGGGCGAATCCTCCGATGTCGAGGTCTGTCACGGGCGCGACCGTGGAGTTCGGGGCATGCGCCGACCCTACCGAGGTCACTGGTGGCGGGGCGCTCGATTCGGGCGATTCGGAGGCCACGGACCGAGCGTTGTCGCACGGGTCGGGACGGTGATCGTCCTATCGTCGGCCGGGTCCATGACCACTCAGCCGACCGACCAGTTGCCGAAGAGGATCACGATCGCACTCGGACTCTCGGTCGTGGTCGGGTTCGGTGTGTGGTTCTACGGCTATGGGGTGTTGCTCGAACCGATCCGGAACGACACCGGATGGTCCGAGACGGTGCTGTCATCGGTATACGGAACGTCTTTGTTCGGCGCAGGCATCCTCGCAACCGTGGTCGGGCGCTGGCTCGATCGATTCGGTTCGCGTGCGGTGTACGGCCTCGGCGCGATCGCCGCGGTGCCGGTGTACCTGCTCGTCGCCTCCGCGACCGATCAACGGTGGTTCGCGCTGGCGGGGGTCGTCGCCGGAAGCCTCACGGGTGCCCTGGGCTACTACGCCGCCGTGCACACGGTCGTCGCGCGGCTGGTTCCGGCGGATCGACGGGCTGCCGCCATCACCACGAACACGCTCTGGGGTGCGTTCGCCAGCCCTGTGTTCCTGCCGTTGATGGCTTGGATGGTGCTGAGCTGGGAATGGCGAACGGCGCTCCGTGTGAGCGGCTTGACCGTCGCCTTCGTCTTTGCGCTCGTCGCCGTGATCGTCCCGAGCGTCCGCGGCGAGCAGGGCGAGGTCCCTTCGCTCCGGCGATCCATCGCCGACACCGGCAAGGATCCGATCGTTCGGATGCTGCTCGCAACGACATTCGCAGGAGGTGTGGCCACGTCGTTGGTCATCTTGTATCAGGTCCCGATGATGGTGACCGCCGGTCTCTCGCTTGCGACCGCCTCGGCACTGGCAGGGGCGCGGGGGTTTCTCCAGCTCGCCGGCCGGATACCGATGCCTTGGCTGGTTGGGCGTTTCGGGTCCCGATCCACGTTGAGGGTGTCTCACCTGCTCACCGGCGTGGCGTGTCTCGTGCTGCCCTTCGCTGCGACAGTTCCCGTGGCGCTCGTGTTCGCCGTCGTCGCCGGCGTCGCGATCGGAGCGCTCGTGCCGGTCGAGAGCATCTTCACCGCGGATGCGGTCCCGGTGGGATCGCTCGGTGTGGTGTTGGGGGTCGCGTCGCTGACCCGCGGTCTGGGTGCAGCTCTTGGACCGACCCTCGGTGGTGTGCTCACCTCGGTGGCCGACAGCCGAGTTCCTGCACTGCTTGTGACCGCGATGATCGCCGTGGCTGCCGGCATCTTCGTCCCGGCTCTGCACCGAAGATCGTGAGGCGATGCGCTGGATGCGCCCTTCACCTCGTGGGCTCATCGTCGAGCGCCCGTCACGGGGAATGGCCGGAGCGGAAGGCACCTAGGATGACGGGCGATGCCCAACATCACGATGCTCGAAATCGACGACTTGTTGGAGTCGGAACTCGCCGGTTTCGTCAAGAAATGTTTGCGGCATCGGGCTCCCGATCCGGCATTCCACGCCATCCAGGGCCACAACCCGTCGCTCTCGAAGGCCCTCTACATCGCGTGGGGCACCGTGTTCAACACGGGGGCGATCGATCACTCTCTCAAGGAGATCATCCGCGTCCTGTTGTCGCGGGCAGCTCTGTGCAACTATTGAGGGAATGTGCGATCCGCTTCGGCGAAGCGGAATGGCCTCACCGAGGAACGAATCGACGAGGGCATCGACAACTGGCGCGCCAGCGACCAATTCAGCGAGGCAGAGAAGCTGGCTCTCGAGTACAGCGAGCTGATGCAGTTCGAGCCGGAGAAGATCGACGACTCGTTCTACGCCCGCCTGGGCGAGCACTACTCGACCGCTGAGATCGTCGAGCTCGGTGTGTTCATCGGCTTCAACGTCGGCTACCACACCTTCTTTCGAACCCTGGACTTCTATCCGATGTTCACCCCTGACGGGCGCCTCGTCGGCCAGGAGGAATCACGTCGGATCTACGGGGACACTCCCGTCTCACATCTCGACGACAGAGTCGTTCGGGCGCTCGCCGAGTCGCTGGAGGTGGCCGATTGATCGATCTCATCGGTGACGGGGCTCCCAGTGCGCCGGCCCTGGAGGCGACCGAACAGTCCTTCATGCGACTGGGCGGTGATGACTCCACCTTCCCCCGGATCCTCGCTCAGGTGCCGGGATACGCGGAAGCGATGTGGGGTGCGATGGCCGAGGCGCTGTTCGAAGGAGCCGTCGATCACCAACTCAAGGAGATCATTCGCATACGGCTTGCGAGGACCGCAGGCGATCCCTACTTCTCTGGTCTCCGGTCGGTGGTAGCGGTCGAATCGGGGCTGACCGAGGATCGGATCGACGCCGGCTGTGCCGACTTCGAAGACGATCCACGATTCAGCGATGCCGAGAAGTGGGCGCTGCGGTATGCGTCTCGCATGTACGAGAACCCGGCCGGCGTCGAGTCGTCATTCTACGAAGCGGGCAAGCGGCACTTCACGGAGGCGCAGATCATGGAACTCGGCGGGCTCATCGCCGTGTTCCACGGGATGGCGGTGTTCATGTCGACGCTGGCCGGCGGACGAGGTGGCGGTGGGTCGGGAGAGTCCGGGTGACGACCGGGACGACTCTGACCCATTGGGGCGCCTATGAGGTGGACAGCGATGGGAACTCCATCACCGGCGTTCGGCCATTCGCCAAGGACCCCGACCCTTCCCCGATCGGTGACTCGCTCGAAGCCGTCACCAGGAGCCGGGTGCTCCGGCCGGCGATTCGAAAGAGCTGGCTGGAGGGAGGTCCGGGCACACGGGGGGACTTACGTGGCGTCGAGCCCTTCGTCGAGGTCTCGTGGGAGACCGCGCTCGATCTGGCCGCTTCAGAACTCGAGAGGGTCCGGACGACACACGGCAACAGTGCCATCTTCGGGGGGTCGTACGGCTGGTCGAGCGCCGGACGATTCCACCACGCCCAGAGTCAGCTCCATCGCTTTCTGGCAGTGATCGGCGGATACACCGACAAGCGGGACACATACAGCCATGCTGCAGGAGAGGTCATCACCCCGTACGTCGTCGGGTACGACTACTGGGATCTCCAGCAGGCTCACACGTCGGTGTCGGTGATCGCAGAGCACACCGATCTCGTGGTGTCCTTCGGCGGGATTCCGCTGAAGAACGCACAGGTGCAGAACGGGGGGATGGGGCGTCATACGCTACGGGGCCGGCTCCAGGCCGCTCGCGATCGCGGAACCCGCTTCGTGAACATCTCTCCCACCCGGGACGATGTGGCTCCCGAACTCGATGCCGAGTGGCTGGCGCCCCGGCCCGGCAGCGACGTTGCGGTCATGGCTGCCATGATCCACACCCTCGTGATCGATGCGCTCGTCGACGAGGTGTTTCTCGAGACCCACTGCGTCGGCTGGGCAGAACTGCGGTCCTACATCCTCGGCAACGCCGATGGCACGCCGAAGAGCGCGGACTGGGCGGGAGAGCTTTCGGGTCTCGATCCCGACCGCATTCGGAGCCTGGCTCGGGAGCTGACCGGGTGCCGATCGATGCTCAACATCTCCTGGAGCCTCCAACGGTCAGACCATGGAGAGCAGACGTGGTGGATGTTGATCGCGCTGGCCTGCGTCGTTGGTCAGATCGGCCTTCCGGGTGGCGGCTTCGGCATCGGGTACGGGGCGGTGGCATCGGTGGGCAACGGCGCCCCCAGGCGGAGTTTCCCCGCCCTCGGGCGACCCGCCAACCTCGTGGACGACTTCATCCCCGTGTCACGGATCGCCGACATGTTGTTGCACCCCGGAACGCCGTTCACCTACGACGGGGAGACCCGCAGTTACCCATTCATCGACCTGGTCTACTGGTCTGGCGGCAACCCCTTTCATCACCATCAGGACCTGAACCGGTTGGCGACCGCGTGGGCGCGGCCGTCGACGATCATCGTGAACGAGCCGTTCTGGACGAGTACCGCCAAGCGCGCCGACATCGTGTTTCCGGCGACGACTCCGCTGGAACGGCGCGACGTAGGGGGATCGAGCCGGGAGGACTTCCTCTTCGCCCTCGAGCCCGTTCTCGAGCCCGTCGGCGAATCGCGGGACGATTACGAGATCTTCTCCGATCTGGCCGTGCGACTCGAGGTCGGGGGCGAGTTCACCGAGGGCCGGACCTCGGACGAGTGGGTTCGCCATCTCTATGAAGGTTTCGAGAGCCGGTACCCGGACTCACCGACATACGACGAGTTCCTCGCGGCGGGTTTCATCCAGTACCCCGAGACCCCCGACACAGTGAAGATCCTCTTCGATGCGTTCAGAGCGGATCCCGAGGTCGATCCACTGCCGACTCCGTCTGGGAGGATCGAGCTCTTTTCAGACACGATCGCCGGCTTCGGGTATGCCGACTGCCCACCGCATCCCACGTTCCTCGAGCCACGGGAGTGGCTCGGCTCCGCTGACGAGTATCCGCTCCATCTTCTCTCGAGCCAGCCGTCGACCCGGCTCCACTCCCAGCTCGACCATGGCGCGACCAGTGCTGCCCGGAAGATCGACGGTCGGGAGGTGATGAGAATGCATCCCGACGACGCCGCGGCTCGGGACCTCACCGACGGAGACACGGTCCGGGTGTTCAACGATCGGGGACTGTGCTTCGCAAGCATCGAGGTGACCGACGGCATCCGGGCGGGCGTGGTCGATCTTCCGACCGGAGCCTGGTACGACCCGGTCGATCCGTCGGCCCCCGGCTCACCGTGTCGCCACGGCAACCCGAACGTTCTGACCAGAGACGAGGGAACCTCTTCCCTCGCTCAGGGACCGGTGGCGCAGAGTTGCCTCGTCGAGGTGGAGAAGGCGGTTGCGGCTCCGATCCCCGACCCGCACGCATCGCCCGACTTCATCGGTTGATCGGCCTGTTCTCGTAGGTGGTTCATCCCTCGCACACGACCAACTCGGTCGGGTACGCCTGCGTGAGTTCGACGCCCGTTCCCGTCAGTCGCATCGAGTTGCCGACCTGAACCCCGGCGTTTCCGTCGATCACGTTCGGTTGGACGACAAGCAACGTGCCGTCCGGGTAGGCGAATTCGTCGGGATGTGTCGCGCCCCTCGACGCCCGAGTCCGCACGATCGGCGGTAGGTACGCGCCGCCGAATCCGTGCACCAGGTCATCCCAGATGTCGTAGCCGGCGTCCGTGATCGCTTCGGCGGCGTCCAGGATCTGTCCGACGGTGCACCCCGGCCGGAGGGTGGCGGTGATGGACTCGTAGGCCTCGAGGGCGGTGGCGTGGAGTCGCTCGAAGCGCGGTGTGGGTCCGCCTCCGATCGTGAACGTGCGGAGGATCTGGCCGGCGTAGCCCCAGAACGTCGTGCTGATCTCGGTCACGAACACGTCTCCTGGCTCCAGCGTGCGATCAGGGTGATATTGGTGCGGCACGAACACCTGGGGGTCGTTCATCGGCGTCGAGAGGCTGAAGTGGATGAGATTCCAGCCGCGATGGGCCAGGTAGGTCCCCTCGACGATGTCGGCGACGTCCGTCTCGTTGACACCCGGTCGGAGTTCATCGGCGAGGGCGGCGACGGCGGCGTCGTTCATACGCGAGGCGATGCGTACGAAGGTCATCTCGGCGTCACTCTTGGTCAGGCGGAATCGCTGGTATTGGTGATTCATGTCCTGGAAGTCGGCGCCTGGGACCATGCTGCGGAGGATGCCCAGGTCGCCGTGCGGCACGACCCCGATGAGTCCGACCTTGGCAGCACTTCGCCGATCGAGGAATTGGGCGACGGCCTCGGCCTGATCAGACGGTGTGTCACCTCCGTACCTCACGTCTGCGATGACCGAGATCCGCTCCGCATCCGGGAGGTGGTTCCACAGCCGCACGAACAGCGTTGGCTCCGATCCCGCCTGAAGGACGACGTACGACTGCACCTGGCTCGGCCAGTTCGAGAAGTACTGGACCGAGGTCTCGAGCGGACCCGTCGCGCCACCGACCACGAGTGCGTCGAGCCGGTGTTCGGCCATGAGGTCGTCGGCGAACGCGAACCGGCGTGCCATCTCGCCGGCTGGATAACGGGGGTACCCGTCGACCTGTTCGAACTCGCCCGGGCCCCAATATGGCGGGCCGTACTCAGGCATGCGCCGCCCCTCGAACGCTCATTGCCGCTCGATGCCGCCCAACTGCTCCAGGTACCGACACAGTGCTGCCGCGTCGAGGTCGCCCAATCCGGCCGCGGACGCCTCTTGATACACCGAGAGAGCCGTATCGAGCAGCGGCGTCGGAGCGCCGACAGAACGGGCGAATCCCTGGATGATGCCGGCATCCTTCTTGATGATGTCGAGTCGTGCCGACGGGGGCTCGTACTCGTCTGCCGCCATCATCGGGCCCCGGATCTCGAAGATCCGGGACGACCCGACGCCATCGGAGATCACCTTCTGGACCATGTCTGGATCCATCCCGGCGGCGATGCCCATCGCATGCGCCTCCGCACTGGACAGGTTGTGGATCGCCACCAGGAGATTGGCGATGTACTTCATGATCGATCCGTTGGGGAACGGTCCGAGGTAGTGGGTCGAGCGTCCGACCACATCGAACACCGCTCGGGTTGCATCGAACGCGGACTGGGAACCTGACGCCATCACGACGAGCGTGGCGTCGGCGGCCTGAAGGCCGGTGCCGCTCACTTGGACGTCCATCAGCTCCACCCCGACTGCAGCCAGCCGGGCCTTCGCCTTCTCCTTCTCGTCGATGGGGAGCACGCCCATGTCGACGGCGATGAGGCCCTCGTGTGCCCCGGCTGCCACTTCCTCGGTCGCGGCGTGCAGCGCTGCGACGCTGGGGAGCGACAAGAGCACGACGTCACTCGCCTCGGCCACGGCTGCGCCCGAGGTGTGCGCAGTGCCGCCGCGGGCGGCGAGCTCGGTGTTGCGGTCGGCCACCACGTCATGGCCGTGGACCTCGTACCCCGCATCCAGGAGATGTCCGGACATGGCTGTGCCCATCACACCGAGGCCGATGATCCCGATTCGTTGGTTCATGATCGCTCCTGACGCAGATCCTGCATCCTATTTCATGCACCGGGCCGAGCGCTCTGCGAACGCGGAATGTATCGGCGGGACCAGGACCCCCACCGATCGGCGGCCGCGCGCTTCCGACAACACATAGGATCGGCTCGCAGACCGTTGGAAGGAACCCGAATGAGCGACTGCACACCGAGTCCGGCCGGCAGGGGCAGATAGAGATGCACGGATACCGCATCGATCGATGGGGAGCCGATCCCGCCTGGCAAGCGCTCCCGGACCCGGTCGTCGGGCCGGGTGAGGTGCTCATCGACGTCGAGGCATGCGGCGTCGGCCTGACGGTCCTCAACTGCATCAACGGCGACCTGGCGAACGATCCGACGCTCCTGCCGAGGGTCCCGGGCCACGAGCTCGTGGGTCGCGTCATCGAGGTCGGCCCCGGTGGCGAGATCGCAATGGTGGGCAGACGCGTGGTCGCCTACTTCTATCTGACGTGTGGCACCTGTCCGATGTGTGCCGCCGGTCGCGACTCGCTGTGTGCCGAGCTACGCGGCTGGGTGGGTGTGCACACCGACGGCGGGTACGCACCTCGAGTCGTCCTTCCCGTCCACAACGCCATCCCTGTGCCCGACGACCTCGATCCGCTGTCGGCGACAGTGGTTCCCGACGCCGTGGCAACGCCGCTCCACGTCGCGTCGCGGGCGGGGATCGTACCGACGGATCGTGTGGCCGTGCTGGGAGCAGGCGGAGGTGTCGGAATCCACATGGTTCAGGTTGCGCTGGGCGCCGGCGCTGCGGTCGCCGGGTTGGATGTCGTCGACGCCAAGCTGGCACAGGTCGAGCGGTTCGGCGCCCACCCGGTGCGTTCGACGGACTTGTCGGTTGTCGACCCGTCGACGCTGTTCGCCGAGGGCAGACCGACGGTGGTCGTCGACCTGCTTGGGAGTGTCGCTGCGACACGCTGGGGGTTGGATGCGCTCGACCCGGGAGGACGATTGGTCGCCCTCACGACCTTCAGAGGCCGGCAGGTGCAGGTCGAGTCGAGAGAGTTCGTGTTCGGCGAGACTTCGATCATCGGATCTCGCTACGCCACGAGGGCCGAGGTCGCCGAGGCCGGTCGCCTCGTGGCCGCGGGTGAGATCACGCCCGTCATCGGGACGGTCCGTGGGCCGAGCGAAGTCCTCGACATCCACGACGAACTGAAGTCCGGGACCGTGGTCGGTCGCGGCGCACTGGATTGGAGTACGACATGACCGAGGTCAGAGACATCGCCATACCGGACGACGTCGACGGGATCTTCGTAGGTGGCGGGCACAACGCTCTGATCTGCGCTGCGTACCTCGCCCGCGCAGGCATGAAAGTGGTCGTGTGCGAGGCCTCCGACCGCATCGGTGGCGGAACCACGACAGACGAGATCACCCTTCCATTCTTCCGGCACAACCTTCACGCGTATTTCGTGAGGTGGACCCCCGAGTACGCCGTGTGGAACGACCTCGAGCTCGGGAGGTTCGGCGTCCGGTCGATCTATCCGCCTGTTCAGAACGCGCTGCCCTTCGATGGGGGCGAGCGGGTACTGGTGACGTATTCGGATCTCGATCGGTCGCTCGATGAGATCGCAAAGCTGTCCCGAAGCGACGCGGCGGCGTACCGAGAGCTCCACGAAGAGTTCTCCGAGTTGACCAGACGGGTTGACACGCCCTTGCGGTTCAGCGAGCCGATGCCCCCAGAACAGCTCCAAGATCTGCTGGGCCGGAGCCGCCTCGGGAGGCGCTATCTCGAGCTCGACCGTCGATCCCCGCTCGAAGTGGTCCGCGGGGCATTCGAGAACGAGGCTCTGAGGAGTCTCATCTTGTTCAATGTGTCGGTCCGGGGCTACCTGCCGAATCTCGACGTTCCCGGCATCGGCTCGATTGCCGCGCTCGCCCTCGCCAACTCCCACCAGGGGCGAATGGTGGAAGGAGGGACCTACGAGGTCGCGAAGGCGATCGCATCATCGCTCCTCGCCGCCGGTGGGATGATTCTCACCAACGCCCGGGTGGAACGAGTCGTGGTCGACAATGGCCGAGCGACCGGCGTCGAGCTCGCAGATGGCCGCCGAATCGACACCAGCGGATTCGTGGCCAGTTCTGCACCGGCACCGATCACCATGCTCGAACTGGTGGGTGGGGAGCATCTCGACTCGGGGTTGCGTGACGACCTCGCCCAGTACCGGTGGCTCGAGGAGGCCCTGTTCGGGGTGCATTGGGCGCTCTCCGACAGACCGCGATTGACGGCCGAGGCGTACAACCCCGATGCGCCGGCAGCGCTCAATCTCGCTCTGGGATACGAGACGTCGGACGACCTGGTCGCCCACATGAGAGCCGTGAACGCCGCCCGCAACGTCGCCGACGGTCCCATCCATTCCTCGATACCGACGATCCACGATCCGAGCCAGGCGCCGAGCGGCAGGCACACCACCTTCGGCTGGCACTTCGTGCCCGGTCCGCCGACGCGGGGCGGCTGGGACTCCGCGGCCGTTCGCGACCGAGTGGACGCCATGGTTCGCACCTACCGGACGTACGCGCCGAACATCGAGGATGCGACGCTCGCGATCACGAGCCACTCGCCCGACGCCACCGAACGAAGAGTGATCTCGATGCGAGGCGGTGATCGTCACCACGGCAGCTTCCATCCAGACAACTGGCAGTGGAATCGGCCGACGGCAGCGATGCCGGGTTACCGGACGGCGATCGAAGCCCTCTATCTGTGCGGGGCGTCACAGCACCCAGGAGGAAGCTTTCACGGCCAGCCCGGATACAACGCCGCCGGCGTGATCGCCGGCGACCATGGCGTGGAGGCGTGGTGGCGGCCCGTGCATGCGGCGGAGGCCCTCGCCGAATTGGACTGATTCCGACCGAAGCCGTGTCGGTCTGCGTTCGTGTTCGCAATCCATTGGCAGTATCGCCGTCAAGCATCCGGTAGGCCCTATATCGTGCAATATCGATGACAGACGGTCTGAAATCCGCGGTGCCACCGACGTCCGAGCCGGCATTCGACGCGAGCCGATCCGACGCGCCGACGTCGCGATGGTTGTGGTGGGGCGGTTCGATCGTCGCGCTGGCGCTGTTGGTCTGGTGGATCCTCACTCAGATGACCGGCACCGCGTTCCTGGCGCAGGCGCTCAACGGACTCAGCTTCGGCGCAGTGCTGTTCTTCCTCGCCAGCGGATTCACGTTGATCTTCGGTCTCATGCGGATCACCAACCTCGCGCATGGAGGCTTCTATCTCGTCGGCGGCTACATCGGGATCTCCGTCGTCCGTGCGACGGGCAACTTCTTCTTCGCGATGCTCGTATCGGCAGTCTCGATCATGCTGTTGGGCCTGGTGACCGAACGCGTGCTCCTCCGTCCGATCCGCGGCCTCGAGAAGCCGGAGGTCCTGCTCACGATCGGACTGACCTTCGTCCTCGGCGACTTGTCCCTGGCCATATGGGGAGGTGACCCCACGCCGATCCCGAAGCCGGACTTCCTCAACGGCGCATTGAACATCGGCGGGTTCATCTATCCCCGGTACCGCCTGTTCGTCATCGCCTGTGCAGTTGTCGTCGGCGCGATCCTGTTCTGGGTCGAGAAGAAGACACGGTGGGGAGCGATGGTTCGGGCCGGAGTGGATGACCGCGAGACCGTCGCAGCACTCGGTATCAACATCAAGGCGGTGTTCACCGGTGCCTTCATGTTCGGAGCCTTCCTGGCGGGATTCGCCGGGGTGATCGGCGGCGCGTTCCTCACGCTGCTCCCCGGACAGGACTTCGAGGTCCTCCTCTTCGCTCTCGCCGTCGTCATCATCGGTGGTCTTGGAAGCCTGAAGGGGGCCGCGCTCGGCGTCGTGATCGTCGGTCTGATCGACTCGTTCGGAAAGGCGTTGATCCCCGAGCTGTCGTTCTTCACCTTGTTCGCGCCCATGGCGATCATCCTCGTTCTTCGCCCGCGAGGCCTTCTGGGGCGTAAGTGATGTTGCGATCCCTCTCGCTCACCGCACGCGTGAAACTGGGGCTCGCAGCAGCAGGGATCGGACTCGGCGTTGCGGCTCCGTACATCTTCGACCGCTTCGTGATCGGGCTGATCTCCCTTGCGCTCATCGCCGGCCTCTTCGCCCAGAGCATCGACCTGCTGGGAGGCTATGCGGGACTCATCACGCTCGGTCATGCCGGTGTGTCCGGTACCGCCGCATACGGCGTCGGCTACATGGCGTCGAAAGCCGGCGCCGGGTTCACGGCACAGATCGCCGTCGGCTTTCTCGCCGGCATGACCGCCGCTCTGATCTTCGGCGTGATGGCAATGCGGTCCGATGGCGTCTATTTCATCATGGTCACGCTGGCTCAGGGGATGATCGTCTGGGGTCTCTCGATCCGACTGTTCCGGATCACCGGCGCGGAGAACGGCCTGACCGGGATACCCCGGCCGCCCGCCGTCGAGCTCTACTGGCAGTACTACTACCTCACACTCGTCGTCGTGGTGCTGTGCTGGGCCCTTCTCGGGATCGTCGTGAATTCGCCCTTCGGCACCTCGCTGAAGGGCTTGCGCGAGAGCGAGACGCGGATGCGCATGCTCGGGTACAACACGACGGGCCAGAAGCTCTACGTGTTTCTCATCGCCGGCTTCTTCGCCACGGTGTCGGGCATCCTCCTGGTGTATCTGAATGGATTCATCAGCCCGTCGACCGTGATCCTGGCTGCGTCGGCCATCGGCGTGCTGGAAGCCATTCTCGGCGGGATCGGGACACTCGTCGGACCGATGATCGGTGCCTTCATCATCGTGTTCGTCCAGAACGTCGTGAGCATCTACGTCTCGCGCTGGCCCACATTGATGGGGACGCTCTTCATCGTGGTGGTGCTGTTCGCCCGCCGAGGGTTGGTCGGCGCCATCTCCGACGGGTGGAACAAGTGGCTCCACCGCAACGATGCTCCTGTGAGCCAAGAACCTGTACTGACCTCGAGCAACCGAACAGCTGGGCCCTGACCCAGGAGAGAAGGAGAGACAATGAGACGAATCCGTTTCGTGATACTGATATCGATCATGGCAATGGTTGCAGCAGCGTGCTCGGCTCCCGACGCCGGGGACGACACGACCACGACCGCAGCGGCTACGGCGACCACCTCGGGAAGTGTCGATGCCACGACGACGACCGCAGGCGCCGCCGAGACGACGGAGGCGATGGCCGAAGGATGTGACGAGCCGATTCGTGTCGGTGTCCTCCAGCCGCTGACCGGCGGCCTCGCAGCTTCCGGGACCGACGCCAAGGATGGATTCGAGCTGTACTGGGCCAACCACTCGACCGAGATCGCCGGATGCACCGTCGAGTTCCGTGTCGAGGACACCGGCGGCAACCCCGATACGGCGTTGCAGAAGGTCGACGAGCTGGTCCAGAACTACGGCGCCCAGATCATCGTGGGTGAGCTCCTCGCCAACGTGACCTTTGCGCTGGCCGATCGCCTCAAGGACAACGAGGACGTGATCTTCATGTCTCCGATCGGTTCCGCAGACGACATGACCCAGCGCAATCCGTTCCCGAACTTCATTCGCGCCGGCGGGTGGACCTCCAGCCAGACATCGCACGTGCTCGGACAGTGGGCGTTCGACAACGGTTACACCGATGTCGCTTCGATGTGCACCGACTACGCCTTCGGCTGGGAGATGTGTGGCGGGTTCACGCAGGTCTTCACCGAGGCCGGCGGCACTGTCGCTGCTTCGGAGCAACTGTGGAATCCGCTCGGATCGACCGACCTCGGAACCTACGTCACTCAGCTGTCGGGCTTCGACCCTGACGCCGTGTTCGTGCTCCAGGTCGGGGCCAGCGTGAGCGACTTCTTCCAGAACTGGTCTGACTTCGGCCTGAAGGAACAGATCCCGATCCTCGCCGGTGAGGTCACCGCGGACGTGTCGAACATCCGCAACGTGCCGGTCGACCAGGTGGAAGGCCTCATCTCATCCGGCCACTGGGCGGAGGGCCGGGATGCACCCGAGACCCAAGAGTTCGTGGAGCTCTTCGATGCTGCCACCGGGCGGTTGCCGTCGTACTACGCGGCAGCGACCTGGACGGCGGCCCAATACATCGACGAGACGATTCAGGCGATGAACGGCGATCTGTCGGACAAGGCGGCGGCGCTGGAGACCATGAAGGGCCTGGAGCTGCTCACGCCGTTCGGGCCGTCCGTCCTGGACGACTACGGCAACCCGATCTACGACATCTACATCCGCCAGGTCGTCGTTCGTGACGACGGGCGGGTCTGGAACGTCGTGATCGACACATACAACGACATCGACCAGTTCTGGCCGAAGTCCGCGGATGAGTATCTCCAGCAGCCGGTGTACTCACGTGAGTTCCAAGGCAACGCCGGAGGCTGATGGATGACGACAGCGGTCGCTCCGATCCTCCACGTCGACGATGTCACGGTCCGCTTCGGCGGGGTGACAGCTGTCAGCGGTGTCTCGCTCCAGGTGGAGCGTGGAGCCAGATGGGCCGTGATCGGGCCCAATGGAGCGGGGAAGACCACGCTGTTCAAGACGATCTCGGGAGAGGTGCACCCGACCACGGGTCGGGTGCACCTCTTCGGAGCGGACACCTCTCGATCCACCCCGTACAAGAACGCCCAGAGCGGATTGGGTCGGACCTATCAGGTCACAGAGCTCTTCCAGGCGCTCACGGTGGAGGAGAATCTGTCCATTGCCGCTCAAGCCAGGGCGCGGTCGCGCTTCGCGTGCTGGCGTCCCCTCCGAATCAAGGGGTGGATCGATGAGCGGATCACGAGCGTTCTCGATCAGCTCCATCTCTCGGCTGAACGCCACACGGTCGTCTCGGAGCTCTCGCATGGCGAGCAGCGTCAGCTCGAGATCGCCTTGGCGTTGGCAACCGAGCCCGAAATCCTGCTGCTCGACGAGCCGGCAGCCGGGCTGTCTGCAGCCGAGCGCCGACTCATGCGAGACCTCGTCGAGGGGTTGTCGCGGGACCTCACCATCGTGCTGATCGAGCACGACATGGAGATCGCGCTCGAGTTGGTCGACCATGTTCTCGTCCTGGACAACGGACAGGTCATCGCCGAGGGCGACCCCGAATCGATCCGCGCAGACGATCGGGTCCAAGCGGTGTATCTGAGGTCCGACTGATGTTGGTGATCGAAGATCTTCATTGCTCGTACGGCACGGCGCCGATCATTCGGGGGCTGCATCTCGAAGTCGGAGAAGGTGAGGTCGTTTCCGTGCTCGGTCGGAACGGCATGGGCAAGACGACCATGGTCCGGGCGATAGCCGGGATGCGCCCCCCCGAGGTTCGAGGGGGTGCGATCAGGTTCTACGAAAACGACCTGGTCACGCTGGAGAGCTATGAAGTGGCCAGGCTCGGAGTCGGCCTCGTCCCTCAGGGTCGTCACGTGTTCGGGAGCCTGACCGTGATCGAGAATCTCGAGGTCATTGCGCGTGCGCCACGCCACGACGCCGATTCCTGGACCCTCGAGCGGGTCTTCGAGTTCTTCCCACGACTCGAAGAACGCTGCGAGTCGTTTGCGAGCAACCTGTCCGGTGGCGAACAGCAGATGCTCGCAATCGGTCGTGCACTGATGACCAACCCCAGGCTGCTCCTCATGGATGAGCCATCCGAGGGGCTCGCCCCGATCGTTATCGGGACGATCAAGGAAACGATGCGATCGCTGAAAGGGCCAGGCCTGTCGATCCTGCTCGTCGAGCAGAACCTCGGTCTGGCGCTGTCGCTGGCAGACCGGATCGTCATCATGGGGCCGCACGGGGTGATCGTCTGGTCTGGCCTCCCGGAGGCGCTCGAGAACGACGACGAGGTGAAGCGGAGCTATCTGGGTGTCTGAGCAGAGCCATTGGTCGCAGCTGTGACCGGTCAGGTCGCGGTGCTCACCTTGGGCGGCACGATTTCGATGACCGGAACGGGAGGCGTGACGCCGACCCTCGGCGCCGACGAGTTGCTCGAGGCGGTTCCGCAACTGCGTGACGGCCCGTCGATCGTGGCCAGATCCGTTGTGCGTCTTCCCGGCGCGAATCTGACGTTCTCGGATCTCGTGAACGTGGCGTCGGCAATCCGGGAGGACCTCGCTCGAGGATCCGATGGTGTCGTGGTCGTCCAGGGGACCGACACGATCGATGAGACGGCATTCGCTCTGGAGTTGCTGCTGGCGGATCTCGAACAGCCGGTTGTGGTGACCGGAGCGATGAGGAACCCGACACTGCCGGGAGCGGATGGCCCTGCCAATCTGTTTGCGGCCGTTCACTGTGCCGCGTCTGCAGAGATGGTGGGTCTCGGAGTGACGGTCGTGATGAACGACACGATTCACGCGGCGGCGAGAGTCCAGAAACGTCATGCGTCGCGACCCGATGCGTTCAGTTCGTTGCCTCATGGGCCCGTCGGGTGGTTTCAAGAGGGATCCCCTGTGGTGATCGACCGGACCCGCTGCCGCTTCCAACGAGTCGACCCCGTGCGATCGTCGGTGCGTGTGCCGGTGCTCGCTGCGACGATGGAACCCGACGTCGACACGTGGCGTGCGGTCGTCGGTGCCGGCATCGACGGCCTGGTCGTGCAGGGGATGGGAGTCGGGCACGTTCCAGAAGTCCTCGCCCCCGTGCTGGTGGATGCCGCATCGTCCTTCCCGGTGGTGCTGGCGACCCGAACCGGCGGCGGGGCGGTACACGAGCGGACCTACGGTTTCGTCGGTTCCGAGCAGTATCTGATCGAGAACGGTCTCATCTCCGCCGGATGGCTCGATCCCTTGAAGGCTCGCGTGCTGACGGCGCTCGAACTCCGCACCGAGTCGCCCGACGTCTCGGCGGCCTTCCGGCCCGTGCAGCCCAGCGGTCGAGATCGCTCCGGTCTCGAGCCTCTGGAGCCCCTCTCGGAGAGTCGAAGGGGTGGATACGAGTAGATTCGGGCTGACGGAAGGAAGCTTCGATGTCCATTGCAGACGCTCGTGAAGCGCTCCAATCGGAGCGACGGGCACTCCAACGCCAGATCGATCTGATCGACGAGGCTCTCGCCGTGCTCGGTCGGGGAGCCGGGAAGTCTTCGCCGAACGGCGCCAAGAAGGGCTCGGGCTCGAAACGAACATCTCGGGCCGACCTCAGCCAGGAGGAGGCGCTCGAGCGCTACGGCGCTCTCGCACTCACATGCCCGGAGTGCGGCAGGATCGCACGCGCCCCGCAGGGGATGAAGGCCCACCTCCGGTCGCACTCCTCCTGAAGTGCCCGCGTGTGGTCGCACCCTTCCCGAGCTCGTGATGGGCCGGTCGGTGGCACGGTCCCGCCGAGATCGATGACTGTCGAATCGGATCGGAGAGGTTGTATCTGCACGTCGGTCCGATGATCGATAGGGTGTTCCAGAGCCGATTCCGGCTCACGGCAGTCACGGGAGGAGAGACCCATGAAGAAGACACCGGTGACCGCATACCTCGTATGCATACTTGCGCTTCTTGTCGCGGCTTGCGGCGGCGGCGAAGCGGCGGAGGGATCGGATGACGCGGTCGCTCCCGAGCCGACGACGGTGGCGACCGGCGCTCCGAACGACTCGACTCCGTCGACAACGGCGCCGGCAGAGACGACGACCCCGGTCTCTGATGGCTCGGTCGTGGACGGGACCGATGTCGACTGGGCGACCGTCGACCTGACCACCATCGATTGGGCGAACATCGACATGAACACGATCGACTTCCAGGCGATCAGCGGAAATCCCACAGCAGCCGATCTCACGCAGGAGACCACGGACTTGATCGCCTCCCGCATCGATCCGGGCAGCGCCACGCTGACGATCGGTGATCAGACGTGGGAGTTCACTTCGTTCCTCTGTGCCTTCGGGCATGAGGCGACCCAAAGCGACGTGTACGCATTCAGCTCCGACAGTCGGGGCGAGCACGAGGGGGCTGCAGTCCAGATGCAGGCCAACATCCGCGACGAGTCCGGGCAGGGTCGCTACGAGGGAGCCGACCTCTACCACGAGGTCTTCATCCAGGACATCAGCGACTTCGAGAATCCTTCGATCTCGCTCCGTATGAACACGTCGGAGGGGATCTCGATCGACGGGAACACCGTTACCGCCGAGGGCCTGTTCGACGACGAGCTCACTCCCGGGGGCGACGAGATTCCGGGCACCCTCGACGCAACCTGTGGCACTACCAGCCGAAGGTGATCCCGAACATTCGAGTCGTTCGCTGCGATTCGCGCTTGGTCATGTGAACACGACGGTTCTGGTGCCGACCAGCAGAACCCGATCCTCTGCGTGGTACTTGACGGCTTTGGCGAGGACGCGGCGTTCGATGTCCTGGCCGATCACCGTCATGCGCTCTGGTGTCATGGAGTGGTCGACGCGCTCGACGTCCTGTTCGATGATCGGGCCCTCGTCGAGGTCGGACGTGACGTAGTGGGCGGTGGCCCCGATCAGCTTCACGCCGCGGGCGTGGGCCTGGTGATACGGGCGCGCACCCTTGAATCCGGGCAGGAACGAGTGGTGGATGTTGATGATCCGGCCTGACAGCGCCTCGCAGAAGTCGGGGGACAGGATCTGCATGTAGCGGGCCAGCACCACGAAATCGATCCGCTCGCTCTCGATCAGCTCCAACAGTCGCCGCTCCTGCTGGGCCTTGATGTCCGCCTTGATCGGGAGATGCTCGAAGCGGACGCCGTATCGGGCGGCATGGTGGGCGGTGTCGGTGTGGTTGGAGACGATCAGCGGGATCTCGACCGGCAGCTCGCCGGTGCTCTGTCGATAGAGCAGGTCGATCAGGCAGTGGTCGTACTTCGACACCATCACGAGCATGCGCGGCCGGTCGCTCTCCGCCCTGAGCCGGTATGAAGCGTCGAGCTCCTCCACGACGGCGTCGAGCACGAGCCGGACCTCGTCGATCGAGCGTTCGGTCTCGAACCGGGTGCGGAGCGTGAACAACCCGCTGTCGAGATCGTCGAACTGGGCGTTCTCGAGGATGTTGCCGTCCACCTCGAGCAGCGCGCCCGACACTGCGTGGACGATCCCGGGACGGTCCGGGCAACTGAGGGTGAGGATGAAGCGGTTCAAGGGATGACGGAGGTTACCGACCGACGGCGCCGGTCCAACTGCGAGCGCGTCTCTGGGTGCCGCGCATGGATCGATGCCAGGGCGTAGGCCTCTGGCACCGGCGAGGTTCAGGTTGCACGATCGGAAAGGGCGTCGGGAGTGGCTTGCCGGAAGTCCTGACGGCGGGTGTGCGAATCGACGAGCTGACCACGGGAGGAAGCGACATGCAGAACGTGATCGACGCCGAGTTGGACGAGATCCAGGCGATCGCAGGTCCGCTGGCTGGGCCGGATGACCTTCGGCCGTTGATCGATCGAGTGGGCGACGCCCGCTTCGTCTGCATCGGTGAAGCCTCACACGGCACCCACGACTACTACGGATGGCGTTGCGAGCTCAGCCGTCAGTTGATCGAGCAGAAGGGGTTCGATCTCATCGGCGTCGAGGGCGACTGGCCGGACTGCTGGCGGCTGAACCAGTGGGTCCGGGGCCGAGCAGAACCAGGTTCCGATGCTCGGGAGATCCTCGAGGGGTTCGAACGCTGGCCGACGTGGAGGCGCTCGGTCGGCCCGCCACACTGGTGTTTCCACCGTATCGGAAGGGACGTTGGCTCGGATCTTCTGCGGGGCATCGGGCGATCGGCGTCGTGTACCAACCCGGGCGAGAGGCGGGCAACTATGTCCCCACGGTCATGGGGCTCCGTTACGACGCCCTCTTGTGGCTCGAGCAAACCGTGGCGTTGCGGCCACTGCACCACGAGCGGGCACCGTCAGAACCAGAGTTCGAGACCGAGCCTACGGGATTCTGAAGAGTCGAACGTATGTTCGATTTCTGTCATACCCCTCCCGTATGGTGGTGGCAGATGGAGATCCTCACCGACGCACAGATCGCCGAACTCACCGCAGATGAGCTCGACCGTGCACTCGACCGGCTACGAGCCCTCGGATCTCGCATCAGGGCGGCCGAGGTGAAGGTGCTCCGTGAGGTCGACCGGCGGCAGATCCCGCTCGGTGACGGCATGCGGACCCTCGAGGACTGGGTCGTCGGGCGGATGGACGTTCGGCCCGACACCGCCCGCCGTATCGCCGCCGTGGCCCGGGCCGACTCCGCCGACCTCGATCGCATGCTCGTCGAGGGGGCGGTTTCGTTCGATCGTGTCTCTGAGCTGGCGAAGGCCGGTAGCACCGATCCCAGGCTCGATCTCGACATCGTCGGGCTCCGATCGTTGCTCGCACGCCAGAAGGAATTCGGTCGGGCCGAGGACCTCGATTCCTACGAGTCGCGTTTCCTCGCCATGCAGCCATCGTTGGACGAATCCGCGTGGAAGCTGTGGGGGCGGCTGCCGGCACTCGAAGGCAAGATCGTCGCCAACGCCCTGGAAGAGGTCGCCGACGAGTTGCCCGAAGCGCCGGCCGGTCATCGCGAGTCCCGGGCGGTCCGGCGAGCGGATGCGCTGTTCCTGCTGTGCGACCGGCAACAGCCAGACCGGGAGCCATCTGGAGCGGCGGTCCCGACGACGGTGATCGTCGACGCCACCGGCGGTCCGACACACCCCAAGGCATGGGTTGTTTCCGGTCCACGCATCGGCCCCGCCACCCTCGAACGAATTCTCTGCGGATCGCCGATCGACGTGATCGCCCGCACCTCCGACGGTGAGCCGCTCGGCATCGGCAATGCCTCCACTGCCATTCCGCCCAAGACCCGGCGGTACGTCCTGGCGAGGGACGGCGGACTGTGCACCGTCGACGGGTGCGGATCGTCGTATCGCCTGCAACCTCACCACATCCGTGAGCGGAACTCGCACGGCGACAACCATCACGCCAACCTCACGAGCCTGTGTTGGTATCACCACCACGTGGTGATCCACGGTCGTGGCTTCCGGATCGACCCCGGGAGCCCGCCCTATCGGCGCAGGCTCCACCCGCCCGACCGGTCGGGATCCGACCCGCCTGACTGAGCGGTCCGACCATTCATGCTCCAGCGCTCGTCGCTGGTCGCGCCTCGGATTCGCAGCCGCACAGATGCGTCATTTCGGCGGGAGGCTCTGCGCGTATCCGAGACCGATTTGGATCCAGTGCCCGAGGTCCGATTCTGATTGGATGCGTTCGGATGCCACGAGCAGCCAGCCGCGCATCGGACGACCCCGCATCTCCATCAGCTCCACGCCTGGCTCGAGAAGATCCTCGCACGTTTCGGGATCAGCACGCACGATGAGCCCACCTTGGCTGCTGGCGCCGACCGCGAGATTCCCACCCGCCATGAACGCAACGCCGCCGAACATTCTCTGCTCGGTGATGTTCGATTGGGTGGCGAGGGCCTCGACGAGTCGCTCTGCGAGGCGTTCGTCGTATGCCATCGCCTCAGACTACGAGCCTGCGATTCAGTTCACTCGCAGAACGCCGTAATCCTGGTCGGAGTGAGCGCTGCCGAGTGGTCGGTTGTTGAGGCAGAGTGGCGCTCCGGTGAAACGTGATCCACAAAGGCGAGGGGAGGGCCCAGCGGCCCTCCCCTCGGTTTCTCAGCCCAACTGAGGCGAACCGGCTCCCCCCCCAACCCGGAGAACCTCAGCCCCCTCTGAGATCTAGCTGCAGCCGGTGGTGTCTCCGCAGGTGAGGCAGACGTAGCAGCTGCCGTTGCGGATCGTCATGTGGCCACAGTTCGAGCAGACCGGCGCATCGCCCATGTTCTCCGACAGTGCGACGTCGGCCAGGTCGGCCTTGGTCGCCGTCATCGTCGTACCGGAGCCGTTCATCGACGCCTGGGCGGGAGCCGCGGCGGCACCCGAGCCACCCGAGACCGGCACCGGTGCCGGAGCGTCAGGGGCGTCGGCATACTCGGCGGCACGCTGCACCAGATCGACGTCCGCCTCGGCGGCGGCGTCGCTCAGGTCGAGCTGCACGCCGGCCTCGACCGCCAGGCCGCTGGGCGGCTCGGGCAGATCGCTCGTCCGGTTCGGCGGGACCTGGGCGAGCTCGTCACGCTGCAGGTACTCGACACCGAGTGACCGGAACACGTAGTCGACGATCGAGTTCGACATCTTGATGTTGGGATGCCCCTCGACCATGCCGCGCGGCTCGAACGTCTGGAATGTGAACGTGTCGACGAACTCCTCGAGGGGCACGCCGTACTGGAGGCCCTTGCTCACGGCGATGGCGAAGCAGCTCAGGATGCCCTTGAGCGTGGCGCCCTCCTTGGCGAGGTCGATGAAGATCTCACCGAGCGTTCCGTCCTCGTACTCACCGGTGCGGAGGAACACCTTGTGCCCGCCGACCCGTGCCTCCTGGTTGAAGCCGCGGCGGCGACCAGGGAGCAGGAACCGCTGGGGATGCATCCCCTGGGCGTACGCCTGGCTCGGCGACAGCCCGGCCGGCACCCGGCCCCAGGCGATCTGGACCTCCTTCTCGACCGCGGCGGCGATCTCTTCGGTCTCCTCCTCGGAGTCGCCGTCGTCGCTGGAGGACGACAGCGGCTGGCTGGCTTTGGAGCCGTCGCGATAGAGCGCCATCGACTTGAGACCGAGATCCCAGCTCACCTTGTAGGCGTCCTGGATGTCATCCGGTGTCACCTCGTTGGGCATGTTGATCGTCTTGGAGATGGCGCCCGAGATGAAGGGCTGGGCGGAGGCCATCATCTTGATGTGCCCGAGGTGGTGGATGAACCTGGTCCCGTACTTGCCGTTCTTGTTGGCCGTGTCGAACACCGACAGGTGCTCGTCGGCCATGTGCGGGGCGCCTTCGATCGTCTGGCGGCCGCAGATGTGGTCGTTTGCGGCGTTGATCTCCGACCGTGAGAACCCGAGCGCCGACAGCAGGTCGAACTCCCAACTGGTGTACTCGTCGACCTCGAAGCCGAGTCGCTGGAGCGTCGGTTCGCCGATGACGAAGACGTTGAAGGCGTGCTTCAGTTCGAAGACGCCGGGAAGGGTCTTCTCGATCTTGGCGATCTCGTCGGCGGTGAAACCCTTCTCGGCGAGTGAGGCGCTGTTGATGAACGGGGAATCCGCGAGACTCGAGGTGCCGACGATGTAGGTGACGATGTCGGACTGCTGGTCGGGGGTGTATCCCAGGTTGGCCAGCGCCGGGGTCACCGACTGGTTGACGATCTTGAAGTATCCGCCGCCGGCGAGTTTCTTGAACTTGACCAGCGCGAAGTCGGGCTCGACACCGGTGGTGTCGCAGTCCATCAGGAGGCCGATCGTCCCGGTCGGCGCCAGCACCGTCGCCTGGGCGTTGCGGTACCCATGTGCCTCACCGAGGTCGAGCGCCAGGTCCCAGCTCTGACGGGCCGCGGCCAGCAGTGGAGTGGGTGCCAGATCGGCATCGATGCCCATCACGGTGTGGGTGAGGCCTTCGAAATCCTCGGCAGGCGTGTCGTACGCCGCCCGGCGATGGTTGCGGATCACGCGCAGCATGTGCTCGCGGTTCTCGGCGAACCGGGGGAACGGGCCGACGACCGAGGCCATCTCCGCGGACGTCGCATAGGAGTATCCGGTGAGGATGGCGGTGAGCGCACCGGCGATCGCCCGCCCCTCGTCGGAGTCGTAGGCGAGGCCCATGCGCATCAGCAGCGAGCCGAGGTTTGCGTATCCGAGCCCGAGGGTTCGGTAGTCGTAGGAGCCCTGGGCGATCGGGGCCGAGGGGAAGTGGGCCATCGTGACCGAGATCTCCAGGACCATCGTCCAGATGCGGATGGCGTGTTGGTACGAGTCGATGTCGAACGACCCGTCGGCGTTCATGAACCGGACGAGGTTGAGCGACGCCAGGTTGCACGCGGTGTCGTCGAGGAACATGTACTCCGAGCACGGATTCGAGCCGCGGATGCGGCCGCCCTCGGGGCACGTGTGCCACTCGTTGATGATCGTGTCGAACTGCAGACCTGGATCGGCGCAGGCCCAGGCGGCCTCGGAGATCTGACGCCACAGATGGCGCGCCTTGACGGTCTTGGCGACGGCGCCGTCGGTCCGGCGGGTCAGGTCCCAGTCGCCGTCGGCGATGACGGCCTCGATGAAGTCCGAGGTGACGCGGACCGAGTTGTTCGAGTTCTGACCGGAGACCGTCGCGTATGCCTCGCCGTTGAAGTCGGCGGGGAGGCCGCCCTTCTGGATGAGGATGCGGGCCTTGTCCTCTTCGGCCTTCTTCCAGTCGATGAACAGCTCGATGTCGGGGTGATCGACGTCGAGGATCACCATCTTGGCGGCCCTACGGGTGGTGCCGCCCGATTTGATGGCACCGGCGGCCCGGTCGCCGATCTTGAGGAACGACATGACGCCCGAGCTCTTGCCGCCTCCCGAGAGCGGCTCGTTCTCGCCGCGGATGTTGGAGAAGTTCGAGCCGGTGCCCGAGCCCATCTTGAAGAGCCTGGCCTCACGCATCCACAGATCCATGATCCCGCCCTCGGAGACGAGGTCGTCGTCGACGGACTGGATGAAGCAGGCGTGCGGGGCGGGGCGGCTGTAGGCGTCGGGGGAGGGGGCGAGCTCCTCGGTCTCGGGATCGACGAACCAGAAGCCCTGGGGGTTGCCGGTGATGCCATAGGCGTGGGCGAGACCGGTGTTGAACCACTGCGGGCTGTTCGGCGCGGCCATCTGGTTGGCGAGCATGTACTTGAGCTCGTCCTCGAATGCCTGGGCGTCGGCATCGGATGCGAAATAGCCGTGGGTCTGGCCCCAGTGGCGCCAGGTGCCGGCGAGGCGATCGAAGACCTGCTTTGCCGAGCGCTCGGGCCCGGTGACGACGTTGCCGTCATCGTCGGTGATGGGGTTGCCCTCGTCGTCGACCTGGGGGACGCCCGCCTTGCGGAAGTACTTGCTGACCATGATGTCCGAGGCGACCTGGCTGAAGTTGGCCGGGATCTCGGCGCCTGTCATCTCGAACACGACGGAACCGTCGGGGTTGGCGATGCGGGAGTCCCGACTCGACCACTCGATGTTCTCGTATGGGCTGGAACCTTCGGTGGTGAAGCGGCGCTCGATGCGCAGACCGTCGGACATGATGTGGTGGCTCCCTCTTTCTTCGCTGACAACTGACCCCGGACGGGTTGATCCCGACCAGGGCGCTGTATTCATGTCCCAACTACTACATGTTGTGGTCCTCTGCATATCGGACACCACATGTTGGGGTGGGACACATCACTGTAATTACACAGGTGTCACTCAGTCAATGGTTTCTTCGACCCAGAGAGGGTCGTTTTTCGCGAACTGGACTCCGAACGCGTCGAACCACGTGGCTGAGCGACAGCCTGTCTTCGGGGAAGTCCATCCACGAGTGGATGCGGCGGGGAAGCTATCCGCCTCGACGCCAACGCGAAAACCCAACAGCCCACGAATTTTCGCGAGCGGCGTTCCACGTTCCACGTTCCACGCTCCACGCTCCACGCTCCACGCTCCACGCTCCACGCTCCACGCTCCACGCTCCACGCTCCACGCTCCACGCTCCACGCTCGGCTAGCAGGTCGCGTTGAGGTGGTACGCGCTCCTGGCGTGTTGCGTGTTGCGTGAGGCGTGAGGCGTGTTGCGTGTTGCGTGAGGCGTGAGGCGTGAGGCGTGAGGCGTCATGCGCAACTCAGAGTCACAGCTCGCGTGACATCCAGCCGGTGTCGTACCAGGTGCCGAATTTGTATCCGACCTTGGGGAACGTGCCGACGTCGCCGAAGCCGCGCGAGCGGTGGAAATCGACACTCTGTTCGTTCGGGAGGGTGATCCCTGCCACGGCGGTCACGAAGCCCAATGCACAGAGCTGAGCGAGGAGTTCCTCGTACAGGCGCCGGCCGACCCCACGACCGTGCTGTTCTGATGCCACGTAGACGGTCGTCTCCACGGTGAATCGGTAGGCGTGCCTGGAACGCCACGGTGTCGCGTAGGCGTATCCCGTGATGTCCCCGTCGGTCTCGTCGACCAGCCAGAGATGGGC